>NZ_PSTL01000013.1:0-91175 GCF_002930845.1 Rathayibacter sp. AY1A7 | reverse complement strand
CTTCACGTCGAGGTTGTAGAAGTCGGCGGTGCGCCACTCACCCCCGCACCCTCCGCCTCCTCCCGCCCGGAGCCCCGCGCATGAGGGTCACCGACACGAGCGACCTGTGGTGGCGCACCGCCGTCTTCTACAACCTCGACGTGAAGACGTTCATGGACTGGGACGACGACGGCGTCGGCGACCTCGAGGGCCTCGTCCACCGGATCGACTACCTGGCCGAGCTCGGCGTCAGCTGCCTCTGGCTCGCGCCGTTCTACCGGTCCCCCGGCCGCGACAACGGCTACGACATCAGCGACTTCTACGGAGTGGACGAGCGCTTCGGGCATCACGGCGACGTCGTCGAGGTGATCCGGACCGCCCACGACCGCGGGATGCGCGTGATCGTCGACCTCGTCGTCAACCACACCTCGGACCAGCACCCCTGGTTCCAGGCCGCCCGCTCCTCCCCCGACAGCCCGTACCGCGACTACTACGTCTGGCGCGACGAGCCGCCCGCCGATCAGCCCGCGAACGTGTTCCCGGACGCGGAGGACGGCGTCTGGTTCCGCGACGAGGAGGCGGGCCAGTACTACCTGCACCACTTCTACCGGCACCAGCCCGACCTCAACACCGAGAACCCGGCCGTGCGCGACGAGATCGCGAAGCTCATCGGGTTCTGGCTGCAGCTGGGCGTCGACGGCTTCCGGGTCGACGCGGTGCCCTACCTGATCGAGCCCGGCGAACGCGACGAGCACGAGTGGCTGCGCCTGCTTCGCCGCTTCGTCTCGCGGCGCTCCGGCGAGGCGATGCTGCTGGGCGAGGTCAACGTGACCCGCGAGGAGCAGCTCGGCTTCTTCGGCGGCGAGGACGCGGACGAGCTGTCGATGCAGTTCGACTTCATCGGCAACCAGCGCCTCTACCTCGCGCTGGCCCGGGAGGAGGCGGCGCCGCTCGTCGAGGCGCTCGCGAGCCGCCCCGAGATCTCCGTCGGCAGCCAGTGGGCGAACTTCGCGCGCAACCACGACGAGCTCACCCTCGACCAGCTGAGCGACGACGAGCGCGACGAGGTCTTCGCGGCGTTCGCTCCGGAGCAGTCGCAGCGGATCCACGGGCGCGGCATCGTCCGCCGCCTCCCGCCGATGGTCGACGGCGACCCGCGCCGCGTCCGCCTGGTCCACAGCCTGGTGTTCTCGCTGCCCGGGACCCCGGTGCTCTACTACGGCGAGGAGATCGGGATGGGCGAGAACGCCGACATCCCGGGCCGGAGCGCCGTGCGGACCCCGATGCAGTGGAGCAGCGCCGCCAACGGCGGTTTCTCGCGCGCCGACGCCTCCGACCTGATCGCCGCCCCTCCCGGCGGCGGCTTCGGACCCGAGCACGTGAACGCGGCCGCGCAGCTCCAGGATCCGGACTCCCTCCTGTCCCACGTGAAGGGCCTCGCCTGGCTGTACCGGCGGTCGCCGGAGATCGGCTGGGGCGAGTACACGCACCTCCCCTGCGACGAGCCGAGCGTGCTCGCGCACCGGATGTCCGCGTCGACCGGCACGACCGTCGCGGTGCACAACCTGGCGTCGAACCCGCGCACGGCGCACCTGACGCTCCCCGACACCCCCGCCGGGGCGCGGCTGGTCGACTCCCTCGGCGGCGAGTCGCTCCCGCTCGGCGAGGACGGCGCCGTGTCGGTGCCCCTCGACGGCTACGGCGCGCGCTGGTTCCGCGTGGTCACGGAGGAGTCGCGCCGGCTGGTCTGAGCGGAGGGGCGGGGCTCTTCTCGACAGTCCAGGAGTCGTCGCAGTCGCGCACGAGTGCGACAACTACTGGACTCTCGAGGGGGGCGGGGCAGGAACGGAGGATGAAAGCACCCACCGCACGAAACGTTACGCACATCGATCCACCGCATCGTTGACGCCGCTACCCTCCCCCACCTACCGTGAAGCGCAACGTTTCGCCCCCGCCGCCGCACCAGGAGTATCCGCATGGCCCCCACTCCGCCGAGCCACCGCGTCCTCGCGAGCGGCAGCCGCATCCCCGCGATCGGCGCCGGGACGTTCGGCTCCGACCGCTACGACGCCGAGACCGTCGGCCTCGCGGTCGAGCACTCCCTCCGCGCCGGTTTCCGCCTCCTCGACTGCGCCACCGTCTACGGCAACGAGCCGCGCGTCGGCCGGGCGATCGCCGACTCCGGAGTCGACCGCGACGAGCTCTTCGTCATGTCGAAGATCTGGAACGACGCGCACGAGCCCGCGGCGGCCGTCGCCTCCGTCGAGCGCTCGCTCGCCGACCTCGGCCTCGACGTGCTCGACGCCGTCTTCGTGCACTGGCCCTTCCCGAACCACCACCCGCCGCACGCCGAGACCGACGCGCGCGATCCGCACGCCCGCCCCTACGTCCACGAGGCGTTCCTCGAGACCTGGCGCGCGCTCGAGAGCATGGTCGACCGGGGCCTCGTCCGGCACCTCGGCACCTCCAACGTCACGATCCCCAAGCTCGAGCGGATCCTCGCCGACGTCCGCGTCGCTCCGCAGCTGAACGAGATGGAGCTGCACCCCTGCTTCCAGCAGCCGGAGCTGTTCCGCTTCTGCCTCGACCACCGCATCCAGCCGATCGGCTACTCGCCGCTGGGCTCGCCGTCGCGGCCGAAGCGCGATCGGGTGGAGGGCGACATCGTCGACATCGAGCACCCCGCGGTGCGGGCGATCGCCGAGGAGCGGGGCGTGCATCCGGCCGTCGTGTGCCTCGCCTGGGCGGTGAACCGCGGCCAGATCCCGATCCCGTTCGCGGTGAAGCCGGAGCAGATCGAGGCGAACCTGGCCGCCGCCTCCCTGGTGCTCACGGCCGAGGAGCAGGAGGCGCTGCGCGGCGCCGAGCGCAACAACCGGCTGATCAAGGGCCAGGTCTTCCTCTGGCCCGGCAGCTCCGGCTGGCTCGACCTGTGGGACGCCGACGGCACGATCCCGGGCTGGAGCGGCTACGGCTCGCCCCGCGCCACCCTGTGACGTGGCCACCTACAAGGACCTGCAGCGGCTGACCGGCCTCTCGCTCTCGACCATCTCGAAGCACTACAACAGGCTCCCCGTGCGCCCCGAGAACCGGGCGGCGATCGAGGCGGCGGCCGCCGAGGTCGGCTTCCGGGTCAACGGCTTCGCTCGAGGCCTGCGCTCGCGGCGCTCCCGCACGGTCGGGGTGCTGCTGCCCGCCCTCGACAACGAGTTCCACCTCTCGATCATCGCGGGCCTCGAGCGGGCCCTGCGCGAGGAGGGCATCGGCGTGCTGGTCGGCGTGAGCCGCCCCGAGCCGGGAGCCGCGGTCGACCTGCTGCTCGAGAAGATGGTCGACGGGATCGTGGCGGTGCCGTCCGCGGGCGACGTCGACGCGCTGCGCCGCGCCTCCGAGCAGGGCACCCCCGTGGTGGCCGTCGACTGGATCGACGACGCACTGGTCACCGATCGCGTCGCGCTCGACAACGCGGGCGCCGGCGCCTCCGCCGCCCGCCACCTCCTCGACCACGGTCACCGCTCGATCGCGGTGCTCGGCGGGGAGGACGGAGTGTCCTCCACCCGGGAGCGGACGGCCGGCTTCCTCGCCGCCCTGGCCGAGCGCGGCGTCCACCCCGCCGCCGACGCCGTGGTGCGCGGCCCGCTGACGGTCGAGAGCGGGGTCGCCGCCGTCGAGCGGGTCCTCGCTCTGAGCCCCCGGCCGACCGCCCTGTTCGCAAGCAACCGCGAGCTGACGGTCGGCGCCCTGATCGCCCTCGGCGACTCCGGACTGCGCGTGCCGACGGACCTCTCCGTCGTCGGCTTCGACAACGTCGAGCTGGCCCGCGTGGTCCGCCCGCACCTGACCACGATCGCTCAGCCGACGGCGGCGATCGCCGCCGAGGCCGCCGCCCTCGTCCGCCTCCGCCTCGACTCCGGGGCGGAGCAGCCCGGTCCCCAGGAGCGGAGGCTCCCCGGCCGCCTGCTCGCCGGCTCGTCCGTCGCCCACCTCCACGACCTCTAGGAGCTCCTCTTGCTGACCACGACCCTCCTCCACCCCGAGATCCTGCACGCGCTCGCCCGCGCCGGCCACGGCTCCCGCGTCCTCATCGCCGACGGCAACTACCCCGTCGGCACCACGCTCGGACCGAACTCCGCCCTGGTGCACCTGAACCTCCGGCCCGACAGGCTGACCGTCGACGAGATCCTCGACGCCCTGCTCTCGGCGATCGTCGTCGAGGAGGCGACGGTCATGACCCCCGCGCCCGGCATCGACGTCCCCGCGCAGGACTCCTTCCGCCGGTCCCTCGACGGCGTCCCCTTCACCTCGCTCGAGCGGCACGCCTTCTACGCCGAGGCGCGCACCCCCGACGTCGCGCTCACCATCGCCTCGGGCGACCGCCGCATCTACGCGAACCTCATCCTCACGATCGGCGTGCGCCCGGCCGACGCGTCCTGAGCGGGCGGGCGGGGGCGTCGTTCCGCCCGACCCGCTCCCTGAGAGTCCACGAGGCGTTCTCACGGCCGGCATCCCTACTCTGGTCGGCGTGGATCTCGACACCCTCCTCAACATCGGCCTCGTCGTGCTGTTCGTCCTCCTCGGAGGCGTCTTCGCGGGCACCGAGATGGCCATCGTCAGCCTCCGCGAGAGCCAGGTCCGCGCGATCGAGGCCGGAAGCGAGCGCGGCCGGCGCATCGCCGAGCTCGTCCGCAACCCCAACACGTTCCTCTCCGCGGTCCAGATCGGCGTCACGCTCGCCGGCTTCTTCTCCTCGGCGTACGGCGCCTCGACCATCGCGCCCGACCTCGTGCCGCCGCTGCAGTCGCTCGGCCTCTCGGCCTCCGCCGCCTCGACCGTCGCCCTGATCCTGATGACCCTCGTCATCGCGTACCTCTCCCTGGTGCTGGGCGAGCTGGTCCCCAAGCGCCTGGCGATGCAGAAGTCCGTCGCGTTCACCAAGGCCCTCGCGCCCCCGCTCAACGCCCTCGCGCGCCTGATGCGCCCCGTGATCTGGCTGCTGTCCGTCTCGACCGACGCCGTCGTCCGCCTCCTCGGCGCCGACCCGCGCGAGAAGGGCGAGAGCGTCTCGGCCGACGAGGTGCGCGACATGATCTCCAGCAACACCGAGATCCACGAGGACAGCCGCCGGCTGCTCACCGACATCTTCCGCGCGGACGACCGCCGCGTCGCCGAGGTGATGCGCCCGCGCCCGGACGTCGACTTCCTCCGCGGCGCGCTCAGCGTGGCCGAGGGCTACGCGGCGGTCCTCGACCAGCCGCACTCGCGCTACCCGGTGGTCGGCGACGACTTCGACGACGTGCTCGGCTTCGTCCACGTGCGCGACCTGATGTCCGCGTTCCCGGAGGCGGGCCGCGCCGGCACCGCGAGCAGCGTCGCAGACATCACCCGCCCGATCCTCGCGGTCCCCGGCACGACGAAGGTGCTCGCGGCCCTGCGCACCATGCGCCAGGACGGCCACCAGATCGCCGTCGTCATCGACGAGTACGGGGGAACCGACGGCATCATCACGCTGGAGGACCTGCTCGAGGAGCTCGTCGGCGAGATCTACGACGAGTACGACGGCGCCCGCCAGGCGGTCGACGCGAAGGCGGCCGAGCAGCTGCACGACGTCGACGGCGGGATGATCCTCGAGGACCTGGCGGAGCAGCTGGGCATCGAGCTGCCCGAGGGCCCGTACGAGACGGTCGGCGGATTCGTCCTCGACCGGATCGGCCGTGTGGCCGTGGTGGGCGACTCCGTCCTCGTCGGCGACCACCTGCTCCGCGTGGCCGAGACGGACCGCTACCGCATCTCGCGGCTGACCCTCGTGCCGCAGCCCGCGTCGGAGTCGAGCCCGCCGACGGCGCCCGCCGCCTGACGGGCGACCGGCCGCGGCTAGGGCAGAGGGCCCTCCACCCAGCGCGTGGCGGCGCGGCCGCGGGCTCCGGGCTGCGCGATCCACAGTCCGCCGCCGTGCGGATGACGCGCCCGCTCGTCCGCCGAGAGGTCGCGCGAGGCGGAGGTGACGACCGCGATGTCCAGGTCCTCGCCCGCGAAGGCGATGCTGGAGGAGTGCGGGGCGTCGATCCTGATGCCCTCGCCCTCGACCGGGCTGCCGTCGGCCTCGAACACCCGGACGCCGCTCCCGCCCCAGACCGCGACCCACACGCGGCCGTCGGCGTCCACGGTCAGTCCGTCGGCGAACACGCCCTCCTCGAGCTCGACGAACGGCTCGCGCGGGCCGTGCTCGGCGTCCGCGTAGGAGCGGCGGTGGATCACGCCCGACTCGGTGTCGGCCGAGTACAGCACAGAGCCGTCCGGCGAGAAGCCGAGTCCGTTCGAGAGCCGCAGGTCGTCGTCGAGCACGGTGACGGATCCGTCGTGCTCGATGCGCAGCAGGACGTCGTCGCCGGCCGACTCGCCGAGGGTCAGCGAGCCGACCAGGAGGCGCCCCTGCGGGTCGATCGTGCCGTCGTTGAAGCGGTGCCCCTCCGGCAGCAGCTCGGAGCCGCGCGTGAGGGAGCCGTCGACCTCCAGGATCGCGAGCCGCCGGGTCAGCGCGACGAGCGTCCGCCCGTCGCCCAGGGGCAGCGCGGCGCCGACCTGCTCGCCGACGTCGGTGCGCGAGATCGCTCCGATCCCCTCCGCGGTGACGGGGGCGGACAGGACCGCGCCGGCCTCGATGTCGACCCAGGTGAGTCGGGCGGTGTCCGGATCCCAGACGGGCCCCTCGCTGAGGACGTAGGTGGGGGTGCCCGCGGGCGTCGCGTCGATCATGCCTCCACGCTAGGCCGAGGAGGCGGGCGGTGTCAGGCCTCGCGGGACGGATCCGGGCTCGCGTCCACCGCGCCTCGCTCCGGATCCGGGCCGATGAGCTCCGCGCCGCGCTCCGCCTCCGGCGGGCACCGATCCCCGGGATACACCCGCTCGGCGGTCCCTGACAAGGGGTGAATAGCCCGGCGATATGGAGCCGCCGGCGGGTCTAGTGTCGTCTCGCCGCGCTCGGGACAGCGTTCCTCCGCAACGACGCCGGGGCGACAGGAAGGCGCTCGCCATGTCGACATCCACCAGTCCGCGCGGCCCGGTCCGGAGCCTCGTGCCCGCCCGCATCGACAGGCTCCCCTGGACCCGCTTCCACTGGTCGATCGTCGTCGGCCTCGGCTTCTCGTGGGTGCTGGACGGACTCGAGATCCAGATCGTCGCCTCCGCCGGCTTCGCGAAGGAGTTCGGGCTCTCGGCCTTCGAGGTCGGCCTGCTCGGCACGATCTACCTGTGCGGCCAGATCGCGGGCGCCCTGATCTTCGGGCGGCTGAGCGACAAGCTCGGGCGGCGCAAGCTGTTCATCCTGACGCTCGTCATCTACCTGGTCGCCAGCGGCCTGGCGGGGCTCGCGCCGAACTACGTCTTCCTCGCCGTGTTCCGCTTCTTCGCGGGCATGGGGATCGGCGGCGAGTACGCGGCGATCAACTCCGCGATCGACGAGCTCATCCCCTCCAAGTACCGCGGCCGCGTCGACATCGCGATCAACGGCACGTACTGGGGCGGCGCGGCTCTGGGCTCCGCGGCCAACCTGTTCTTCCTGAACGACGCGCTCTTCGCCGAGAACGTCGGCTGGCGCCTCGGCTTCTTCCTCGGCCCGATCCTCGGCCTGGCGATCATCTACCTCCGCCGCCACATCCCCGAGAGCCCCCGCTGGCTGATGACGCACGGCCGCGAGGAGGAGGCGGAGCGCACCGTCGACGAGATCGAGCGCCGAGTGGAGGCGGAGGGCGGCGTGCTCGAGCCGGTCGACGACGCGAAGGCGATCACCGTGAAGGCGACGGAGAGCATCCCCTTCCGCACCATCGCCCGGGTGCTGCTGCGGCAGTACCCGAAGCGGACGCTGGTGGGCGCGACGATGATGATCACCCAGTCGTTCCTCTACAACGCGATCTTCTTCACCTACGCGCTGGTGCTCGAGAACTTCTACGGAGTCGAGCAGAGCGCGATCTCGTACTTCTTCTTCCCGTTCGCGATCGGCAACCTCGTCGGGCCGCTGGTGCTCGGCCACCTGTTCGACGTGTGGGGCCGGCGGAAGATGATCTTCCTCACCTACGGCGTCTCGGGAGCGGTCCTGGCCGTCTCGGCGGTCCTCTTCAGCATGGACGTCCTGACCGCGACCACGCAGACGATCCTCTGGTGCGTGTCGTTCTTCTTCGCCTCCGCCGGAGCCTCGAGCGCCTACCTCACCGTGAGCGAGATCTTCCCCCTCGAGCTGCGCAGCCAGGCGATCTCGTACTTCTTCACCCTCGGCCAGATCGCCGGAGCGGTCGCCCCCGCCCTCTACGGCGCCCTGATCGGCGACGGCAGCGACCGCGGCCCGCTGACGATCGGCTACTTCGTCGGCGCCGCCGTGATGATCCTCGGCGGCGTGATCGCCCTGATCTTCGGCGTCGACGCCGAGCGCCGCAGCCTCGAGAGCATCACCGAGCCTCTGTCGACCGTGAAGTCCTGAGGGCGGATCGCCGCGAGGCCGGGAGCCGTTCCGAGGCGTCTCGGAGCCGGCGTCTCGGGGCCGGCGTGGGCCGCCGTCAGTGGGCCGGGCGGTAGCCGGTCCGGTCGTCGGGGGTGATCGAGCGGAGGACGCGGGCGGGGACGCCGGCCGCGATGGTGAGCGGAGGAACGTCGCGGGTGACGACGCTGCCCGAGCCGATCACGGCCCCGTCGCCGATGGTGACGCCCTGGTTGATCGTGACGCCGCCGCCGATCCAGACGCCGTCGCCGACGACGACCGGCTTCGCGGTGCAGGCGCCGGCGGCGCGCTCGGCCGGGTCGAGGGCGTGGTTCGACGTGTAGATCGAGACGCGCGGGCCGAACAGCACGTCGTCGCCGATCGTGATGGGGGCGCCGTCGAGCAGGATGCAGTCGAAGTTCGCGTAGAAGCGGTCGCCGATCGTGATGTTGAACCCGAACTCGCACCGGAACGTCGGCTCGAGGTGCGCGTCCGCGCCCACCGAGGCGACGAGCTCGCGGAGCAGAGCCTCCCGCTCGACCGGGGGACGCCCGAAGCTCGCGTTGTACGCGTTCGAGGCGAGGACCGCCCGCTCGCGCGCGGCGACCAGCTCGGGGGTCATGTCGTCGTACACGGCGCCGGTCAGGATGTGCGCGCGCTGGTCCTCGAGGGTCATCGTCGTCCGTTCGTCGGTGTCGGCGCCCCGACGGGTGCCCGCGCCCACGCTACGGGGCCGCCGCGCGCCGGGACGCCGCCTCCTCCGCCGACGCACCGCTCCTGCAGCGGTGTCTCGATGACGGAGCGGCGTCTCGGCGGCATCCCGCAGCAGGAGCGGCACCTCGGCGCCGCCACGCCCCGGCCGCGCAGCAGGCGTCAGCCCACGTGCACGCCCGGCCGGCGGTCGCGGCGGGACTCCGCGCGGCGGAGGACCTCGCGGGTGACGGGGGCGACCTCGCCGGTGCCGGTGATGAGGAAGCGGAACATGTTCGAGATGGGGCCGCCCTCGGTCCACTCGAAGTAGACGTCCGGGATCACGCCGGTGAAGTCGCGGATCTCGAGCAGCACCGTGGCGATGGTGTTCGGGATGTTGCCGCTGGTCACCGTCAGCACGCGGAAGCCGTGGCAGACGCGGCCCTGCACGACCAGGTCCTCCTCGAAGTCGGAGGAGTCGGTGGTGTGCACCTCGAGGAAGAGCACCGGGCCGCGCATCGGCAGGTTGCTGTCGCGCTGCTCCTCCGCCAGCTTGTCCCGGTACTCCGCCTCGGAACCGTCGTCGGGCTCGTTCGCGAGGATGCGGATCACGCCGTAGTCGTCGGCGTCCGTGGTGAGGAAGTCGATCGCGGCGGCGTCGAACACCACGGAGGTGGCGCGCAGCTGGAACGAGCGGTGCACCCGCGAGACGAGCGAGACCGCGAGGATGCCGACGATGAAGACCGCCGCGATCCTCACGCCGTCGGGCCTCTCGACCACGTTCACGACCGTCGTGTAGACGAAGACCAGCGCGATGACCGCGAAGCCCACGGCGCGCTTGCGCTGCTTCCTGCGCTTCGCCGAGAGGAACACGGCGACGGACGCGGAGGTGATCAGCACCAGCACGCCGGTCGCGTAGGCCCCGCCCTGCGCGTCGACGTCGGCGCGGAAGAGGATCGTGATGACGAAGGCGACGACGGTGAAGACCAGCACGAGCGGACGGACGGCGCCGGCCCACTGCGGAGCCATGCCGTAGCGGGGCAGGTAGCGCGGGACGATGTTGAGCAGGCCGGCCAGCGCGGAGGCGCCCGCGAACCAGAGGATGCAGATCGTCGCGACGTCGTAGACCGTGCCGAAGCCCTCGCCGAGGTACTCGTGCGCGAGGTAGGCCAGCGCGCGGCCGTTGGCCTCGCCGCCCGGCTGGAACTGCGCCTGCGGGATGAGCAGCGTGGTGACGAAGCTCGAGGTGATGAGGAACGCCGACATCGTGACGGCGGCGGTGATGAGCAGCCGCTTCGCCCCGCGGATGCGGCCGACGGGGGCGTCCTCGGTGTCGCCCGCGTCGCCGCGGATCTGCGGCATGACCGCGACCCCGGTCTCGAAGCCGGAGAGCCCGAGCGCGAGCTTGGGGAACACGATGAGCGCGATGCCGACCATGATCAGCGGATTCCCGTGCTGGGTCGTGAGCGCCGACCACCAGTCGCCGATGACGACGGGGTTCTCGGCCACGTGCCCGATCGCCACGGCGATCACGATCGCGTTGAGCAGGAGGAACACGGCCACGAGCACGACCGCGATCGAGATGGCCTCGCGGAACCCGCGCAGGAACACGATCCCCAGCAGGGCGATCAGCCCCAGCGTGAGCGGCACCTCCGCCCCGTGGAACCAGGCGGGGGCGAACGGGTTCTCGACCGCGTGCGCCGTCGCGTCGGCCGCCGAGAGGGTGATCGTGATCATGAAGTCGGTGGCCGCGAACCCCAGCAGCACGAGCACGAAGAGCTTGCCGCCCCACCAGGGCAGCAGGCGCTCGAGCATCGCGATCGACCCCTCGCCGCGGAAGCTCTCGCGGGCCACGCGGCGGTAGACGGGGAGCGCGCCGAGGAGGGTCAGCACCACCAGGACGATCGTCGCGAGCGGAGAGACGAGGCCCGCGGCGAGCGCCGCGATGGCCGGCTGGTAGCCGAGGGTCGAGAAGTAGTCGACGCCGGTGAGGCACATGACGCGCCACCACGAGTGCGTCCTGCCGGTGGCCGCGTGGGGGCCGGGGTGCGCTCCGGAGTCGTCGCGGAGGCCCTCGAGGAGCCACGCCTTCACCCCGCCCGCGCGCGCGGAGGAGAGGGGGGAGGGTTCGAGGGCGTCGGGGTCGCCACGGACGACGGAAGAGGTCACTGGATGTTTCTACTCGCCGTGAGGAGCGCGCCCGCCCGGAATGAGCGGATCCTCACGCTTTCCTCACGGGTAATCGGCTGGGGAGGGACGTCGACGCGCGATCCCGCGTCGTGAGGGGGTCGTGAGCGTCGCGCGAGCGGACCGTGCGGATCGGCCCGGTACGCGTCCGCGTTCCGTCAGGATCCCCTCCCACCCGCCGTCGCGGGGCGACGATGGCGCTCGTGCACCTGCTCCTCCGCCTCTTCGACGCCGGCCCCCGCTGGGGCCGCCACACCGTCGGCGCGAGCCGGTACGGCGTCGTCCGGAGCGAGCTCGTCGTCTTCGCGCCCGGCACCTCCGTCGAGGAGCGGAGGCGCCTCCACCTGCACGCGGCCGGTCCGCAGCTGGTCGTGGCCGTGACGGCCGCCGGCGCCGTCGGGACGCTCGCGCTCGACCGGCTGCCGCTCCTCCTGCTGGCCGCGCTCGCCCTGCCGACCGCGTCGCTCCTGCTCCTCTCGGCCCGCTCGACCCGCCGCCTCCGCCGGGCCTGCGCCCGTCGGCTCGTGATCGCGGACGTCGACTCCCCCGCCGTCGCCGAGCAGGCGGCGATCGCGGCCGCGCTGCGGCGGGCCGACCTGCTGCTCGACGCCGGCGTCCTCACTCCGCTCGAGCACGAGGAGGTGTGGGCCTGCGCCCACGACCGGGTCGCGGGCCGCGTGGCTGACCGCCGCTCCCAGCCCCGAGCGGGAGGATCGGGGACGTCCGCCACCGATGGGAGCCCCTCATGACCACACCGCGCCGCGCACTGATCCTCGTCGACGTGCAGCAGGAGTACTTCAGCGGTCCGCTCGAGATCCAGTACCCGCCGCACGCGCAGTCGCTGCCGAGGATCGCCGCCGCTCTGGACTCCGCCGCCGCCGCGGGCCTCCCGATCGCCGTCGTCCAGCACAGCGCGGGCGAGGGAGCGCCGATCTTCGACCCGTCGGGTCCGTCCTTCGCGCTGCACCCGGAGATCGAGAAGCGCCGCTCGGATTCCTGGAAGAACGTCACGAAGCAGTTCGGCACGGTCTTCGCGGGGACCGACCTGCTCGACTGGCTCCGCGAGCACGACGTCGACACGATCACCCTCGTCGGCTACATGACCAACAACTGCATCCTCGCCTCGGCCGCCGAGGCCGAGACGCACGGGCTCCGCGCCGAGGTCCTCTCGGACGCGACGGGCGCGATCGCGATCGCGAACGACGCCGGCTCCATCGACGCGCACTCCCTGCACACCACGCTGATGGCGCTGCTCAACTCGAACTTCGCCGCCGTCGCCCCGACCACCGTCTGGATCTCGGCACTCAAGGGCGAGTACACGCTCCCGATGAGCAGCCTGCCCGAGTCGGCGACGGCGGGCGCCGCTCGCTGACGGGCACTCCTCCGGACGGATCGGCCGGCTCTACTCTCGGTGCATGGCCCTTCTGCACCGTGCGACGATCACCCCCGGGAAGCTCGAGATCGTGGAGGCATGGGCGCCGACGCAGCCCTGGTGCGAGGGCGGCGGATTCACGCTGCTCGGCGCCTACCGGTTCGACGACCCCGATGGCGAGGTGGGAGTGGAGACGCTGATCGTCCAGTCGACCGGGCAGCCGCCGCTCCAAGTGCCGCTGACCTACCGCGGCTCGCCTCTCGCCGGCGGTGACGCGCATCTCCTCGCGACCGTCGAGCACACCGTCCTCGGTCGTCGCTGGGTCTACGACGGTGCCGGCGACCCCGTCGCGATCGCCGCCTTCGCCACGGCGATCCGCACCGGCGCCCGGGAGGTCGAGCAGCATTTCGAGGAGGACGGGCAGCGCATCGTCCGCCCGCCGACCGCGACGGTGCAGGGCAGCGGATCAGGCGCCGGAGCGTCCGGGCCGCCGTCGACGGTGCTCGTCCGCAGCGACGCACGGACCACCACGACCTCGGCCGACGGTCTGACTCTCGTCCTCGCGCGGGTCCTCGCGCCGCCGTTCCTCGAGGGCGAGGAGCGGCTGACCGGCAGGTGGAGCGAGGCGCTCCCCGTCACCCTCGCCGTCCTGGCCTGAACCGGCTCCGGTGGTCCGCCGCCCTCCGTCGCCCGGGTCGTGGGCGACGGACGGCGGCGCGCTCCGGGAGGACCTGCTCAGTGGCCGCGCAGTGCCGCGACGGTCCGAGTGGGACTAGTCGTTCAGGTGCGCGATGGCGTAGTCGGCCTCGTCGCTCGTGAACTGCTCCCCGTACTCGCTGGTCAGCTGGTCGCGGATGGCCTCCGGCGCCATCGCCATCTGGGCCTGGTAGTCCTTGGCCTTCGCCAGCGCGTTGGCGTTCCAGTCGGCGGAGACGGTGTCCACCGCGTACTGCGCGGCCTCGGGCGAGAACTGCTCCCCGTACTCGGAGGTGAGCTGGCCGTACAGGCCCGCCTTGCTCATGTGGAGCATCTCGGAGTAGCTCTGCGCCTTGATGAGTGCCGAGGCGAACTCGGGCGAGACCTGCGCAGCAGCCGCCGTCTCGACAGGCGCCGGGGCAGGGGCGACCGTCTCGACGGGTGCGGGCTCCGCCGTCTCGACGGGTGCGGGCTCCGCCGTCTCGACGACCTCCGCCTCCTCCGTGGCCGGCACGACGGGAGCGGTCGTGGGCTCGGACGACTCGACGATCACGGCCGCCGGGCGGTCGCTCGAGGCGGAGTTCACGGCGGCTCCGAAGCCGATCGTCGTCAGGAGCGAGGCGAGGACGGCCAGACCGCCGAGGACGACGCCGGTGATCGACATCGCCTTCGACTGACCGCGGCGGAGGGCGAGGATGCCCAGGACGACGGCGGCGATCCCGACGAGTGCTCCGAAGACCGGCACGAGGCCGACGAGGAACGCGACGACGCCGACGACGAGTGCGGGGTGTTCTCCGGCGGGAGAGGTGTGCTCATCGCGCGAGTATCGCAGAGCGGCGACGGCCTGCCGCGCCATCGAGACGTCCCGTCTCAACACGTCCCTCCCCCTCCCGCGGGATGCCGTTCGGGCACGCCGGACACGGCGTGTCGCGGACCGGAGCGGCACCTCGCGGAGGGAGGACGGTGCGCCTCAGCGCAGCGACTCGAGCACGGCCTCCAGCTCGTCGACGGCGAAGTCGATCTCGGCGGCGGTGACCACGAGCGGCGGCGCCAGGCGGATCGTCGAGCCGTGGGTGTCCTTGGCCAGCACTCCGCGGGCCATCAGGGCCTCGCAGACGGCGCGGCCCGAGGCGAGCCCCGGGTCGATGTCGATGCCGGCCCAGAGTCCGGCGCCGCGGACGGCGACCACTCCGCGGCCGATCAGCGCCTCGAGGCGGGCGTGCAGCTGGGCGCCGCGCTCGCGGGCGAGGGCCTGGTACTCGCCGGTCGCGAGCATCTCGACGACCGCGAGGCCGACGGCCGCGGCGAGCGGGTTGCCGCCGAAGGTGGAGCCGTGCTGGCCCGGCTGCAGAACGCCGAGCACATCGGCGTCCGCGACCACGGCCGAGACGGGGACGATGCCGCCGCCGAGCGCCTTGCCGAGCAGGTAGACGTCGGGGACGACTCCGACCAGGTCGCAGGCGAAGGTGGCGCCGGTGCGGCCGAGGCCGGACTGGATCTCGTCGGCGATGAAGAGGACGTTGCGGCGCGCGGTGATCTCGCGGACGGCCGGGAGGTAGTCGGCCGGCGGCACGACGATGCCCGCCTCGCCCTGGATCGGCTCGATCAGCACCGCCACGGTGTCGTCGTCGATCGCGGCCTCGAGGGCTTCCGCGTCGCCGAACGGGACCGTGCGGAATCCGGGCGTGAACGGAGCGAAGCCGTCGCGCGCCTCCGCGTCGTCGCTGAACGAGATGATCGTGGTCGTGCGGCCGTGGAAGTTGCCCGCCGCGACGACGATGTTCGCCCGGCCCGGAGCGACGCCCTTGACCCGGTAGCCCCAGGCGCGGGCGACCTTGATGCCCGACTCGACCGCCTCCGCGCCCGTGTTCATCGGCAGGACCATGTCCTTGCCGGCGAGCGCGGCGAGCGCCGTGACGAACGGGCCGAGGCGGTCGTTGTGGAACGCGCGGCTGGTCAGGGTGACGCGGCCGAGCTGCTCGCGGGCCGCCTCCAGCAGCACCGGGTGCGAGTGGCCGAAGTTCACAGCGGAGTAGGCGGCGAGGCAGTCGAGGTAGCGGACGCCCTCGACGTCGGTGATCCAGGCGCCGTCGCCGGTGGCCGCGACGACGGGCAGCGGGTGGTAGTTGTGGGCGGCGTGCTCCTCCTCCGCGGCGATGAGGGCGGCGGAGCGGGCGGTGTCGGTGTCGGTGATGCTCATGTCGTTCCTCCTGAGGGGACGATCGACTCTCCAGGAGTCGTCGCACTCGGCGTCGAGTGCGACGGATCGTGGACAGTGGAGGGTGGGTCGGCGCTGCTGGTCGCCGACCACGGGGAGTGGGTCAGCGGCGCAGCTCGAGCGTGCAGCACTTCACGCCGCCGCCGCCGAGCAGCAGCTCGGACATGTCGACGCCGATCGGGTTGTAGCCGCGCTCGCGCAGCTGGCGCTCGAAGCCCGTCGCACGGGACGCGATGACGACATTGAGGCCGTCGGAGAAGGAGTTCAGCCCGAGCACGGACGCGTCCTCCTCCGACACGAGGATCGCGTCGGGGTAGAGCTCGCGGAGGGTGCGGTTGCCCTCCTCGCTGAACGCGCTCGGAAGGTAGGCGATGTTCGTGTCGTCGAGCACGGCGATCGCTGTGTCGAGGTGGTAGAACGACGGGTTCACGAGCTCGAGCGTGACGACCTCGCGGCCGAAGACGCGGGCGACCTCGGCGTGCGAGTCGGAGGCGGAGCGGAAGCCCGTGCCGGCGAGGATCCGCTCGCCGACGAGGAGGAAGTCGCCCTCGCCCTCGTTGACCTCCTCGGGGACGCGGACGTCGAAGCCGGCCGAGCGGAACCAGTCCATGTACGCCGGGCCCTCGGGCTGGCGCTCGGGGTAGGTGAAGGAGGCACCGTAGGCGATGCCGTCGATCACGAACCCGCCGTTGGCCGCGTAGACCATGTCCGGCAGTCCGGCCTCGGGCTCGATCAGCTCGATCGTGAAGCCGAGGTCGGCGTAGGTGTCGTAGAGGGTCTGCCACTGCCGGACGGCGAGGGAGGTGTCGGTGGGGACCTGCGGGTCCATCCACGGATTGATGCGGTAGACGACGGTGAAGTGCTCGGGACGGCACATCAGGATCGTCTTCGCGACGGGGGTTCGGGCGGGTGCCTCGGCGAGCACGGCGGTATCGGTCATTCGAGTCCTCCTGCGAAAGGATGCGGATGAGCGGACCGGGTCCAGTGGCTCCGTGCCCCGCGCATGACGCAGCGGGATGGAGCACGCTCGCGCCCAGTCTTGCACGCGAGGATCGTGCGGTTCTCGCCGTGGGGCGCACGGAACGCGCGTGAACGGTGGATGCGGCGCGGGAAACCGCCGCGGCTCTCTCGCGGGGCGCTGTTATGCCGCCGCGACTCTCGCCTTGAGGCGGCTTCCGGAGGGATGACGCGGCGCCTCTCGGAGGAAGAGCCTTATCCCTCGCTTGTCATCGCGTTGATGACATCTGTCGAATCCACCGAATTCTGCCCTGAATGGGGGACTTAGTGCAGCGATAAGCGGCATGGGACGATCCCTCCGGCCCGACAGTCGTCGGCCTTCTCGCTCCGACGAATCCGGATGCCCTCCTCCATGCGAACGAAGACCCTCAGCGTCTCCCTTTTCCTCGCCCTGCTCCTCTCCCTCTTCGTCGCGACCCCGGCCCAGGCCGCGGGATCGCCGGCGGCGCCGACGAACGTGACCGTGACCGACAACGACTGCACCGATGCGGTCACCGTTTCCTGGACGCCGTCCGCGTCGGCGACGGCCGGATATCGGATCCACGTGTATGCCAGAGATACGAACTACTACGGCGAGGGCTACTACAGCACTTACTCGCTGAGTCTCATCGAGACGGGACGGACCACGAACGCGACGCTCGATCTCCCCCGTTCGTACGACGACTACTACTTCCAGGTGTCCAGCGTGTCCGACTTCCGTGCACCCTTCACGGGCGGCGCGGACGGCGAACCGCTCGCCGCATCTTCCAGTCAGAGCGCGCCCATCGAGGCATCGTTCCGCCACTTCTGGAACGTTCCCGCACCCGGCAACGTGAGCGTCGCGGCGGACCCGTCCGTCTATCTCGCATCCGCCCGCTGGGCGCGACCGGCCGCGAACGGCCAAGCCTGCAACTTCGACGAGTACCACTACACGATCGACGATCTCTCGTCGTCCGACGACCCGTCCGACCACGGCTACTTCGACGGCAGCATCCCCGTCTCGGACGCGTCCATCGACTTCCCCTACCTGCCTGTCCACAGGTACGAGTTCTGCATCTGGGCGTCTTCGCAGGACGAGCGATCCTACGATTCGGAATACCGCTCCTATTCCGACTCCCCTGTCTCCTGCACCTCGTTCGGAGCCGAGCCGTCGGCCCCGGATTCGCCGGGCGGGCTTCGCGCCTACCCGTCGGGCACCTCCATCACCCTCACCTGGAATCCCACGTACTACGACGGCGGCAGCCCCATCACGGGCTACAGAGTCAGCCGCAACGGCACCGACGCGGCCGGCAGCGGCCCCTGGTCGACCGTCGTCTCGGCCGACCGCCGCTCGCAGACCTTCACGAACCTCCGGCCCAACACGTCCTACACCTTCACCGTCCAGGCCATCAACGCGCTCGGCACCAGTTCCCCGACGACCTTCGTCCAGACCGCTGACCCCTACGTCGCCCCCTCCGTTCCCACGCGCGTCGCCGGGACAACGAACGACAGCGTGCGATCCGCGACGATCTCCTGGGCGCCTCCGGAGTCGGCCGGCAACCCGGCGATCACCGGCTACCGCGTCTCGCGCAACGGCGTCGACAACGCGGGCGCCGGTCCGTGGTCGACGACGGTCGCCGCCACCGCCCGCTCCTTCACGTTCACGCACCTGGCGGCGGGCGCCACCTACACGATGAGCGTCAGCGCGATCAACGCCGGAGGCGACAGCGGGGCGGCATCGACGGTCGTGCGCATCGGCGGCACCGCCCTCACCGCCGCGACCCCGACCGTCACCGGCACCGCCGCGGTCGGCTCGACGCTCACGGCGAGCGCCGGCACCTGGGGCCCCTCCCCCGTGGCCCTCGCGTACCAGTGGCGCGCGAACGGCACCGCGATCAGCGGGGCGACCGGCACCACGTACCGTCCGGTCGCGGGCGACGCGGGCAGGGTGATCACCGTCGCCGTCACGGGCTCGAAGTCGGGCTACGTCTCGACGACACGCGTCTCCTCCGGGACCGCTGCCGTGACCGGCGGCGCGATCACCGCTGCGACGCCGACCATCAGCGGCACGGCGAAGGTCGGCTCGACCCTCACCGCGAAGCCCGGCACCTGGGGCCCCTCCCCCGTCGCCCTCGCCTACCAGTGGAAGGCGAACGGCACCGCTCTGAGCGGGGCGACGTCCGCGACGTACACGCCGACCGGCGCCACTCTTGGGAAGACGATCACCGTGACGGTCACGGGGTCGAAGTCCGGATTCACCGCCGTGACGAAGACCTCCGCGAAGACGAGCGCCGTGGTGGCGGGCACCCTCTCCGCCGCGACCCCGACGATCACCGGCACCGCGAAGGTCGGCTCCACCCTGACCGCCAAGCCGGGCACCTGGGGTCCCTCGCCGGTGGCCCTCACCTACCAGTGGAAGGCGAACGGCACCGCGATCTCCGGGGCGACCTCCGCCACCTACAAGCCGACCAGCGCCACGGTGGGGAAGAAGATCACGGTGACCGTCACCGGCAAGAAGGCCGACTACACGACGGCGACGCGCACCTCCGCCGCCACCGCAGCGGTCGTCAAGTAGGGGATCCGACCCGGGTCGCCGGGGGAGCCTGCTCGCGCGGACTCCTCCGGCGGCCCCGGGAATCCACCACCATCGTCCCCCGGACGGGGGCCCATCCCGCCGACACCCGCCCTCGCCCGGAGGCGGGCGGCGGCTAGCATTCAGACACCGTGTCCGCCGCGGCCTCCCGCGGATCCTGCCGAAAGGCCCGCCGTGCCCGCACGCTCCCTCGCCGCGATCGGCGTCTCCGCTCTCCTGCTGGCCGGCCTCGCGGCCGGTCCGGCCGTCGCCGCCCCCGATCTCCCGGGCGCGAGCGCCGCGCAGGAGGCGGCCGCCGAGGTCGTCCTCTCCGGCACCATCGCGCTCCGCGACGTCGACGAGGAGCACCCCGCCCCCGCGAACCCGTACTTCTACGTCCAGGTCCAGAACGCCGAGGGGGACGTGGTCGCCGAGGTGAACACGGGCGCCGACTTCTCCCTCCCCGTTCCCGGCGGCGAGCCCCTCACCGTCCGCGCGAACCTGATCGGCAGCGACGACTGGTACCCGACCTGGTTCGGCGACACCCCGGTCGCCGAGGCCGCGAGGACGACCCGGGGGACCGACGAGTCCGTCGCCATCTCCCTCCTGCGCACCGCCGAGCTGTCCGGATCGGTCACCGCCGACGCGGTCCCCGGCGTCTCCTCCCCCTCCTTCGACGTGCAGGCCTGGTGGGTCGACGGAGGGACGTACTCGCTGCTCGACACCGTCCCCGTCACCGGAGCCCCCGGCGCCGCCCGCGCGTGGGACACGAGCGACCTCGCCCTGCCCGCCGGCGACTACCTCCTGCGCCTCGTGGAGCCGGGCTACCCCGCCTACGACGACCAGTACTTCTCGCGCCTGGCCCGCCTCGACGAGCGCGCGGTCGTCTCCGTGCCGCCGGGCGGCCGCAGCGGCATCGACTTCTTCCCGTCCGCATACTCCTCCGACGTCGCCCGCCTCGCCGGGACCGACCGGTACGCGACCGCCGTCGCGGTGACCGCCTCCGGATTCGCCGACGGCGCCCCCGTCGTCTACCTCGCCAGCGGAGCGAACTGGCCGGACGCGCTGAGCGCCGGCCCCGCCGCCGCGAAGCAGGGCGGCGCCCTCCTGCTCACCGACCCGAGCGTCCTGCCCGCCGTGGTGGCGGCCGAGCTGCGCCGCCTCGCCCCGCAGCGGATCGTCGTGGTCGGCAGCGCCCTCTCCGTGAGCGAGTCGGTGCTCCAGCAGGTGAAGGCCCTCGGGATCCCGACCGAGCGCATCGAGGGCGTCGACCGCTACGACACCTCGCGCCGGATCGTCGAGGACGCCTTCCCCGACGGCAGCTACGAGAACGTCTTCGTCGCGACCGGCACCAACTTCCCGGACGCCCTCTCGGTCGCGCCGATCGCCGGCCGCCGCGCCGAGCCCGTCCTCCTCGTCGACGGCGCCCGCTCGCGCCTCGACCAGCCGACCCGTGACACCCTCGCCGGACTCGACCCCTCCTCCGTGCAGCTGCTCGGCGGTGCGCCGTCGATCTCGACCGCCGTGGAGGCCGACCTCCGCGCCGCGAAGATCGCCGACACCGTGTCGCGCATCGCCGGGACGGACCGCCACGACACCAGCCGACACCTCAACGACGTCTTCCCGCCGTCCGAGCTGGGCGACACCGTCTATCTCGCCACCGCCACCGGCTTCGCCGACGCGCTGGCCGTCGGCCCGGTCGCCGCGAAGCAGGGCGCCCCGCTCTACCTCAGCGAGCCGACCTGCCTGCCGCGCAGCACCCGTGTGAAGATGCAGGGCCACGACCTCGATCAGGTGCTGCTCCTCGGCAGCCCCCTGACCCTGTCGGCGCAGGTGCGCTCGCTGTCCGCCTGCTGAGACCCGAGACGCACCGCACGAGCCCTGGAGATCCATGAGCGCCACCGCCGACCGTCCCCTCCTCGTCGGCATCGAGACCGGGGGCACGAAGGTCGTCGCGGCGGTCGCCGACGCCGCTGATCCCGAGCGGATCCTCGCGACGACGACCCTGCCGACCCGCGGGCCCGCCGAGACTCTCGCCGATCTGGCCGGCTTCGTCAGCGGCCACGGAGTCGACGGCACCGTCGCCGCGGTCGGCGTCGCCTCCTTTGGCCCGCTCGACATCGACCCCGGCTCGCCGACCTACGGGCACCTCACCTCCACGCCGAAGCTCGGCTGGGAGGGCATCGACGTCCTCGGCCCGATCGGCGCGGCCGCACCGGGCGCCCGGCTCGCGCTGGTCACCGACGTCAACGGAGCCGCCCTGGGCGAGGCCCGCTGGGGCGCCGGAACCGGAGTCGACGACTTCGTCTACCTGACCGTCGGCACCGGAGTCGGCGGCGGCGTGATCGCGGGCGGACGGCTCCTCGCCGGCAGCGGCTGGCCCGAGGTCGCGCACCTTCTGCCCCGCCGCCACCCCGAGGACGGCTTCGCCGGCACCTGCCCGTTCCACGGCGACTGCCTCGAGGGCCTGGTCGCCGGTACCGCGATCTCGGCGCGCTGGGGCGTCGACGGCTCCCGCCTCGGCCCCGAGGAGGCGGCCGCGAACCTCCGCTTCAGCTCCTACTACCTCGCGCAGCTCGTCACGACGCTCGCCTACGTCGCGGGCGTGCGGCTCGCGGTCGTCGGCGGAGGCGTGTCGAAGACGCCGGGACTCGTCCCCGCCGTCGAG
This sequence comes from Rathayibacter sp. AY1A7, assembly GCF_002930845.1. Classification (NCBI taxonomy): domain Bacteria; kingdom Bacillati; phylum Actinomycetota; class Actinomycetes; order Micrococcales; family Microbacteriaceae; genus Rathayibacter; species Rathayibacter sp. AY1A7. Next base: position 69,351 of record NZ_PSTL01000013.1, on the reverse strand, counting down.
GCCGAGGTCGAGCGGCTGATGGGCGCGCCCGGAGCGACGGGAACGGGCGGCGGGCGGATCCGCATCGTGCGCCCGGCCCTCGGCGACGAGTCCGGGGTGCGCGGGGCGATCTCGCTGGCGGAGTCCCTGCTCGCCTGAGCTCTACCCTCGTCCCATGAGCGACCGACCCGTCGACCCCTCCGCCCCCGACTCCGGTCGCGACGAGACGGTGGGGGAGCGATCCGCCCGCAACTGGAACGAGATCCTGCAGGAGCTGCGGGTCGTGCAGACCGGCACGCAGATCCTGGGCGGCTTCCTGCTGACGCTGTGCTTCCAGCAGCGCTTCGCCGACCTCGCGCCGCCGGACGTGGCGCTCTACCTCGTGCTCGTCCTGCTCGCCGCGTGCGTCACGATCCTGGCGCTGGCGCCGGTCATCGCCCACCGGCTGCTGTTCCAGCGGCGGAGGAAGGCCGAGCTGGTGCGGTTCGGCAACCGGGTGGTCACGGTGTGCCTCGCGGCGGGATCGCTGCTGTTCGTCGGAGTCGTGGGCTTCGTGTTCGACGTCGTGCTGGGCGGGCCGGCGGGCCTCTGGGCGGGCGGAGGCGTGCTGCTGCTGCTCGCCGTGGTCTGGGCGACCGCGCCGGTCCTCCTGCGGAGGCGCTGAGGGCGGCGGAGTCTGCCCGCCCCTCCCCCGCGAGTCAACGGGGTACCCGGCTCCGCCGCGCTCTTCCTACCGTGGCCGCGAGGCGCGCACCGCGCCGACGCGAGAGGAGCACCATGACCGACCGGACCGAGCAGCCGCAGGAGAACCCGCAGAACCACGACCACGTCGACGACGCGGGCGTCGACAAGCCCTCGCAGGCCGAGGGCGACGACACCGAGGGATCGGCCGGCTGATCGCCGCCTCGATCCCCGTCCTCCCCGCCGTCGACAGCAGCGCGGCCGTCCTCGCCGATGGCTACCTCTTCGGGACGCGGCGCTTCGACGACGTGGGCGCGGACGCGTTCCGCACCCGGATCCTCGGACGCCCCGTGATCATGGCGCGCGGCATCGAGGCGGCGCGCTTCTTCTACGAGGGCGGGCGCTTCGACCGCGAGGGCGCGCTGCCCGGCTCCGTGCTGCACCTCCTGCAGGACGAGGGCAGCGTGCAGACCCTCGAGGACGAGCCGCACCGGAGGCGGAAGCGGATGTTCCTGGATCTGGTGGAGACGCCCGAGCAGCGGTCGAGGCTGGTCTCGGCCTTCGCGCGGGAGTGGCAGGCGGCCGCCGCCCGGCTGACCGGCGAGCGGGTCCGCATCCAGGACGTCGCCGCCGAGGTCCTGGGCCGCGCGGTCCTGTCGTGGGCCGGCATCGAGGCCGACGAGGAGGAGGTGCTGCGGCGCACGGACGAGCTCCGGGCGATGATCGACAACGCCGGGCGCTTCGGCCCGCCCAACTGGGCCGCGCGACTCCGCCGCCGCTCGACCGAGCGGTGGGCGCGCGGCCTGATCGAGGCGAGCCGGACGGCCGGACCCTCCCCGACTCCCCTGCACCGGATCGCGCACGAGAAGGAGGACGGCGGCCTCCTGCCCGTCGAGATCGCCGCGGTGGAGCTGATCAACGTGCTGCGGCCCACGGTCGCGGTGGGGCGCTTCGTGGTTCTGGCGGCGCTCGCGCTGCACCGGCATCCGGAGTGGCGGGAGCGGCTCGCCGACCAGGAGGAGCGCGTCGCGTTCGCGAACGAGGTGCGGCGCTTCTACCCGTTCTTCCCGATGGTCGGAGGAAGGGCCCGTCGGGAGCTGGACTTCCGCGGCGAGACGCTTCCCGCGGGGCAGTGGATGCTGCTCGACCTCTACGCGACGGACCACGGCTCGCACTGGGAGGTGCCGGGCCGCTTCGATCCGGAGCGGTTCCGGTCGCCGGTCGACCGCAACGGCTTCATCGCCCAGGGCGGCGGGCACTACGGAGGCGACCACCGGTGCCCGGGCGAGCCGGCGACCGTCGACCTGCTGTCCGCGGCGCTGGAGCTCCTGGCCGCGGGGCACCCGTACGACGTCGAGGACGGGCAGGATCTGCGCGTGAGCCTGCAGAGCTTCCCGACCGGGCCGGAGGACGGCTTCGTGGTGAGGTTCCGCTAGGGGCGGGCGGGCTCGGCTCGCGGCCTCGGCGGGCGGGCTCGGCGGGCGGCCTCGGCGGGGGCGGTCCTCCTCCACAGGCCGCGGTTCCGCGCGCTCTCCCCGGATCCGCTCGGGCGTTCCCCGCCCGCCTCGCCCGACGAGCACGCTCGGGGGATGCAGAAGCCGAGTCAGTCCTCCGGAGCGTCGAGCTCCTCGAGCGCCCGCAGCGCCTCGCGGGCGCGCTCGAGCCGATCGGCCTCGGGCTCGTCCCACCATGCCGGTCCGCGCTCGCCCAACCCGTGCTTGGCGAGCCCGACCCTCCTGCGCGCCAGCGCCTCCGCCTCCGCGTCCTCGTGCATCCTGGCGGAGCGCACTCCCGAGCGCCCGCGCCCGAGGTGCGAGGTGAGGCCGGCGACCACGTCCTCCGGCAGAGAGGGGTCGGTGCGCCGCCATCGGCGGCCCTTCACCACGAGCCAGCGCTCGTCGTCCTCGTCGCTCACTCCGTCACCGCCGCCTCGGGTTGAGCCGGTCACCGGTGCTCGTGAGGTCCACCTGATCCGGCAGGAGGAGCGCCTCGATCCGCCCCGCGGCGGAGAGCCGCAGCAGGTCGTCGACGAGGGCGCGCGAGCCGCCGATCAGCGTCGAGTCGAAGTCGACCTCGCTCGCGAGGTACCAGGCCCGGTCCTCCGGCCAGAGCGCGAGCGGAGTCTGCACGACGAGCCCGGAGGCGTCGGCGAAGCCCGCCGAGCGCGCCCACGCGGTGTCCTCGAGCACCCTGACGTCGAGCGAGAGCAGAGGCCCCTCCCGCCCCGGCAGCTCCACCGTCGCCGCGGCGGCGGTCTCGGGGTGCTCCCAGCCGGTCGGCCGGGTGTCGCTCATCCACTCGGGCAGCTCGTCCGAGGCGTCCGAGCGGGAGATCAGGACTCGCGACCCGCCGCTCAGCACGCCGAACCCCTCCCAGAACACGGCCAGGCAGTCCTCGGGAGCGCTCGTGTGCTCCGCGAGCACGGCGGCGACGGCCGCGAGCTCGTCGAGCGGGAGCACTCCGAGGCGGGGCTCCGCGTACTCGTCGGGATGCTCGCCGGTGAGCGAGTCCCACTGCGCGAGCGGATGCAGGAGCGTCCCCTCCCGCTCGGCGACCTCGCGCCACCGCCGGGGCGGGTCGTCGGAGGGGTGCAGGATCCGCACAACCGCCTCGAACAGCGGAGGGACGATCCCCTCGAAGCGCCCGAACGGTCCGAGAGCGCGCAGCATCGGGTCCGCCCGCGCGGCGTCCCGCTCGGCGCGCAGGGGCGCGTCCCGGGGTGTCGGCTCGACCATCGGCCCAGGCTAGCGCTGGACGGTCGCTCCGCTCAGGGCGGAGAGGGCCCGCTGCGGTCCCGTCTCGCGGGCGAGGGCCTCGGCGAGCGCCGTCAGCCGTTCCCGGGCGGGAGCGTCGAGTGCGAGCATCCGCCGCGCAGCCTCCGCGAGCTCTCCCCCGGAGGCCGCATTGGGGTCGAGCACGGCGGCGAACCCGGCGTCCTCGAGCGCGGCCGCCCCCGCGAACTGGTCCGTCGAGAACGGCAGGACGACGAGCGGCACGCCCGCGGTCATCGCCTCCGTGACGCTGTTGTTGCCGCCGTGGCTGACCGCGAGCGCGGCCCGGCGCAGGAGCGCGACCTGCGGCAGGAAGCCGCGGACCAGCCAGCCCTCGGGGACCTCGCCCAGGGCCGAGCGCTCGGTCGCGCCGGAGGCGAGAGCCACGCGGACGGGCCTGCCCCCGACCTCGATACCGGCCAGGGCCTCGACGACCCGGGCGAGCACGTCGTCGCGCACCGAGAGGAAGCTGCCGAAGCTCACGTAGACGACCGGATCCTCGGACGCGGCGAGCCACTCCTCGACCTCCGCGTCGTCGGGCTCCTCGCGGACGGCGGAGCCGAGGAACGCGTGCGGCGGCAGCTGAGCGGTGCGGGCCGAGTCGTGGAGCTCGCCTGGGTAGTTGAGCAGCAGGACGTCGCCGCTCTCGGCGAAGGCGTCGGCGCTGGGCGCCGCCCCGGGGTCGAGGGTGGTGAGGGCGGCGTTCCACTCCGCGGTGAAGGAGTCGCGCACACGCTCGCAGAGGGCGCGGAGCGCATCGAGGTCGTCCGGCTCCGGAGCGAAGGCGTCCGGCCAGACCGGGGGGAAGCCGTAGACCTCGCCGGGCACCGTGAGCGCGCTGGGGTGGCCGAGCACGACGTCGCCGTAGGGCACGCGGAGTGCCTTCAGCGCCACGCGCGCGGTGAAGGCGAGGTGGTCGACCACGATCGCGTCGGGCTGCACCTCGTCGAGGATCACGCGCAGGCGCGCGGCGACGCCGGACGGATCCCAGAGCAGGTCGGTGAGCCGTTCCCGCGCCTGGTAGGCGAGGGTCGGGACCATCCCGCGCCGGGTGGCGTCGAAGAAGCCGCGGAGGGACGCGCCCTCGTCGGGCGCCTGCTCCTCCGCGCGGATCGTGCCCGGGTTGGAGCCGCGCCCCAGCCGGAGCGCGATGTGCTCGAATCCGAAGCCGTCCACGATGGAGCGCGTCGCGTCGCCGGTGGCCACGACGACGCGCTCGCCCGCCTCCTGCCACGCCGTGCCGAGGGTCGCCAGCGGCAGCAGGTGCGACGCGTAGTCGGGGCTGATGATCAGCAGGGTCACGAGGCCCCCAGCACGAGCGGCGAGCGGAGAGGACGCTCCTGGTCCGCGGTCGCGTGCGCGTAGACGCCCGAGAGGGCATGAGCCATGGCCTGCACCGTGTAGCGCTCGGCGACCATCGCGCGCCCGCGGGCCGCGGCGTGCTCGCCGAGAGGCCCGCCTGCGAGATCCAGTGCGGCGGCGGCACCGGCGGCGAGCGCCGCGGGGTCGGCGGTGTCGACCAGGAAGCCGGTCTCACCCTCCTCGACGTAGGTCGCGGGCCCGCCTGTCGCCGGAGCGACGACGACCAGTCCTGCGGAGAGCGCCTCGAGGAGGGCGATGCCGAACTCCTCCTTGACGCTCGCGCAGACGTAGGCGCCTCCCGGAGCAGAGAGCCCCGGTCGGCCGTGCCGGATCGCGCCGAGCCAGCGGGCCACGGTCCCGTTCGGGCGGTGGCCGGCCAGGAGCAGCCCGTCGGACGCGACGGCGCGGATGCGGTCGAGCTGCTCGCGCTCGTCGGGGCTGGGGTCGGCGAGGTCGCCGCCGACCAGGAGCAGGTTGGCGCGCTCCCGGAGCGAGGGGTCGGACGCCCAGGCCTCGGCGAGCGCCGCCATCCCCTTCACCCGGTGCAGGCGGCCCACGCTGAGCAGCAGCGGGAGGCCGCGGCGGTGCTCGGGCAGCTCCTCCAGCAGGAGGTCGAGCGAGGCCAGGTCGCCGCCCTCGTCCAGCGCGACCGGCTCACCGGCGGCGGAGGCCCGTGCGGCCGACTCGCCGCGCTCGACCAGGCCGACGTCGATCCCCTCCGGGACGATCGTGTGCCGCTCCGGGTGCGCGGTGATGTCGACGCCGATCAGCTCGCGGATGGTCGCCGCCAGCTCCTCCCGCGGGAACAGGACGGTGTGCGCGGCGTCGGCGGCCAGGCGCTGCACCAGGCGCACGCGGAACCAGAAGTGCTCGGCGGCGTCGCGCTCGCCGAAGTCCGCGCGGGTGAGGGCGCCGGACGCGTCCAGGCCCGCGATCAGGGCGTGCGGGTCCGGGGCGAGGGTGAACACGACGGGGATCTCGAGCTCCCGGGCGACCGCGGCCGCCGCGAGGGATCCGACGTCCGCCATCCGCAGGTGCAGCACGTCGACCCGGCCGGCCGCGCGCAGGATCCGGCGGATGCCGCGCTCGGCGGCGATGCGGCGGCTCCACGCCTGGGGCATGGCCACGGGCGGCCCCACGAACGGGACCGGAGCGAAGCCGTGGCCGGAGTCGGGCAGCTCGCCGAGCGCGCGCTCGGCCTCGGCCGGAGTCCCGCGCGAGAGCGTGAGCACCCGGTCGATGCCCTCCTGTTCGACGAGCGAGTCGCCCAGGCGCACCAGCAGGGTCGCGATGCCGCCGTTGTCGCCGGCGCCCACCCGCGTCAGGGTGCCGTCGATGTCGGCGTGGACGAAGAGCTGCGCGACCGTCGGCCCTGCCTCCACGGCCGGTGCGGGGGCGAGGTCGCGGAGGGCGAGCCGGGCGAGGGGCCCGATGGGCGCCGCCTCCTCGGCCAGGCCGGTGAGCAGGAGCTCGGCGTCGTCGGAGCCGCGCTCGCCGAGCGCGTCCGTCGCGGCGGCCCGCGCCTCCAGCCCCTCCGCGCGATCGGCGGCCACGTGCAGGAGGGTGCGCTCGGCGATCGCACCGGGCACGAGGCCCAGGGTCTCGACGAGCCGTGCCCGGGCCGCCGCTTCGCGCTCGCCGAGCAGCGCGCCCTCGAGCGCGACGGCGACGAGGTCGGGGGTCGAGGATGCCCAGAGCAGGACGGTGCGCTGCGCGAGCATGCCGGAGAAGCCGCCGTCGCGGACCAGGCGCAGCAGCGGTCCGAGCGCGGCGGGGCGGGGCAGGCGCCCGCCGAAGGCCCAGGCGGCGTGCTCGCGGAGGTACGGGCGCTCGTCCTCGAGCAGCATCAGCAGCGCGAGGTCGGCCTCCTCGTCGAAGACCTGCGCGAGCGAGTGCACGGCCGCGATCGCAGTCAGCTGGTCCGAGGGGTCCAGGGCTGCGCGGGTGAGCAGGCGCACCGCGCGGCCACCACCGTCGCTCACCGCGGCGACCGTCAGCTCGTCCGCCATCCGGACGGCCTCGAGCAGAGTGGGAGCGGCGCGCACGGCGTCGAGAGCGGTCTGCGTGGCCATGGTTCACCTGGTCTGTCGGAGCGGAGAGTGCGACGGAGCGCGACTCCCGACCGCTGGAGCGGCCCAGGAGGAGCGGACCGGTACCGAGCATGCCGCGTGGGCGGCTGGGATTTCGCCACTTGCGTCGGATCTCCTCCCGCGGTACGGCCTCCTGTCAAGGGGGTGATGGCCGCAGTTCGTTTGCGCAACGCGCGAGGATCCTCAACCGCGGGTCCACTCCAGGAGCCGCTCGACCGGCCAGGTGGTCACGATCCGCTCCTCCGGGACGCCGAGCCGCTCCGCCCGCTCGGCCCCGTAGTCGAGCAGGCCCAGCTGGCCCGGAGCGTGCGCGTCGCTGTCGATCGAGAACAGGCAGCCCTCCTCGAGCGCGACCGCGATCAGCTCGTCCGGCGGGTCCTCGCGCTCGGGGCGGGCGTTGATCTCGACCGCGGTGGAGTGGTCGGCGCACGCGCGGAACACGGCCCGGGCGTCGAAGGTCGACGGCGGGCGGGTGCCGCGCTCGCCCGACACCAGCCGCCCCGTGACATGGCCGAGGACGTCGGTCCGCGGATCCGAGGCCGCCGCGACCAGCCGGGCCGTCATCTCGCGGGAGGGCAGCCGCAGCTTCGAGTGGGCGCTCGCGACGACCACGTCGAGGCGGTCCAGCAGCTCGTCCGTCTGGTCGAGCGCGCCGTCCTCGAGGACGTCCACCTCGATCCCGCTGAGCAGCCGCAGGGGCACGGTGTCGAGGCCCGCGAGATGGGCGAGCTGCTCCTCCAGCCGCTCCGCGCTGAGACCGTGGGCGACCCGGAGCCGCGGCGAGTGGTCGGTGAGCGCCAGGTACTCGTGGCCGAGCGCGCGGGCCGCGTCCGCCATCGCGAGGACGGGCGTCGCCCCGTCGGACCACTCGCTGTGGCTGTGGAGATCGCCGCGCAGCCGTCCCCGCAAGGTGCTCGCGGGCGGAGGAGCCGAGCCGCGCAGCTCCGCGAGGTAGTCGGGCACCCGGCCCGACCGCGCCTGCTCGATCACCGTGAAGGTCGTGTCGCCGATCCCGGAGGCCCGCCGCACGAGGGCGAGGTCGTCCCGCTCGGCGGACGCCATCCCCTCCAGCACCGCGGCCGCCCGGCGGAACGCCTTCGCCCGGTAGCGGGAGGCCCGCTCCCGCTCGAGCAGTGCTGCGATCTCCTCGAGTGCCGCGATCGGGTCCATGCGCCCGGTCTACCACGGCGCCCGCCGCGGCCTCACCCCCTCGACGGCGGCCTCGGCTCCGGCCCCCGGCCTCATCCCGCCTCGGCCCCGCCCCGGTCCCGGCCCCTCGACGCTGGGAACCGGCCGAGCCCCGTTGCCGGCCGCAGTGATCGAGATATATCGTGACTCTCATCCGCTCGCGATGTATCGCGTTTCAGAAAGGCACCCCGGTGCAGGAGGAGGAACTCATGTCCCTCGAGAAATGGCTCGTACAGGCCGGCGAGACGAAGGTCATCGACCTCGACGTCGTCCGCTCGGTCAAGGTCGCCCTCGTCGGCGGCCAGATCGACGTCATCGCCCACGACGAGCCGACCGCTCGCGTGGAGGTCCACAGCGTCGACGGCCGCCCGCTCAAGGTCTCGATGGACGGCGACCGCCTCGAGATCGACCACGTCCAGCTCCGCTGGGACACCATCGTCGACGTCGTGAAGGGCCTCGGCCGCCGCGGCGACCGCGCCGACATCAGCCTCCTCGTCCCCCGCGGCGTCGACCTGAAGTTCGACACCGTCTCGGCCGACGGCCTGGTCTCGGGCCTCCACAGCGACGCCCGCGTCTCGACGGTCGGCGGCGACATCGTCGTCGACGGCCTGCACGGCGACATCGAGGTGAACACCGTCCACGGCGAGCTCTCGGTCCGCAGCCACACCGGCCGCGTCACCGCGCGCACCGTCTCCGGCGACGTCACCGCGACCGGCGAGCTCACCCGCTTCACCGTCGACGGCGTCTCGGGCAGCGTGTTCGTCGACGCCGAGGGCACCCCCGACCGGATCCAGGCCAACACCGTCAGCGGCGACCTCACGATCCGCGTCGACGAGGGCCTCGGCGCCCGCTACCGCATCAACACCGTCTCGGGCACGCTCCAGCTCGACGGCTCCGTCGTCAAGGGCACCTTCGGCCGGGGCTTCACCTCGACCACGGGCTCGCTCGACTCGAAGTGGGTCGACGTCGCCGCCAACTCCGTCTCGGGAGACGTGGTCGTCGTCCGCCGGACCGTCGCCGCCTCCTCCGCCTCGGTGGGCGAGGGCTGGGGCTCTCCCGGCACCGGCCCCGCCGACGACCGCCGCCCGATGGACGGGAGCTCGCTGTGAGCCCCGTCTTCGCGCACGGCCGCCTGCGCCTCTACCTGCTCAACCTCCTCGCCGAGTCGCCGCGCCACGGCTACGAGCTGATCCAGGCGCTCAGCGAGCGCTTCGGCGGCACCTACGCGCCCAGCGCCGGCACGGTCTACCCGCGCCTCGCGAAGCTCGAGGAGGAGGGACTCGTCACGAAGGAGGCCGACGGCCGCAAGACCGTCTACTCCATCACCGACGCCGGCCGCGCCGAGCTCGCGAACCGCGCGACCGACCTGGGCGACATCGAGGAGGAGCTCACCGACTCCGTCCGCCGGCTCGCCGACGAGGTCCGCCTCGGCGTCGCGGAGGCGATGAAGAGCCTCCGCGCCGACCTGGCCAGCGCCGCGCGCGACTCGCGGGAGCCCGGACGCCGACCGGAGCACTCCGCCGAGGAGCCGCGCCCGCAGGACACGTCCGGCACCCCCTCCGAGCAGCCCGCGCCGGAGCAGGCCGCGCCCGCCTCGCCCGACGCGCGTACCGCCTCGCGGATCGCCCTGCGCGACGCCGAGGTGCTGCTCACCGAGTTCCGCGACGAGCTGCGCGCGGAGCTGCGCACCGCCGCCTCCTCGGGATCCGTGACGACCGCGAGCGTCGACGCCCTGCGCGCCGCGCTCGACGAGGCCCGCGCCTCGGTCCGCTCCACCCTGGGCTGAGCCCGGACACCGCACCGCCGAGAGGGCGGGGATCCCGCCCGGGGTCCCCGCCCTCTCGGCGCTACTGCCGCCCGACCGCCAGCGCCTCCTCCTCCACGTCGAGGAACGCCAGAGCGCTCACCACCGCCGGCTCCTGGTACCGCCCCTCGGAGCGCGCGCGGAGCACCGCCTCCCGCTCGGCCGCGATCATCACGCGCCGGAGCCGGTTGTAGGCCTGCGGGAGCGGCTCCACGCCCTCGCCCTCCGGCGGGTTCTCCAGGGCGTCGGCGAGGAACATCGCGTTCCGCCGCAGCCGATCGAGCACGCGGTCCTCCACTCCGTCCTGCGGCTCCGCGTCGAGCCGGGCGAGCCCGGCGGCCTGCGCCTCGGCGAGCAGCATCTGCTTCTCGACGTGCTCCTGCATCTCGTTCGGGGCCGGGAGCTTCAGGGCTCGGACGAGCCGCGGGAGCGCGAGCCCCTCGACGAGCGTCCCCGCCACCACGATGAAGGCGAGGAACTGCAGGAACGCGCGCTGCGGCGTCTCCGCGGGCAGGAGGAACGCGGCGGCGAGGGTGACCACGCCGCGGATGCCCGCGAACGACACCCCGATCGCGGTCGGCCAGGTCCACCCGCGCTGCTGCAGCCGGCGCGGACCGTGCCGGAACAGCAGCGTCGTCATGCACATCCAGGCCACGCGGCTCCCGACCAGCGCCGCGAGCACGGCCGCGCCGATGCCGACCGTCTGCCAGACCCCGATGCCCGAGTCGGCCGTCGCCTCCACCACCGACGAGAGGCTCAGCCCGATGAAGAGGAACACCGCGTTCTCGAGCAGGAACTGGATCGTCCGCCAGTTGAGCGACTCCGCGATCCGCGCCTGCGCCGACTGGATGACCGGCGCCCGGTAGCCCAGGTAGAGACCCGCGACCACGACCGCCAGCACCCCGGAGCCGTGCAGCAGCTGCGCCGGGATGAACGCGACGTAGGGCGTCACCAGCGAGAGGCTCGTGTCCAGGACGGACGACTGCACCTGCTTGCGCACGAACCCGAGCAGCACGGCGATGCCGATCCCGACCCCGCCGCCCACCGCCACGGCCAGCACGAAGTCGAGCGCGATGCGCCCGGGAGTGACCGTGCTGACGATCGCCAGGAGGGAGGCGTTCAGCGCCACCAGCGCGGTCGCGTCGTTGAGGAGGCTCTCGCCCTCGAGCACCGTGAGCATGCGCCGCGGCAGGCGGAGCCGCCCCGCGATGGCCGTGACCGCCACCGCGTCCGTGGGCGCCACGATCGCGCCGAACGCGAGGGCCGCGGCGACCGTGATCGCCGGGACGACCATCCAGGCCACCGCGCCGACCACCGCGACCGTGAAGACGACGAGCCCGACCGACAGCAGGAGGATGCTGTCGCCACGAGCGCGGACGTCGAGGACGGAGGTGCGGATCGCGGCCGCGTAGAGCAGCGGCGGCAGGATCCCGAACAGCACCACGTCCGGCTCGACCACCACCTCCGGGATCCCGGGCACGAAGGAAGCGAGGGCTCCGACGGCGACGAGCGCCACGGGAGCGGACCAGTTCACCCGCCCCGACAGCCCGGTGACCAGGACGGTCACCACCACGAACGAGACGATCCAGACGATCGCGACGACGGGCTCCTCCATCGCGTCACTCCTCCCGGGCGTCCGCGCGCCACGGCCCCATTGTGGCCGCCCGGAGAGCAGCCCGGACAGCCGCCGGGAGGGTGCAGCTAGCGGCCGGCCTCGTGGATGTCGCGCGCCTTGGTGACCTTCGCCGGGTCCACCGGGTTCATGCCGAGGACGATCTTGCCGCGCGAGTGCCGCTTCTCGAGGTCGTCGAAGGCGTCCTGCACCTGGTCGAAGGGGTAGAAGCCCGAGACGAGCACCCGCAGCTTCTGCTCGCCGACGAGGCCGACCAGCTCGCCGAGGATCTCGGTGTCGCGCTGGGCGGTCTCGGCGTCGGGCCAGACGGCGCGCAGCTCGATCTCCTTGCGGTCGTCGCTGGAGTGGAAGCGGCCCGCCGCGATGCCGAGCTCGTCGGCGAGGGCCTCGTTCTCCCCGCCGAAGTTGTCGAGGAACACCGTGACCCCGCCGGGCGCCGCGGCCCGGATGCGGTCGGCGATCCCGTCGCCGTAGACCACCGGCTTCACGCCGATCTGGCGGAGGTAGTCGAAGTTGCGCTCGCCGCAGGTGCCGATCACCGTCGCGCCGCGGAGCTTCGCCAGCTGGATCTCGAGACTGCCGACTCCTCCGGCCGCCGCGGAGACGAGGACGGTGTCGTCGGGTCCCACATGCGTGGCCTCCAGCGCGCGCCACGCAGTCACTCCGGCGAGGAACAGCGCGCCGCCGACCTCCCAGCTCACGGAGGCGGGCTTGGCGACGAGGTTGCGGCGCGGCACCACGACGTGGGTCGCGTGCGAGCCGACGAGCGCGTGGCCGACCACGTCGCTGCGGAGATTGATGTCGGTGACGCCCTCGCCGAGGGCGACGACGACGCCCGAGAAGTCGGTCCCCTGGCGCATCGGGAAGGCCGCGGAGTGGTCGGAGTCGAACTGGCCCTGCCGGATGAACGCCTCCATGTGGTTCACCCCGGCGGAGAGCACCTCGACCAGCACCTCGCCCACCCCGGGCTTCGGCCGCTCGACCTCGGCGATCTCGAGGACGTCCGCGTCGCCGAATCGGCTGTACTGGACGACGCGGGCGGCGGTGGGGCTCAGACGGGACATGCGCTCATCATCCGCCCCCGCCGCCCGAAGCCCCCGACCCCCGAACGGGGGCGTGCGACTCAGGAGGGGTCGCTCGGGCAGTACAGCTGGGTGCGCGGACCGGAGCGGTCGATGACGTGCTCGGACATCGGCCGACCGCAGAGCGGGCACGCCTGCCCCGCGGGCGCCTCCTGCTCGGGCTGGTCGTACGGGCCGAGCGGCGGCGGGCCGATCCAGGGGAACAGCCGCGCGTTGAAGCGCTGGTAGAGGGAGCCGGTCTTCTTCCGCGTCATATCCTTAGTGTACTAACCATCAGGGCACGATGAGAGGATGACGCCGTGGAAACCGACCCGCTCGCCCTCCAGAACCAGGTCTGCTTCTCCCTCGCCGTCGCGGCGCGCACCGTCATCGGGCTGTACCGCCCCGTGCTCGAACCGCTCGGACTCACGCACCCGCAGTACCTCGTGATGCTCGCGCTCTGGGAGCGCAGCCCCCGCTCGCTCGCCGACCTCGGCTCCGCCCTCCGCCTCGAGCCGGCCACGCTCAGCCCGCTCGTGAAGCGCCTGGAGGCGAGCGGCCACGTCACGCGGGCCCGGAGCAGCGACGACGAGCGCCGCCTCGACGTCGCGCTGACCCCCTCCGGAGCGGCCCTCCGCGAGCAGGCCCTGCAGGTTCCTCCGCAGATCGTGGAGCGGCTCGACGTCCCCCTCGAGGAGCTCACCGCGCTCCGCGACAGCCTCACCGGCCTGATCGGAGCCGCGACCCGCGACGGCCGCTGACCCCCCGCTCGGGGCGCCGGCCGCGAGGACGCCGGCCGTCGCTCCCCGCCGCACCGGGAAACTCCCGGTCACAGCGCGAGATCAGCCTCCGCTCGGCCCGCTCCCGGCCGTCTTGACTGCCCCCTCGCACGGAGTAGTGTCATCGCTCGTGACACACGAGGGCCCCCCGTCCGCCGCGGACGGATCATCGGCCGACGCGACCGAGCTGCGCACCGCCAAGCACTTCTTCATCGGCGAGCCGCTCCCCAGCGACAAGCTCGAGGGACAGCTGCTGCAGAAGCGGCTCGCGCTCCCCATCTTCGCCAGCGACCCGCTCTCCTCCGTGGCCTACGCGCCGCAGGAGCTGCTGATGATCCTGCTGCTCGGCGGGCTCTCCTTCCTCACCTTCGCCCCCTGGGTGGCCGCATGCGTGGTCGTCCTCCTCGTCGTGGTGGTGCTGAGCTACCGCCAGCTGATCCGGGCCTACCCGTCCGGCGGCGGCGACTACGAGGTCGCCCGCACCAACCTGGGCGAGACGGCGGGCCTCACGGTCGCCGCCGCCCTCCTCGTGGACTACGTGCTCACCGTGGCCGTGTCGGTCGCCTCCGGAGTCGACAACATCATCTCCGCGGTGCCCGAGCTGGCGCCGCTGCGGGTCGAGCTGGCCATCCTCTTCGTCGTGCTGCTGGCGGCCGTGAACCTCCGCGGCGTCTCGGAGTCGAGCCGCGCCTTCGCCGTCCCGACGTACCTCTTCGTCGCGAGCGTCTTCGTCATGGTCGTCGTCGGCCTGGTCCGCACCGCCTTCGGCGACACCCCGGTCGCGGAGTCGGCGGGCTTCACCGTGCAGGGCGAGCAGCTCACGCAGGCGGCCGTCGTCCTCCTGCTGCTGCGCTCCTTCGCGAGCGGCTGCGCGGCGCTCACGGGCGTCGAGGCCATCTCGAACGGCGTGCCCGCGTTCCGCGCCCCGAAGGTCAAGAACGCCCAGCGCACCCTCGTCGCGATGGGCACGATCGCGATCGTGCTCTTCGTCGGCCTGACCGCCCTCGCCCTGCTCTCGAACGTGCACTACGCCGAGAACGCCTGCCATCTGGTGGGCTTCGCCGACTGCGCCACGACCCCGCAGCGCTCCGTGATCGCGCAGGTCGCCGCCGCCACGTTCGGCAACAACACGATCCTGTTCTTCATCATCCAGGCCGCGACCGCCGCCGTCCTTCTCCTCGCGGCGAACACCGCGTTCAACGGCTTCCCGCTGCTGGGCTCCGTGCTGGCTCGCGACGGCTACGCGCCCAAGTCGCTGAACACCCGCGGCGACCGCCTCATCTACTCCAACGGAGTGATCATCCTGGCGCTCGTCGCCGCGATCATCCTGCTCGTCTACCAGGCCTCGCTCACGAGCCTCGTGCAGCTGTACATCATCGGCGTCTTCGTCTCGTTCACGCTCGGGCAGTCGGGCATGGTCAAGCACTGGGTGCGGATGATCCGCAACGGCGAGGACTCGCGCACCGTCTACACGAGCCTGGCCATCAACCTGTTCGGCGCGACGCTGACGTTCGCGGTGCTCGTCGTCGTCACGATCACGAAGTTCACCCACGGCGCCTGGCTCGTCTACCTGGTGATGCCGATCCTCGGTGTCCTGATGGCCGGCGTCTACCGCTACTACCGCGACGTGGAGAAGGAGATCGAGGTCGACCCGACCACGACCTTCGGCGCCAACGGCGACCACGCGATCGTGCTGGTGGGCCGGATGAACAAGCCCACGCTGAAGGCGCTCGACTACGCCATCGCGGCGCGGCACGAGACGCTGGAGGCGGTGCACTCCTCCATCGACGACGCGCAGACCGCCCAGCTCAAGGCCGACTGGGCGCAGATGGACATCGAGGTGCCGCTGCGCTGCGTGGCCTCGCCCTACCGCGACATCTCGTACCCGCTGATCAAGTACATCAAGGCCCACCGCCTCGAGCACGGCTCCGAGATCACCACGGTCTACATGCCGCAGTACATCGTCGGGCACTGGTGGGAGGCGTTCCTCCACAACCACAAGTCGCGGCGGATCCGCCAGAAGCTCCTGCTGGTGCACGGAGTGACGGTGGCGCTGGTGCCGTGGCTGCTGGACTCGTCCGAGCTGATCTACGGACGCCGCTCCCGGCCGATCCCCGGCCAGACGCGCCGCGGCGAGCCGGTGCGCCCGGTGACCCGCCGCCCGATCCCGCCCGCGTCCTCGCTCCCCCAGGGTGCCGCCGGCGAGGGCGCTCCGCGCATCCCGCAGCGCCCGGCCTCGCAGAACCGGCCGCGCTCGAAGCGGCGCTGAGGCGGCGGGAGCTCCGAGCCGGCGGGGGCCCGGAAACGGGTAGAGGGCCCGCGGCGTGTGCCGCGAGCCCCCGATTTCCCCTTAGTGCCTTCCCCCGAAGGCGGCCCGCCCCAACGGGCCGTGTCCGACGCTATCGGTGGGCTATGCACCGGCGCATCCTCCTCGCGACGGATGCCCGTGCTCCCTTCAGACGACAGGCTCGTCCTCCGTCGTCTCAGACGACGGCCCCGCGCACCCCTCGGCCGGTGAGCCACCAGACCGCCGCGACGGCGATCGCGGCCGCCGCACCGCCTCCCACGAGCAGGATCGCCGCCCGCACCACGTGCGCCCGGTAGGCGGCGTCGAGCGGATCGATGCCCGCCCCCGCCAGCACGATCCCGGCGGGAACCACCGCGGCCGCGAGCACCACGGCCGCGGCCGCGATGCGCACCGGCTGCCGGCCGTCGGAGCGGAGCTTCCGGGGACGGCGACCGACGTACCAGACCACCGCGCCGATCCCGAGCCCGAGCAGCCCGAGCACGCCGCTCGCGTACTGCGCCCATCGGAAGCCGGGGAAGGGCCCGAGCTCCTGCTGCAGCAGCGGGATCGCCGAGACGAAGAGGCCGCCCCTGTGGGTGAAGCCGTCCCACATCACGTGGCTGGCGGCTCCGATGGCGATGCCGGCGGCCGCGAAGACGAGCACGCGGATCCACTCGGCGGCCCCGCGGGGCGGCGAGCGCCGGGGACGCAGGCGCGAGCGGACCAGCGCGGGCGCGAGGTCGCGCCAGGCCGGAGCGACGACCGCGCTCCACAGCACGAGGCCGAGCATTCCGAGCAGCAGGTCGACGGTGACGACGCCGAGGAGGGAGTGGGTGGACTCGCGGGCGACGGCGATCGGGAGGTACATGCCGATGTCCGGGACCATCGCGCCGATGGCCACGGCCGCGGCGGGGATCCGGCCGTACGAGAACGCGAGCGCGACGACGGCGTGGCTCGGCGTGAAGGGCATGACACGCACGCTATCCCGGCAACGCGACCGGCGAGTGTCCGCGTCGCGAAGCGCGCGTCACCGATCGCGGTCCGGCTCCTGCGCTCCGCTCCGGCTCGTCGGCCTCCCGGGGCCGGCGGTCAGCCCGAGGAACGTGATCCCCAGGACGAGGAACACCGGCCAGACCGGATTCCCGAGGACCGCGAAGACCGCTCCCGCCGCGAGGAACAGCGGACCCGTGACCGCGTTCCAGCGCCGGGACGCCTCCTCCGACGACATCCGACCCGAACCCTTCCCGTCCTGTGCGCGCGCCATCCCTCCACGCTAGATCGCCTCCGCGGGGCCCGCCTCCCCCGTCCGGCGGAGCCGCGCGCTCGGGGAGCTCCGAGCGCGGCGACCGTAGAATCGTCCGGAAGTCCGGCCCTCCGGGCCCAGCGGCGACGGATCGGAGCGGGTGTGCGGAAGGCGTTCGCGATCCTCCGCCTGGCCCTCGCCGGGCTGGGCGCGGTCGGACTCGTCGGCGACT
Organism: Rathayibacter sp. AY1A7; assembly: GCF_002930845.1. Lineage (NCBI taxonomy): Bacteria > Bacillati > Actinomycetota > Actinomycetes > Micrococcales > Microbacteriaceae > Rathayibacter > Rathayibacter sp. AY1A7. The sequence goes on along the minus strand of NZ_PSTL01000013.1, from coordinate 52,241 downwards.
TCTTCTACACCCTGGGCTTCCGCGCGTTCCAGATCGACAACTTCTTCGCCTACTTCACGACGCAGTCGAACATGGCCGGGGTCGTGGTGCTGGGCCTGTCCGGCCTGGTCGCCCTCGCGCGCGAGCGGGAGCCGCGCTGGCTCAGCACCGTGCGGGCGCTCGTGCTCACCTACATGGTCGTGTCGGGGATCGTCTTCGGGCTGATCGCGGTGGAGGCCAACAACCGCGGCGTGCGGGTCGACGTGCCCTGGTCGAGCGCGCTCCTGCACTTCGTGATCCCGACGCTCGCGATCCTCGACTGGATCCTCGGACCCGGCCGCCGCCCGGTCGCCTGGCGCGGGGCGCTGACCGTGCTCGGCTTCCCGATCGTCTGGGGCGTCATCACCCTGGTCCGCGGGGCCCTCATCGGCTGGTACCCGTACTTCTTCCTCGACCCCGGCCAGGTCGACGGCCCCGTGATGTTCGTGCTCTACGACGTGATCGTGCTGAGCCTGATCTCCGGCATCGCCGCGTTCGTCCTCGCGCTCAGCCGGGTGCGGCCGCTCGGGGCGGCGCACGCGTCGGAGTGGAGGGGCCCGCTGGCGCGGCTCCGCGAGCTCGTCAGCCGGGGACGACGGCGAACGGCTCGAGCGCCGTCTGCGCGAGGGTGACCAGATCGTCGTCGCTGAGGTCCTGCAGCGAGAGGGCCTGATCCGCTCCGACCAGCCCGACGAGCACCGCCTCGCCGGTCGACGGCTGAAGATTGAGCCACTCGGTGATGCCCGCCTCGGAGCCGACGAGCGACCAGCGCGCGGGGGCGTCGGCCTCCCAGAACGCCTCGTCGAAGCGCAGCCACAGCGTCTCGACGACACCGGAGCCGAGGGCCGCGACGGCCGCGCGCTGCGCGAACGGGAGCGGCGGGTCGAAGGCGATCGCGTCCGTCTGGAGCACCCCGATCGGCACGGTGACCAGCACCCGGTCGGCTGTGAACGACTCGCCGGTGCCCAGGCGGATGCTGACGCCGGTCTCCGTGTAGCCGATGCCGCTCACCACGGCGCGCAGCGAGACCTCGACGTCAGCGAGCAAGGTGTCGACCAGGGGCGCGAGCCCGTCGGTCAGCAGCGCGTCGCCGGAGTCGTCGCTCAGCTCCTCCGCGGTCGTGGCGGCGGAGGCGTCGCCCAGTCCGTACCAGGAGGAGAGCTCCTCGGGAGCGGCGCCGGTGCGCAGCGCGGTCGTCCCGGCGAGGTGCGCCGCCACGCGGGCGACGTCGCCGTCGCCGGAGCCCGGCTCGGCCTCGGCGGGATCGGGCGCTCCGGAGCCGGCGAACGACTCGGCGAGCGCCAGATCCTCCGGCTGCTCCGCTCCCCACTCGAGAGCACGGGTCAGGGCGTCGGCACCCGTGGTGCCGGTGTCGAGAGCCGCGCCGTCGGCGTCGCTCGAGCGGACGTCGGCGAGGTCGACCGCGGTCGTGACCACGCCCGCGTCCGCGATGCTCTCGCGCAGGGCGGCTCCCGCGCCGGTGAGGGCCCAGGCTCCGGTCTCGACGGCGATCGGCCAGCCGTCCGGAGTCGCGGTGGCGATGCGGCCGCCGGTGCGCTCGCGCGCCTCGACCACGGTGACGTCGAAGCCCGCGTCGGACAGGCGCCGCGCGGCGACCGCTCCGGCGAGACCGGCCCCGACGATCGCGATCCGCTCGCCCTCGTCGGCGACGGCGCTGATCTCGGCGGCCGCGCGGACCCCGGAGCTCCAGGCGCCCTGGAGCGTGCCGGGCGCCTCCGTGTCGGTGGCCTCGCCCGCGAGGAAGACGCGGTCGAGGACCGCGGTGCCCAGGTCGGTGCGGTGCTGCGGCGTCGCGCCGACGGGCAGGTAGGAGACGGAGCCGAGCGCGTACGGATCCTCGGCCCAGGCGGAGCGCACGAAGGCGGCCGGCGCGGGGACGGCGGTGGTGCTCGGCGTGGGCACGGGGGCCTTCGTGACCGAGCGGGTCGGCGTCGGACGCGACGGCGTGCAGCCCGCGAGGGCCAGGAGCCCGACTCCCGTGGCGGCTCCCGAGAGGAAGAGGCGGCGTCCGATCGTCATCCCGGACATCCTACGTTCTCGGCGTTCGGCCGGGGCGGCGCGGTGCTGACCCACCCGGGCACGCAGCCCACTTCGAGGTGCTGGGTGACGGCGGGACGGCAAGCGGATAGCGTCGGGGCAGCACGGACCGGACCGCGGCGACGGGGGACGCGGCATGGACACGACACGGACGCGGACCGCGACGACGACGGCCGGGGCCCCTCCCCGCAGTCACCTCCACGCGGTGCTGCTCAGCGCGCTGGGCATGATCGTGGTCCCGCTGCTCACCGTCCTCGCGACCACGGCCTGGTCCTCCCCCGGTCCCGAGGAGTACGTCCGCATGGCGCTCGGCTCGGTGGTCGCGGCGTGCGTCTCGGTGGTCGGCGCCTGGTGGCTCGCCTTCGAGCGGCGCAGCGCCGGGGCACCCGGTCGCACCTGGTTCTGGGGAATCGCCTGCCTCGTCACGGTCAGCGCGGTCTCGACCGTCGGAGCCGCCGCCGACCACCTCACCGGCCTGATCACGGGCTGAGCAGGTGGACGTCCAGGCGCGGTCACCGCGCTCGCCTCACCCCTCAGCGACCGCGCCGGTGGTCGCGAGTCCCCCCTCGAGCGAGCGGCGGCACCATCGGCGCCGGTGATCGCCCCGACGAGACGACCGAGCGGCTCCGGCTGTTCCGTCCCGCCGAGAGCGATCTGGACGAGCTGTGGCGGCTGTACTCCGACGAGCGGATCGCGGCGGGCGACCCCCTCCTCCGGCACGACTCCGTCGAGCAGACCCGGGCGGTGCTCGCCCGCCGGACGGCGCAGTGGGCACGGGACGACCTCAGCAGCTGGGTCGTTCGGCTGCGGAGTCCCGAGGGCGGCGCGGACGGCGCGATCGGGATCGGCGGATGCAGCCTCCTCGCCGACACGGCCTGGAACGTCGCGTTCACCTTCCATCCGGACCACTGGGGCAGGGGGTACGCCCAGGAGGTCGCCTCCGCAGGCATCGCGCGGGCGCGGCGGCTCCGGCCGGAGCTCCCCGTGACCGCGGTCGTCGCGGAACACAACGAGCGATCGCACCGCACGGTCGCTCGACTCGGTCTCGACCGGAGGTGGGAGGGCCCTGACGCGCACAGCCCCGACCCCGCGGCTCGCATCGTGCTCTACTCCGACCGCCTCCTCTCCGAGGACGAGATCGGCCGCCTCACGAGCTGAAGGCGCCGCGTGGCGCGGGTCGCCGCCGGCAGCAGCGGAGCCGAGAAGCCTGTGCGAGACCGCGACGTCTCGTTCCGGTGCGCCTCCTGGCCATCCTTCTTCCCGGCGGCCGGCGCTGCGCACGAGTGGGTGGGTGGGCGGCGCGGCACTCGCGCCGACCCCTCTCGCGATCGCGCTCGGCTGGCGAGTCGGGGCAGGAAGGGCGCGGAGGTACTCGCCGGACCGGGCATCCGAAGCCGGTCGCCGCGAGGGGCGTTAGCGTCGTCGGATGGCGAGCATCACGTACCCCGCGCCCCTCCGCGTCGGAGGCCGGGTGGAGGTGCCCGCGCCCTCGATGGGAGTCCCCGCGCACCTGCACGACCGGCTGCAGGACGCCGCGCGCCGACTCGGCTCGGCGGGATACGACGTCCGGGTCCGGCCGCACGCCCTCCTCGGCGGACTCGCTCCGGCGTCCGCCGCGGATCGGGCGGCCGACCTGCACGACGCCTTCCGGAGCGGGGACGCGGTCCTTCCTCCATGGGGCGGCGAGCTCGCCGTCGAGCTGCTGGAGAGGCTCGACTGGCACGCCCTCGCGGAGGCCCGGCCCTGGTTCGTCGGCTGGTCGGACGTCTCGACGCTGCTCCTGCCCCTGACGACGACGACCGGGCTCGCGACGATCCACGGCGCCAATCTGATGGACGAGCCGTGGGAGCTGCCGGTCGGGTTCCACCGCTGGACGGAGGTCGCCGGCCTCGAGCCCGGAGCCGCGTTCACGCAGCACGCCGCGCCGCGACGCCGGAGCCGTCCGTGGGGTGCGTGCGCGGACGAGCCGCTCGACCGCGATCGGGCCTACGAGGAGCCGACCCGCTGGCGCTCGCTCGACGGGTCCGCGGACGCGGCGATGTCCGGCCGCTTGATCGGCGGATGCCTCGAGACGGTGTCCCTGCTCGCGGGCACGCCCTACGGCGACGTGCCGGGCTTCGCTCGCCGGCACGCGCCGGAGGGCACCGTCGTCTACCTGGAGGCGGCCGGGTCCGACTCCGTCTCGGTGCTCCGGATGCTCACCTCGCTCCGGCTCGCGGGCTGGTTCGAGCAGACGGCCGGCGTCCTGATCGGCCGGACCGAGGGCGCCTGGCTGCCCGAGCTGAGCCAGGAGGACGCGGTGCGGCGGGCGCTCGGCGACCTCGGCGTGCCGGTGATCCTCGACGTCGACACCGGGCACCAGCCGCCGCAGATGCCCCTGGTCAACGGCGCGCTCGCAGAGATCGCGCTGAGCGGGCCGACCGCCTCGATCACGCAGCGGCTCGTGCCCTGACGGCGCGTGCGGAGAGATCCCGTCGAGCAGTGCCACCTCGCGGCACGGCCGCCGCCGCTCCCGGCCCTCCTCCGCCCGCCGAGCGCAAGGCCGAGCGGCGGGGAGGCGCCGAGTGGTAGACCTGGGGGCATGAGCAACGACATCCGCGCACTCGCCGAGGGCGAGAGCTACCTCGCCTTCTTCCAGGGCGGGCCGTTCGACGGCCAGACCGAGAACCGCGTCAGCACCGAGGGGGGCTACGAGAAGGAGGTCGACGTCTACGCCGCCGTCGACGGCCAGGAGACGCACCTCGTCTACAACGCCGTCTCCGCGAAGGAGGTCGGCGAGGCGGTCCACGTGACCTACTCGATCGACACGCCCGACTCCGACCCGATCGAGGACCCGGAGGACCGTGGCGGCGGCTTCCAGTAGTCCGCACCACCCTTCGGATGCCGCTCCGGCGTCGCGCTCAGCGCGGCCGGGGCGGCATCGGCATGTGAGGACGCGCCACTCCGGAGACCACGCCTCCCGCCGCTCCTAGGATGATGGTTCCTCACTGTCTCGGCCGATTCAGGTCCGCGTTCCTCGGGAGCCGCCGTGTCCGATCCGCTGATCCGCCCGATGCCCCTCCGCGGCGACTCCGCCCGGCACTGGCTGCGGGCCCGCCACGCCGAGGCCGGGCCCGACCCCGCTTTCGCCGTCACCGGTCAGGAGGCGGCCGCCGAGGGCGTGCTCCTCCGGCGGATCTGGCACACGGCCGGCACGATCGACTTCCGCCCGAGCCCCCGCGCCGACCCGGGGTCGGTGGTGCTCCTGCTCCCGCTCGAGGGCGCGTTCACCGTCGCCAGCCGGGAGGAACGCGAGTTCGTCGGCCGCGGCACCCTCGCGGTGCTGCCCGCCCGATCGGGAGCGACGATCAGCACGAGCGCTCCCAGCTCCCGGCTCGTCCTGGTCGTGCGGCCCTCGGGCGACGCGGATCCGCCCGCCGGCCTCACCGTGGTCTCCTCCCCCGCGGCACCGGTGCTGGTCGCCGCCGCGAACGCGGTGCTCGACGCCGGGCTGCCCATGAGCCCCGGGCTGCACGCGGCGCTGCAGGGGCTCGCCGCGGCCGTCGTTGCGGACTGACGGGAGCTGTCAACCCTCCCCGCCCCGGCCATCCGCTCGCAGGGACGTCCTCGAACATCGAGTGACGCCGATCGTCGGCGCCGGAAGGAGCACTCGCCATGGCCGAGATCACCGCCCACCACGGACTCTTCAAGGACACGGACCTGCACGTCGACGACACCGGCGGATCGGGCCGCCCCGTGGTCCTCATCCACGGCTGGCCCCTCTCGGGCGAGTCGTGGAAGGAGCAGGTCCCCGCGTTCGCCGAGGCCGGCTACCGCGTCGTCACCTACGACCGCCGCGGCTTCGGGCGCAGCGACAAGCCGCTCACCGGCTACAGCTACGACACGCTCACCGAGGACCTGCACACCCTCCTCACCGAGCTCGACCTGCAGGACGTCACCCTGGTCGGCTTCTCGATGGGCGGCGGCGAGGTCGCCCGCTACTTCACGAAGTACGGCGCCGATCGCCTGCACAGCGTCGTCTTCGCCTCGGCCGTCCCGCCGTACCTGATGAAGACGGACGACAACCCGGACGGCCCGCTCGAGAAGGCGCAGGCCGCGCAGATGACCGCGGGCCTCACGAAGAGCGAGGACGACTTCTACGACCAGTTCACCACCGACTTCTTCTCGGTCGACGGCGTGCTGAAGGTGACGGAGGAGCAGCGCCAGGAGGCGATCGCTCTGGCGAAGCAGTCGGCCAAGCACGCCGCCCTCGCCTGCATGACGGCGTTCGCGACCACCGACTTCCGCGAGGACCTGCCCAACGTGTCGGTGCCCGCGCTCGTCATCCACGGCGACGGCGACGGCACGGTTCCGTTCGAGGGCTCCGGCGCCCGCACCCACGCGGCGATCCCCGGCTCCGAGCTGCACGTCGTCCACGGCGCCCCGCACGGAGTGACCGTGAGCCACCCGGAGGAGTGGAACCGCGTCGTCCTGGAGTTCCTCGCGAAGTAGGGGCGGCACTCCCGCATGCTGGTCGAGCAGCCCCGCAGGGGCGTATCGAGACCCGTCGCACGGACACGGATCTCGATACGCGCCCTGTGCGCTGCTCGATCAGCAGGAACCGGTCACCCACGCGTGATGCTCGCTCAGCAGGAGCCGGAGCCCCCGCGTCAGCCCTTCTCCGCGCCCCCGGTCGTGTTCATGATCCGCCGCTGGAAGACGAAGAACAGCACGGCCACCGGGATCGACATCAGCACCGCGGCCGCGAGCTGCAGCGGGTACTGGTTGCCGGTGCCCAGCTGCTGCCCGCTCTGGAGGCGGCGGTGCGCTGGCTCCGCGACGACGGCGACTCCGACGGCGACGGGTTCCTCGAGTACGTCGACACCACGGGGCACGGCCTCGCCAACCAGGGCTGGAAGGACTCGGGCGACTCGATCCAGTGGCGCGACGGCACGCTCGCGGAGGGTCCGATCGCGCTCTGCGAGGTGCAGGCCTACGCCCACGAGGCCATGGTCGGCGGAGCGACGCTGCTCGAGCACCTCGGCCGTGACGGCTCGGAGTGGCGCGAGGCGGCGTCGACGCTGAAGGCGCGCTTCGCGGAGGCGTTCTGGATCGACGACGCCGACGGCGGCTACCCGGCGATCGCGCTCGACGCGGCCGGGCGCCCGGTCGACACGATCACCAGCAACCTCGGCCACCTCCTCGGCACCGGCATCCTCTCCCCCGAGCACGCCGCTCGGGTCGCCGAGCTGCTGGTCTCCCCCGGGCTCGACTCGGGCTTCGGCCTGCGAACCCTGGACACCGGCTCGGGCGGCTACTGGCCGCTGTCGTACCACGGCGGCTCCGTCTGGGCCCACGACACCGCGATCGCCGTCACCGGGCTCGCCCGGGAGGGCTTCGGGGCGGAGGCGACGACCCTCTCGCGCGGACTGATCGCCGCGGCCGAGGGCTTCGGCTACCGGATGCCCGAGCTGCACTCGGGCGACCCCGCCGCCGAGGTGCACGCGCCGGTGCCGTACCCGGCGGCCTGCCGACCGCAGGCCTGGTCGGCGGCCGCCTCCGTCGCCGTGCTGTCGGCGGCGCTGGGGCTCGCTCCCCGAGGCGACACCCCGGTCGTCGCGCCGCTCTCGCCCGCGCTCGCCGGGCCGATCCGCGTGGACGGGATCCGCTACCGCGGCTCCGTGGTGCCGGTGGACTGGGACGGCAGGATCTGAGGCGCCGCGCCGCTCAGGGCGGACCGGCTCAGATCAGGCCGGCTCAGGGCAGGCGCGCTCAGGGCAGGCGCGCCACGACCGCGCGCGCGATGCGCCGGCCCGAGCGGTTCGCCCCGATGGTCGAGGCCGTCGGGCCGTAGCCGGCGAAGAAGACGCGCGGATCCGTCAGCGAGGCTCCGTCGGCGACCGCGATGCCGCCCTCGCGCTCGCGCAGCCCGAGCGGAGCGAGGTGGCGCAGCTCCGGCCGGAAGCCCGTCGCCCAGATGATCGCGTCGGCGCGCGTGAAGGAGCCGTCCGTCCAGCGCACGCCCTCCTCCTCGATCGACGAGAACATCCCCCGCTCGTGCAGGAGCCCGCGCTCGACCCCGGCGACCACCCGGCGGGTGCGCTGCACGCCCGTGCCGCCGACGATGCTCGGGAGGGGCAGCCCGGCGCGGGCGGCGCGGTCCTGCTCGGCCACCGCCTCCACCGCCGACTCCATCGCCAGCTGCTCGCCGTCGTGGTAGACCACCGGTCGCCGCGTCGCCCACATCAGCGAGCGCGCCACCCGCTCGAGCTCCAGCAGGAAGCCGATCGCCGAGGTGCCGCCGCCGACCACGAGCACCTGCTTCCCGGCGAAGTCCTCGGCGCGGACGTACTCGGTCGGGTCGATCTGCACGCCGCGGAAGCGGTCGCGCCCGGGGTAGTGCGGGACGAAGGGCGATCCCCAGGTGCCGGTCGCGTTGACGAGCAGACTCGCGCGCTCGACCGCGCGGTCGGACTCGACGACGAGCGGCGACCCCGTGTCGTGCGGCGTCGCACTCGTGACGCGCCGCACCGACTCCGGACGGCGGATCTCGAGACCGAGCTCCTCCTCGTAGCGCCCGTAGTACTCGCGGACCACGTCCCGTGCCGGTCGCCGGTGATCGGCCGTGCGGAACGAGAACCCCATCCGCTCCATGCCCGGGAGATCGTGCACGCGGTGCGCGGAGCCGAGCCGCAGGGCCTCCCAGCGGAACTGCCAGGCCCCGCCGGGCTCCGGACCGCGGTCGAGGACGATCAGGTCGCGCCCGGGGACGAGGCCGAGACGGCGCAGGTAGTAGGCCACGGACAGACCCGCCTGGCCCGCGCCGATCACCACGACGGGACGCGGTGGGGCGACGCTGTCCACGGTGCTCCTGACGCGGTCGAGGATGGGCGGCCGTCCGGCAGATCGAGGCCCGGGGTGGCGTGTCCCCCGTCTGCTAAACTACCGCGTAGATTTCAACTTTCCCTGTCTGCTCTTTTCCCCAGCCGGCTCACTGCCCGTCTGGCCTGTCATCGTGAGGGGGTCACCCATGGGGCGCGGCCGTCAGAAGGCGAAGAACACCAAGATCGCCCGTGAGCTGAAGTCGTTCAGCCCGGCGGTCGATTACAGCGCGCTCGAGCGCGAGCTCAGCCACCCGGACGAGCCGGACTACTCGAAGTGGATCGACGCCGAGGACGACGGCGACGACACGGACCTCGTCGAGGAGCCGCACCAGAAGCGTGCGTGACTCCTCCCGTGAATCGGGGCCGCTCCCTCGGGGCGGCCCCGTTTCGCGTGCGGACGGGGATCCGGTGGGTGAGGAACCCGACCTGGAGTGCAGGTCGCTCGGCTGAGCACGTTCTCCCGCTTTCCGCCACTGAGTGCAGAATGTCGGTGCCCCCTGGGACACTGACCGGATGAGCACTTCCCCGCCCGCACGGCTGCCCGTGTGGCAGTCGGAGCGTCGCGGGAACGACCTCGACGAGGCGCGCGACTTCTACGCCGGCTCGTACAACGGCTCCGGCTTCCGGGCCGAGCGCTCGGTCGTGCCGTTCGCGTTCCGCTACACGACGACCGGGCCCGGGCCCGTGAGCCTCCACTCCGCCTCCTTCCTCGGCCGGGTGCGCGGCACGGTGGCCCCGAGCGACGTCTACGTCGCCCTCTGGCTGACCGCGGGGCGCGCCTCCCTCGACCTGGGGCGCGACGAGCACCGCCTCGTCGTCGGACGCCCGGCCATGTTCCCGAGCGGCCGGCCCTTCGGCTTCGAGGCCCTCGAGTACCGCGACGCGCTCGTGCACTTCGAGGCCGCCCACCTCGAGGCGATCGCCGCCGAGCTGCACGGCACCGAGCCCGGCCCGCTGCGGTTCGCCCCCGTGGCGCGCGACACGACCGCCTGGTGGGCCGCGATCCGGCTCCTGCGCGACACCCTCGCCTCCCCGCACACGCCCACCGTGCTGCAGCGCGACGGCGTCGCCCGCATCGCCGCGCTCGCCGCCCTGCAGACCTTCGCCCACCGCATCGCCCCGCTGCCGGCCGTGCCGCCCTCGGTCAGCGCTCGGCGCCTCCGACGGGCCGTGGAGTTCGTGCAGGCCAACGCCGATCTGCCCCTCGGAGTGGCCGACATCGCCGACGCGGCCGGGCTCACGGTCCGCGGCGTGCAGCTGGCGTTCCAGCGCGCCTTCGGCGAGACCCCGCGGCACTACCTGCGCGACGTCCGCCTCGAGCGCGCGCACGAGGAGCTCTCGGCCGGATCGATCGGCTCGCTGGTGGTCGGCGACGTCGCCGCACGCTGGGGGTTCATCAGCGGCGGCCGCTTCGCCCAGCACTACGCGACGCGGTTCGGCGAGCTCCCGAGCGAGACCCTCCGGCGCTAGTCCCGCCGATCCCCGACGGCGGTTCCGCCGAGGGGCGTTCGGGCGTACTGTCCGAGGACCGCCCGCTGCCCCGCGGGCCGCGTCGATGGAGCCGCGAATGTTCGAACCCGGAGGATCCGCGCGGCCTGTCGCGCGGGTCGGCTACGTCACCGCCGCCCTGCTGGTCGGCGCGATCCTGGTGGGCGGCGCGGTCGGCGCCGCCGTCGCCCTGGTCCTCTACCTGCCCGGCGTCCTCGCCGCCGACGGACCGCCCGGACTGGTGAGCTTCGGCCTGCTCATGGGAGCGGCCTCCGGCGCGGGCATCGGAGTCGTCGGAGGCGCGGGAGCGGTCGCCGGCATGGTCGCGGTGCGCGTCGCGAGCCGCCGCGACGGCCCGTTCGTGCTCGGCACCAGCGCGGGCGCCGGCCTCGGCGTGCTGGTCGCCTCCGCGAACCTGCTCGTCAGCCGCGACGCCCCGACCTGGGCGGCCGCCCTGCTCGCCACCGCGGCCGCCTGCGCCCTCTGCGCGGCGGGCTCGTGGCTGCTGACCCGGCACGAGCACTCCTGGGAGCGCGCGCACGCCGTACCGCGCTGATCCGCGGCGCCTCCGGGGATCAGCCCGCGTAGGACCCGACCAGGCGGACCGCTCCGCCGTCGACGCCCTTCGCGCCCTGCTCGAAGCCCTCGAACCCGCGCGCGGCCGTCGAGACGCGGCCAGCGACCCACGACCGGACGCCCGAGCGCTCGAGGCGCGCGATCACGCCGTCGGCCGCCTCCGCCGCGACCACCGCGAACATGCCGATGCCGAGGTTCCAGGTGCCCTCGGTGCTCTCGAGCGTCGCGCCGGACATCCCGGCGAGCGCGCGGAACACGTCGGACGGGCTCCAGCTCGCCCGCTCGACCTCGACCCAGGAGCCGCGCGGCAGCACCCGTGCGAGGTTCGCCGCGATCCCGCCGCCGGTGACGTGGCTGATGGAGTGGACGGCCGGGCCGAGCTCGGCGTCGTCGAGCAGGTCGAGGAGGGGCCGGGTGTAGAGGCGGGTCGGCTCCAGCAGCACCTCGCCGACCACGCCGCCCAGCTCCTCGGAGCGGTCGGTGAAGCCGATGCCGCGCTCGGCGAGGATGTGGCGCACGAGCGAGTAGCCGTTCGAGTGCAGTCCGGAGGAGGCCATCGCCACCACGACGTCGCCGTCGCGCACGCGGTCGGCGCCGCGCACCTGGTCGGCCTCGATCGCGCCGACCGCCGCGCCCGCCACGTCGTAGTCGTCGGGTCCGAGCAGGCCCGGGTGCTCGGCCGTCTCGCCGCCGACGAGCGCGGTGCCCGTCTCGGAGCAGGCGCGCGCGATGCCGGCGACGATGTCGGCGATGCGGGCCGGGACGACCTTGCCGCACGCGATGTAGTCGGTCATGAAGAAGGGGCGGGCGCCGACCACGACGATGTCGTCGACGACCATGCCGACGAGGTCCTGCCCGATGGTGTCGTGCTTGTCGATCGCCTGGGCGAGCGCGACCTTGGTGCCGACGCCGTCGGTCGAGGTCGCGAGGAGGGGGGCGCGGAAGTCGCGGAGGAAGGAGACGTCGTAGAGGCCCGCGAAGCCGCCGACCCCGCCGAGGACCCGGCTGTCGTGCGTCGCCGACACCGCCGACTTCATCAGCTCGACGGCGAGGTCCCCTGCCGCCGTGTCGACTCCTGCGCGGGCGTAGCTGCTCGTCTCATCACTCACGCGACGACCCTACCGACTGCCCTCCCCCGCCGCGGCGCGGATCCGGATCCCGGCCCGGGATCTCCGCCTCTCCGCAGCCGCGCACTCCTCTGAGGGCCCCTCTGCGGCAGCATCGGACGGGTGGAGCTGCAACGTGCGGGACCGGCGGACGTCGACGCGGCGCGCGCCTTCCTCGCGGCCGCCGACCTCACGCTCGCCGGGATCGACTCCCCCTCCGTGCGCCTCTGGCTCGAGCGCGACCGGAGCGGTCGCGTCGTCGGCAGCACCGGCTGGGAGCCGAGTACCGACGGACGCCACGCTCTGATCCGCAGCGTGGCGGTGGCCTCGGACCGCCGAGCGTCCGGCGCGGGGAGCCGCCTCGCCCGCCACGCTCTCGCCGACGCCGCTCGGAGCGGTGCCCGACGCGCCTGGCTCTTCTCCCGCAGATCCGGCCCCTTCTGGCGGTCGCTCGGATTCGAGCCCGCCGATCGCGACGAGCTCGCGGCCGCCCTGGCCGGCACCCATCAGGTGCGGCTGTTCACCGAGTCGGGGCAGCTCGGCCGCGAGGTCGCCTGGTCGCGCGCGCTCCGGTCGGATGGCGACGACGGCCCGGCCGATCCGCCGGTCGACGCCGCCCTGAGTACCCCCGCGACCACGGATCCGCCCACGGCGAACCATTAGGGGATGAGTCCCCCGCGTGCCAGGATGGACCGTCAAACCCCCCTGCTATCCCCTTGGGAGCCCCTCCGGCATGTGCGGAATCGTTGGGATCGTGTCCTCCGGACCGGTCAACCAGTCCATCTACGACAGCCTCTCCCTCCTGCAGCACCGCGGCCAGGACTCGACCGGCATCGCGACCGCCGACGGCAGCACCCTGCACATCAAGAAGGCCGCGGGACAGGTCCGCGAGGCGTTCCGCACCCGCGACATGCGCTCGCTGCTCGGATCCATGGGCCTCGGCCACGTGCGCTACGCGACGAAGGGCAACGCCGAGCGCGAGGAGGAGGCCCAGCCGTTCTACGTGAACGCGCCGTACGGCATCATCCTCGTCCACAACGGCAACCTCACGAACACGCGCGAGCTCACCGAGGAGCTCTTCCGCATCGACCGCCGCCACCTCAACACCACCTCCGACACGGAGCTGCTGGTCAACGTGCTGGCGAACGAGCTGCAGGCCTCGATGTCGGGCCGCGACCTCGACGCCGACGAGGTGTTCGACGCCGTCGCCCGCGTGCACGAGCGCGTCGAGGGCTCCTACGCCACCATCGCGCTGATCGCCGGCGTCGGGCTGCTGGCGTTCCGCGACCCCTTCGGGATCCGCCCGCTCATCGTCGGCCGCCGCAGCAACACCGGGGCGCCGGACGACTGGGTCGTCGCCTCCGAGTCGCTCGTGCTCGAGGCGCAGGGCTTCGAGATCGTCCGCGACGTCGCTCCCGGCGAGGCGGTCTTCATCACCCCCGACGGCCGGATGGCCAGCCGCCAGTGCGCGAAGGATCCGCGACTCATCCCGTGCTCGTTCGAGTACGTCTACCTCGCCCGCCCCGACTCCGTGATGTCGGGCATCTCGGTCTACGAGGCGCGCCTGCGCCTGGGCGACCGCCTCGCCGACACCATCGCGCAGTACACCCCGGGCGGAGCGATCGACGTCGTCATGCCGATCCCCGACTCCTCCCGCCCCGCCGCGATGCAGGTCGCGCAGAAGCTCGGGATCGAGTACCGCGAGGGCTTCTACAAGAACCGCTACGTCGGCCGGACGTTCATCATGCCCGGGCAGGCGGTCCGCAAGAAGTCGGTGCGGCAGAAGCTCAACGCGATGTCGAGCGAGTTCAAGGGCAAGAACGTCCTGATCGTCGACGACTCGATCGTCCGCGGCACCACCTCCAAGGAGATCGTCGACATGGCCCGCGCGGCCGGTGCGAACACGGTCACTTTCGCATCCGCCGCGCCTCCCGTGCGCTACCCGCACGTGTACGGGATCAACATGCCCTCGCGCCAGGAGCTCGTGGCCCACAACCGCCGCATCCCCGAGATCTCGGAGGCGATCGGCTCCGACCAGCTGATCTATCAGGAGGTCGCCGACATGAAGGCGGCGATCCTCGAGGGCTCGGACGTCACCGACCTCGAGACCAGCTGCTTCACCGGCGAGTACGTCACGGGCACCGTCACCCCGGAGTACCTCGACTGGGTGGAGCGCACGCAGCTGAGCTGAGCTCTGCACAGCGCCGGGCGCGGCGCAACGGGTGCCGCGGATCCGTGCGCCGCTCCATGATCGGAGGGTGCGCGGCCCCGCGCGCATGCACCCGAGGAGTCCCCCGTGATCTACCGAATCCTGCCGTTCCTGCTCACCTTCGTGGCCAAGAAGATCTCGAAGTCGCAGAAGGCCAAGCGCGCCGCCGCCAAGCGCCCGACGTCCAGCGCGAGCAGCAGCCGCCGCTCCTCGTCGCGCCGGGGACGCTGACGCCGCGGTCCCGTCCGCGAGCGCGAGCCGCGGGCGGGACCTTCAGCGCAGGGCGGAGTGCCGCGGCCGCAGGGCGGCCCGCCTCCGCCGGCTAGACCCGGTCGGACCCCGTCTGCGGGTCGTCCTCGTCGGACGTCGTGCGCGCGTCGGGCAGGGCCTCCTCGGCCACGGGCTCCTCGGCCGCGTCCTCGCGCTCGACGATCCGCTCGGCGGTGGTCCGGACGACCTTCCGGCCGACGACCCGGTCGAGCAGCACCACGACGAGCCCCGCGAGAGCGCCGAACAGCGTCACGAAGAGCAGCAGGCTGAAGCCGAAGACCTGCCCGCGGGAGAAGCCCTGAGTCTCGGGCAGCGCGAAGGTCAGCACGAAGGCCGCGATCGCTCCGAGCCCGACGCCGAGGGTCAGGATGCGCCAGACGCGCGGGGAGCGGCGGACGTCGACCTCTTCGCGGGTGACCTCGGGGCGGGCGGGATCGCTCATGCCTCCATTCTCCCCCGCGCGGGCGAGGGCACGGCACCGTGATCGCTCAGAGCGCGTGCACGAGCCGGCCCGCCTGCGCGCGCAGCTCGCGGACGACGGTGCGGACCGAGAGCCGCTCCGCCCGGTCCGGCCGCATCAGCGCGACGATGTGCCGCACGGAGTTCACCCCGCGGAGCGGCTTCACCACCACTCCCGCGCCGCCCGCCGTGTAGCGCGGGAGCACCGCGATGCCCAGGCCCGCCGCGACGAACGCCTCGGTCACGCGGGTCGACGCGAAGCGCTGCTCCACCCGCACCGCCTCGCCGGACGCGGTCTCGATGTCCTGCATCACGCGCTCGAACGGGAACCCGTCCGGGACGCCGATCCAGGTCTCGCCGACCAGGTCCGCCGCCGAGACCGTCGCCCGGTCCGCCAGGCGGTGCCCGACCGGCAGGCCGATGTCGAGGGGCTCGACCATCAGCTCCGCCATCGCGAGGCCGCGGCCGGCCCAGGCGCTTCTGCCGGTGGGCGAGTGGGCGAGCACGATGTCGAAGTCGGCGGTCAGGTCGGCGAACTCGTCGGTGCCGGGGTCCGCGTCCTCGCACTGCACGACGAGCCCCTCGACGCTCCGGAGCGCGACCAGCGCGTTCGGGAGGAGCATCTGGCCCGCGGTGGGGAAGGTCGCGATGGTGACCTCGCCGATCGGGTTGTTCTTGAACGTCTGCCAGACGGCGTCGGCCCGCTCGAGCGCGATCGCGATCTCGGTGGCGCTCCGGGCGAGCTCGCGTCCCGCCGCCGTGAGCACCACACCGCGGCCGGAGCGCTCGATCAGCGGCACGCCGGCCTCGCGCTCGAGCACCTTGAGCTGCTGCGAGACCGCGGAGGGCGTGCGGTGCGTCGCCTCCGCCACGGCCGTGATCGAGCGGCGCATCGAGAGCTCGCGGAGCAGTTCCAGCCGTCGCACGTCCATGTAGAGAAACTACACGTCAGGGCAAGAACAGTTCGATTGTCCTACGGAACACGGGGCCGGACACTGGACGTTGTACACAGCATCCCGGCGGATCGATCAGAAGCCGCCGCAACGAAAGGCAGAACACTCATGAGCATCGCAATCCTCGTCGTCCTCTGTGGCCTCGCCGCATGGGGCACGGTGTCGACGGTGCTCGTCGCCAGCCGCGACGGCTACCGTCAGGTCCCCGCGCAGCACTGAGCCCCGCCGCTCCGCGACAGCACCTCATCGCGTTCCGACGCCGTCTCCCGATCGGGAGGCGGCGTTCTCGCAGCTACGGGGGCTGCTGCCGCTCCTCGGGGAGCGCCTCCCCGCCGCGGCTCCCGGCGGTCGACCATCGGCTCGCCCCGCACACGACGACGGGCCCCCGACCGGAGTCGAGGGCCCGTCGTGCGCGCGGTGCGGCTACTTCGCGGCGGTGCGGCGGCGCAGGCGCGCGACCGTCATGCCCAGACCGAGCAGCAGAGCGGCGATCCCGGCGGCGAACGCGGGGGTCGCGTCCACTCCGGTCTCGGCGAGGTGGTGCGAGCCGGCGACCGGAGCAGTGGTCGGCGTCGGCGCGGGGCCCGTGGTGGGCGGCGTGGTCGGCGCGGGCGTCGGCTCCGTGGTCGGTCCGGGAGTCGGGGTGCCCGCTCCGGCGCCGGCCGCGACGGCGAAGCCGACGCTGATCTCGGTGCCGGTGGTGTCGAGCACGAACGTCGCGGTGTGCGCGCCGCCCGCCAGACTCTCGTCGATCGGGACCGAGAACGAGGCGCGACCGGTCGAGTCGTCGGTGACGGCCCGGGTCGGGTCGATCGTCGCGGTGCCGACGACGGTGCCGTCGACGCTCGCGGTCACGGTGGTGTCGGCCGCGGCTCCGGTGCTGAACAGGAGCGAGGAGAGGTCGACGGTCATCGTGTCGCCGACCGCGTACTCGCCCGAGTCCGGGACGTTGTCGGTCAGGCCGATCGTGCGCTGCACGGGGTCGGGGCTGACGGTGCCGAGGTCCTGGATGTAGCCGACGAAGGCGTCCAGGTCGATGCGGCCGGAGTCGGCCGTGCCGGTGCCCTCGGTGAAGGTGCTGAAGCCGTCGCCGCCGCTCGCGAGGAAGCTGCTGGTCACGACGGTGAAGGTCGCGGCCGGGTCGATCGGCTCGTTCTGGAAGAACACCTGCGAGATGCGCGAGCCCTCGGGCGCCGTGGCGTCGAAGACGTAGGTGAGGTCCTTCGAGGTGGAGAGGTTCAGCTGCGGGTGGCTGGAGCTGCCCACCCACTGCTCCTCGAGCAGGTCGGAGATCTGCTCGCCGGTCAGCTGCAGGGTCACCAGGGTGTTCGCGAAGGGCTGGGCGTCTGAGGCCTCGGCGTAGGTGACCACGCCGTCCGCGTCGCCGGGCTGGTCCGGAGTCGCGGTGTAGGACAGGTCGTCGCGCAGGCCGCCCGCGTTCGAGAAGGCGATCTGCGTGCCGAGCTCACGGGTGGCCCACAGCTGGGCGTCCGAGACGAGGTTGCCGAGGGTCGACTCCGAGCCGCGGTTGGTCGTGGTGCCGTCCGGGCGGTAGGCGCGCGAGATGTCCTCGGTGATGGTGCCGACCTTCACGCTGCCCTCGCGGACGGCGACGGCCTGGGCGTCGGCGACGATGGTCTCGACCTCGGGGTCGGGCTCGAAGGCGCCGACGACGATCGTCTTGGCCGGGTCGTCGGAGGTCGGGTCGTCGACGACCTTCGTCAGCGGCACGACCTCGCTGGTGAGCGAGGTGAGCTGCTTGGTCGCCGGGTCGACGGTCAGGGACATGCGGCCGATGTTCTCGGCGTAGCTGCCGGTCTGCGACACGACGGTCGGGAAGGCCCGGCCCGCGTCGATGCCCGCGTCGTACTCCTGGTGGCTGTGGCCCGAGACGATCGCGTCGACGTTCGGGGCGACCGCGTTGACGATCGCGCCGAACTTGGGGTCCGCCTCCGGAGTGTTCAGCTCGGCCGCGTCGGCGTCGGCTCCCTCGTGCAGGAGCAGGACGACCACGTCGGCCTCGTCGTTGGCGGCGTCGCCGTCCTGGAGCTGCGCGGCGACCTCGTTGACGTTCTCGGCGATCGGCTCGATGGAGAGCGTCGAGATCGTGGCGGGGCTGACGAGCTTGCCGAGGTCCTCGGTGATCGCGCCGATGAAGGCGACGGAGACGCCGTCCTGCTCGGTGATCACGTACGGGGAGTAGGCGCGCTCGCCGGTCGCGGTGTCGTAGAGGTTCGCGTTCACGTAGGGGAACGCCGAGGCGTCCACGACGCGGCCGTCGACGTCGGCGCGGCCCTGGTCGAACTCGTGGTTGCCCAGGGTGCTGACGTCGAGGCCCATCGCGTTGAGCGAGTCGAGCGTGGGGATGTCGCCCTGCACCTTCGACACGAAGGTCGAGGCGCCGATGTTGTCGCCGGCCGAGACGAACAGCGTGTTCGGGTTGGCGGCGCGGTAGGAGTCGACGGCACCGGCGAGCACGGCGGCTCCGGCGACGGCGCGGTCGGCGGCGAGCCGCCCGTGGAAGTCGTTGATCGAGAGGATGTCGATGGCGACATCGCCCTCGGCCGCCGCGGCGGGCGTGGCGCCGAGGAGGGCCGCTCCGGCGACGGCGCCGACGGCGGTCGCGGAGAGGAGTCGGGTGAGGCCGCGTCGGCCCGGGGAAGTACTGCGCATCGTGAAGGGGACTCCAAGCATCGAGCGGTGGATCCGGAGAGGATTCGTGCCGCGTGAGGGGGTTATTCCCAGACAACCCGACGGCGGAGCCCAGGTCAAACGTTCTGACGACGGCTCGCCGCCGCGTTTACGAGAAGTTAACTCGGCGACGCTCAGCCGACGCGCAGGATGGGGAGGAACGGCGTGAGGTCCGCGCGCACTCCGGAGGCGTGGATCCGCCCGCTCGCGAGACCCTCGCTCCACGGCAGCGAGCCGGTCGCGAGCGGCAGCCAGGTCGCCGCGTCCATCTCGATCACGTTCGGCGGAGTCCCGCGGGTGTGGCCCGGGCCCTCGACGCACTGGGCCGCGCCGAACGGCGGAACGCGCACCTCGACGCTGCGCCCGGGGACGTTCGTCTCGATGATCTGCAGGAGGAACCGCACCGCCGTCGCCGTCGTGTTCCGGTCCGCTCCTCCGGCGAGCGCCGCCCGCACCGCGGACTGCCCGCTCGCCTCGTCGATCCTGCCCTTGGCCATCCACCCATCCTGCCGCCGCCGCTCGCTCCCGGAGGCCTCCGCGGGGCTCCTCCCGGCGTGTCGGCGTCCGCAGCGCCGCCCTGCGGAGGAGGACGTCACAGGGACCAGCCCCGGCGCGGGGCGCCCTATCCTGTCAGGGTGAAGATCCTCGTCCTCGGTTCGGGTGCCCGTGAGCACGCCATCATCACGGCTCTCCTCGCGGAGGAGGAGCACCACGAGATCATCGCGGCGCCCGGCAACGCCGGCATCGCGCGCGACGTCGAGGTCATCCACTTCGACACGAACAGCCCCCGGCTGGTCAGCGACTTCGCGGTGGAGCAGGGCATCGAGCTCGTCGTCATCGGCCCCGAGGCGCCCCTGGTCGCCGGAGTCGCCGACGCGCTCCGCAAGCGCCGCATCCCCACCTTCGGCCCCGACCGGGCCGCCGCCGCACTCGAGGGCTCGAAGACCTTCGCGAAGCGCGTGATGGACATGGCCCGCGTGCCCACCGGCCGCGCGACCCGCGTCTCCACCCTTGTCGACGCCACCCGCGCCATCGACGAGTACGGACTCCCCTCGGTCGTCAAGGCCGACGGCCTCGCCGCGGGCAAGGGCGTCCTGGTGACGGAGTCGCGCAGCGCCGCGATCGCGCACGCCGAGTTCTGGCTGCAGTCCGGCGACGTCCTCATCGAGGAGTTCCTCGCCGGCCAGGAGGTCTCCCTCTTCCTCCTCTCCGACGGCCACGACGTCGTCCCCCTCTCCCCCGCGCAGGACTTCAAGCGCCTGAGCGACGGCGACGAGGGGCCGAACACCGGCGGCATGGGCGCCTACTCCCCGCTCCCCTGGCTCGCCGACCGCTGGGAGAGCGAGCGCGCCTTCGTCGACGAGGTGATCGACACGGTCGCCATCCCGACCATCCGCCAGCTCGAGCGCGAGCGCACCCCCTTCGTCGGACTCCTCTACTGCGGCCTCATCGTGACCGACGCGGGCCTGCGCGTGATCGAGTTCAACGCCCGCTTCGGAGACCCCGAGACCCAGGTCGTCCTCCCCCGCCTCGCCTCCCCGCTGTCCGCGCTGCTGCACGCGGCGGCCACCGGCGCGCTCGCCTCCGTCCCGTGGCCCGCGTTCACGGACGAGGTCGCCGTCACCGTCGTCCTCGCGAGCGAGGGCTACCCCGAGAACGCCGTCACCGGACGGACCATCACCGGACTCGACGCGGCGGCGGACGTCCCCGGCGTCACCATCGCCCACGCGGCGACCCAGCTGGTCGACGGGAGCTTCGTCGCCACCGGCGGCCGCGTGCTCAACGTCGTCGCACGCGGTGCCGACTTCGCCGAGGCGCGGGAGCGGGCGTACCGCGCGCTCGACCTGATCCACCTCGACGGCGGGCTGTATCGGAGCGACATCGCGGCGAAGGTCGCGAAGTAGAGCGACCTCAGCGTGATGTCGGCCACGCCGCTCCCCGCGCGGCGTGGCGCGGTCGACTCAGAGACCGGCCGGGTACTCGGAGAGCGGGGCGCGGTCGGCGCGTCCAGAACGCTCGGCACGCGTTCCGGTCGACGCCTCGAGGGTGGCCGGGGTGGGGTGGATCCGCACTCGGACTCGGACCTCCGCGACACGGGCTCGCGGCGGAGGTCGGTCGCCTCGCGGGGGGCGGGTCAGGCCAGGGTGCGGAGGGCCTCGGCGAGGTGGGGGTGCGCGAAGGTGAAGCCGGCGTCCTCGAGGCGGGCGGGCACGACCCAGCGGGACTTGAGCAGGAGCTCGGACTCGGTGCGGAGCAGGAGCGTCGCGGGCTCGAGGACGAAGCGCGGAGCCGGCACGCCGATCCGGCGGCCGACGGCGGCGCGGAGCAGCCGGGAGAGCTCGGTGTTGTCGCTCGGATTCGGCGACGCGAGGTTCACCGGCCCGTCGAGGGTCGACTCCTCGAGGAAGCGGATCGACCGGTGGACGTCCTCCACGTGGATCCAGCTGAAGTGCTGACGGCCGCGGGTGCGCCGGTGCTCGTGGTGCACACCGGCCTCGCGGCGCGCGCGCGTCGAGGGCCACGGCCCGTCGAACTGCGGACCGCCGAGGCCGAGCCGCGCCAGCCGCAGCAGGATCGCCGTCGCCGGACCGTCTCCGAGCACGATGGACATCCGCAGCGCCACGCGCCGCACGCCGGGCGTCTCCCCGGCGAAGAACTCCGACTCCCACGCCCGCGCCACGTCGACCGAGAAGCCCTCGCCGAGCACGCCCTCGTCCTCGGTGTTCGCCCGCTCCTCCTCGTGCCGGTAGATCGTGGCCGTGCTCGCGTTCATCCAGACCGGCGGAGGAGTCGCGGCCGCCGCGACCGCGCGGTGCAGCTCCGCGGTGGTCGCCACGCGCGAGCGGAGGATCTCGGCGCGGTTCGCCGCGGTGTACCGGCAGTCGACGCTCTTGCCGGCCAGGTTCACCAGGAGGCGCGCACCGTCGAGGACCCGGGTGATGCCGGCGGTGTCGCCCCAGCGCGCGTCCGGCCCGGAGCGGCCGATCCTCCGCACCGTCCAGCCGTCTGCCGTGAAGCGGCGGGTGAGGTCCGTCCCGAGGAATCCGCTCGCACCGGCGAGGACGACGACGGGGTCAGCGGTGCTGCTCATCGCCCCATCGTGCCGCACGGCGCCGGAGTCACGGGGAGGACTCGTCGCAGGCGCGCTGCCGGTATGCGAGGTGAGTGGAGGCGGGTCTCGATCAGCCGCCGAGCGACCCCGCACCGCGGAGCAGCCGCGCCGCGGCGAGCGCCCCGGCCAGCCGCTCGGCGAACCCCGGCGGCACCTCGGCGGGCAGCGCGTCGACCGGCCACCAGGCCACGTCGTCGCTCTCGTCGCTGACCGTCACGGGAGCGTCCGGGTCGGCGATCGCGCCGTAGCCCACGTCCCAGTGTCGGGAGCAGCGGCCGAAGCCGTCGCCGAGCGCGTGCCGGTCGAGGTCGAGGGGCAGGACGCCGAGCGGCTGCAGCCGTGCAGCTCCGCTCTCCTCCCGCGCCTCGCGGAGGGCCGCGTCGGCCGTGGAGTCGTCGCCGGGCTCGACATGACCGCCGAGCTGCACCCAGAACCGGCCCTTGCGGTGGAAGCAGAGCAGCACCTGCGCCAGATTCGGCGAGAGCACGAAGCAGCTCGCCGTGACGTGCTCGGATCCGCCGTCGCGCTCGAGCGCCGACTCGCCGCGCTGCTCGAGGAACGCCAGGTACTCGTCCCGCAGGTCCGCGAGCGCGCCCGCGTCCCACTCCCGCAGCTCGCCCGCCAGCCGCGTCCCTCGCTCCCCCGTCACGCGAAGGACCCTACCTCCCCTCCGCGAGCTGCCACTCCGGTGCGCGGCACGGCGTGCGTGGCGTACCGGAGCGGCGTCTCGCGGAGGGAGGAGGGACGGGAGCGTCAGACGGAGAGGCCGGAGAGGCCCTCGCGGTCGACGCGGCGGTGGAAGCGCATGCCGGCGAGACCGCCGAGCACGGCGCCGACCAGCGCGACGACCAGGGCGGCGAGCGCCGTCACGACCGCCGCGGCCGTGGCGTCGCCGGCGTCCAGGGGGATCGTCGGGAAGCCGCTCACCGCGGAGAGCGCCTGGCTGCCGCCGGTGATCGCCGAGACGATGCCCACGACGATCGCGACGACGACCGCCCAGGCCCACACTCCGACGCCCTGCTTCGCTCCGCTGAAGCGGGCCATGCGGCCTGCCACGTAGCCGCCGCAGTAGTAGGCGACGAGGAGGATGACCAGCAGGGCGATCGCGCCCGCCCAGCCGAACGCGGCGGGGTCGGCCGCGAGGTCGCCGGTGACGTCCTGGGTGCCGATGACGGCGGCCCCGATCGCGGTGACGAGGGCGGTCAGGAGGACGGCGAGTCCGGTGGCGGCGAGCCAGCCGAAGAAGGCGCAGCCGATCTTGAAGCCGCCGAAGCGGTCGCGCTCGCGCTGGTGGATGTCCTTGCGCGCGGCCGCACGGGCCTGCTTCGCCTCGGCGGAGTCGGGGTCGACGGGCGCGGGGTGCTCGGGAGCCGAATGCGCGGAGTCGGAGCGGTCCGTCGAGGCGGAACGGTCCGAGGAGGCGGAACGGTCCGGAGTCGCGGAGCGGTCCGTCGCCGCAGCCGCTCCCGTATCCCCCGCGGAGTCGATGCGCGCCGTGCCGCCCGCCGCCGAGCCCTCTGCCCGTCGCGGCAGTCCGCCGTCAGCCGGATCCCTGTCTGTCGTGCTCATGTCGAACCTCCTGGCCGAGCGCCCCGAAGAAGGGCGACACGCTCAGTCAAGACCCAGGGAGCCCTCGGTGTCGCGGGCTTGACGACACGACGGAGCGGTCCGGGCGTCAACCCCCTGCGCCCCCTCCCTCCCACCCGCTTGCATGGAGGGACCGACCGACGACACGAGAGGGAGAGTCATGACTCCGGAATCCCCCGAGCAGACACCGCCCGGCACCGAGGCCGAGCTGACGCCGAAGGCCGACCACGGCGAGACCACCTACCGCGGCACCGGCCGCCTCAGCGGCAAGGTCGCCCTCATCACGGGCGGCGACAGCGGCATCGGCAAGGCCGTCGCGATCGCGTTCGCGCGCGAGGGCGCCGACGTGGCGATCTCGTACCTCGACGAGCACGACGACGCCGAGGACACCGCCAAGTGGGTCCGGGAGGCCGGCCGCGAGGCGCTGCTCCTCCCCGGCGACCTGCAGGACCCGGCGCACTGCCGCGCCGTCGTCACCGAGACCGTCGAGCGCTTCGGCCACCTCGAGGTGCTCGTCAGCAACGCCGCCTTCCAGATGAGCCGCGAGAGCGTCACCGACATCCCGGACGAGGAGTGGGACCGCACGATCGCGACGAACATCAGCGCCTACTTCCACCTCGTGAAGTCGGCGCTGCCCCACCTGAAGGAGGGCGCATCGATCATCGCGACGAGCTCGGTGCAGTCCGACCAGCCGTCGTACCAGCTGCTCCCCTACGCCGCCACGAAGTCGGCGATCCTCAGCCTCACCGCCTCGTTCGCGCAGGCGCTCGGCGAGAAGGGCATCCGCGCCAATTCCGTCGCGCCCGGCCCGATCTGGACGCCGCTCATCCCCTCGACCATGCCGGAGGAGGCCGTCGCCGAGTTCGGCGAGCAGGTCCCGCTGGGCCGCCCCGGGCAGCCGGCCGAGGTGGCCCCCGCCTACGTCCTCCTCGCCTCCGACGAGGCGAGCTACATCAGCGGGTCGACGATCGCCGTCACCGGCGGGAAGCCGATCCTCTGATCACGCTCCAGGGCACCGCTCACCCGCAGGATTCCGCGATAGGTTCCTGCGGGTGAGTGTGCACATCCGCAGCATCGAGACGGCGGTGCCGACCACGGTCCTGCGCCAGTCCGAGGTGCGCGACCTCTTCGCGTCCCAGCCCGCGATGACCCGGCTCGGGTCCCGCCTGATCGGCGCGGCCTTCGACGCGTCCGGCATCGACACCCGCAGCACGGTGGTCGACGAGCTCGACCGGGTCGAGCGGGAGGGCGCGAGCGTCTTCTACGACGCGGGGAGCGGCCTGGTGCTCGATCCGGGGACCGCCGCGCGCAACGCCGTCTACACCGAGCGCGCTCCCGAGCTCTTCACAGAGGCGGCCCGCCGCGCCCTCGCATCCGCGTCGATGACGGCCGAGGACGTCACCCACGTGGTGACCGTCTCCTGCACCGGCTTCTACGCTCCGGGGCCCGACTACCAGCTGGTCCGCCGCCTCGGCCTCGCGCCCTCGACGCAGCGCTTCCACCTCGGCTTCATGGGCTGCTACGGCGCCTTCCCCGGCCTGCGCGCCGCCCGCCAGTTCTGCGAGGCCGACCCGGAGGCGGTCGTCCTCGTCGTCGCGGTCGAGCTGTGCACCATCCACCTCACCAGCTCCAACGACCCGGAGCAGATCGTCGCGACCTCCGTCTTCGCCGACGGCGGAGCGGCGGCCGTCGTCACCGCCCGCGAGGCCGCGCCCGGCACCCCGGTGCTCGAGCTCGACGCGCTCGCCACGACGCTCACCGACGAGGGCGAGACCGAGATGGCGTGGACGATCGGCGACCACGGCTTCTCGATGCGGCTGAGCACCTACGTGCCCTCGATCATCGGAGCGAACATCGAGGCGGCCGTTGCCCCGCTGCTGGCCGGCGCCGAGGTCGAGCGGAGCGACGTGCGGCGCTGGGCGATCCACCCCGGCGGCCGCAGCATCCTCGACAAGGTGCAGGCCTCGCTCGCCCTCAGCGACGAGCAGCTGGCCCCGTCGCGCGAGGTGCTGCGGACCAACGGCAACATGTCGAGCGCGACCGTCCTCTTCATCCTGCGGCGCCTGCTGCACGGCGAGGCGGCCGACGGCGAGCGGATCGGCGCGATGGCGTTCGGGCCCGGCCTCACCGTCGAGCTCGCGCTGCTCACCAAGCGGGGCGGGGAGTGACTCCGCGCGCCCCTCTCGCGCCGGATCTGCGCCACCGCGAGGTCTCCGAGCAGGAGCTGATGGACGACCCGGACTGCGACCAGACCCTGCTCGACGCCACCTACGCCCGCTTCGGCACCGTGAACCGGCTGGTCTCGGGGTGGCGCGTCCTCTACCGCTCGCGCCTGCGTCCGCTGCTGCGGCCCGACGAGCCGTTCCGCCTGCTCGACATCGGATCGGGAGGCGGCGACGTCGCCCGCTCCCTCGCCGGCTGGGCCCACGAGGACGGCCTCCGCCTGGCGATCACCGCCGTCGATCCGGACGAGCGCGCCTCCGCCTTCGCCACGTCGACGCCCGCGCCGCCCGGAGTCGAGTTCCGCCGCGCGAGCAGCGCCGACCTGGTCGCCGAGGGCGAGCACTTCGACCTGGTGACCTCCAACCACGTGCTGCACCACCTGTCGCCGGAGTCGCTCGCCGACCTGCTCGCCGACAGCGAGCGCCTGGCCCCGCGCGCCCTCCACAACGACATCGAGCGCTCGCGGCTGGCCTACACGGCCTACCTGCTGGCCACACGACCGATCGCGGCCGGCTCGTTCCTCCACTACGACGGGTCGCTGTCGGTGCGGCGCAGCTTCACCGCCGCCGAGCTGCGGGCTGTGGCGCCCGAGGGGTGGCGGGTCGAGCGCGCGGCGCCCTACCGGCTGCTGCTCGCGCGGGGCGAGGTGTGAGGACGCGGCGGAGGGCGAGCGCTTCCGGTCCGCTCTGGCTGGGCGCCGCCGCTGTCAGCTACTCCGCCAACTGCGCCCTCGGCACCGCCGTCGCCACCGGCGCTCTCCGCACGGGCCGCTGGCACTGGATCCATCACGCGCTCTACATCTGCACGTCGACGCTCACCGCTCTGGCCTGGGCGACGCTGCGACGGTCGGACACCCGCGCCGCGTCCGCGCTGGCTCCCGCCGCCGTCCCGCTGGCGGTGATCCCCTTCGCGGGGACGCACGGACGCCGGCACCCGGCGATCGCGCTGGCGGCGGCTCCGTTCGTGCTCGCCGCTCTCGGGCGGACGCGGCGGCCGGCGCGCCGCCGAGGCGTGCTCCAGCGTCTCAGGGCCGGGTCAGCCCTGCGCTGACGCGCCCCGGCTTCTAGCGCGGGGGCTCGACGTCGCGGTCGGGGTCGGAGCGGTACGAGCGCAGCGCCTGCCAGCCGGCGATCGCGAGGATCAGCGCGCCGCAGAGCATCGTCAGCAGGTTCGGCACCGAGAAGCCGCTGCCCACGACCGAGTTGATGCCCGCGCCGAGCACGAACACACCTCCGAGAAGGTAGAAGATGACCCTCGTCTTCACCGTTCCACCGCTTCCCTCGAGCCTGCACAGGACCCTCGATGCTACCGCGCGCGCCCCGGGCCGCCGCCGCTCCCCCCTCTGCGCGATCGATCGGGGCAGGATCGAGGCATGGAGTTCCTCGATGTCGTCCGGCGCCGGAAGACCACCAACGGCGCGTTCCTGCCCGACCCCGTCTCCGAGGAGCACCAGCGGCTCCTGATGGAGGTGGCCGGCCGGGCGCCCTCGCAGCTCAACAGCCAGCCGTGGCGGTTCGTGCTCGTCGAGGAGCGCGAGACGATCGACCGGATCGCCGCGATCAGCGGCGAGAGCATGACCACCGCGATGTCGAACGGCACGTTCTTCGAGCGCTACAAGCCCTACTTCCGCTTCAGCAGCGAGGAGATGGAGCAGCGGCGCGACGGGATGCTGTTCGACAAGCTGCCGGCTCCGCTCCGCCCCTTCACGAAGCAGGTCTTCACGAAGCGCGGGCAGTTCCTGATGAACTCCCTCCGCGTCCCGCAGACGCTCGGTGAGGAGAACCGCCGGCTCGTCGCGGGATCGCCGCTGCTGCTCGGGGTGATGCTCGACCGCTCCGAGTACCGGCCGGGCGAGCTCTCCTCCTTCTACTCGGTGTTCAGCATGGGCGCCGCGATGGAGAACGTCTGGCTGAGCACGGTCGAGCTGGGGATGGGGATCCAGTTCGTGTCGTTCCCGATGGAGGTGCCGGGAGCGTGGGCGCGGATCGAGTCGCTGCTCGCCGTGCCCGACGAGCTGGAGCTGATGGCGGTGTACCGGCTCGGCTACCTGCCTCCGGAGCAGCGGCGGCCGGCGATCGACTGGTCCTCGCACCAGCGGAAGCTTCCGTCGCAGTACGTCTTCCGCGGCACCTGCGCGACTCCGCAGGAGGGGTGGGACGCGCCGGCCGGGCCGTGACGGGATCCTGAGCGGCGCGGCCGGCAGCTGGAGGTGCCCGCGCTCGCTCCCGGGCCGGCCCCGGCCGACGGGAGATCCGCGACGGAGCATCGACTCTCGCTACATGCGTCGGCTAACGTGGCGCCCAGCACGCCCGGCAGTGCTACGTCCCGTCCGCGGGACTGTCAATGGGGGTCCGGCGTGTCTCCTGCCCGATTCCCCGCACCGGGGTCCGAGCGGATACCGTCCCCCGAGGAGCCGTCCGCCAGGGCCGGCCCGATGAACGAAGGGGGCCCGTGGCCACGCTCATCTACGGACCGCAGAACCTCGAGATCGAATTCGAGGAGCGCGTCCTCGCGCACCTGAAGGTCGCCGTCCTCTCGAAGCTGCGCCGCAACGAAGCCTTCTCGCTCTCGTGGATGGAGGACGCCTCCACCGGACACGGCCGGAGCTCCGTCTGGCTGCACCCGTCGGTGCCGCTGCACTTCCGCTTCACCGAGGCGCACCAGCCCAAGCTCAACCGCGCGTGGATCGAGCAGATGCTCAGCGTCGCCAGCATGCACGGCGAGCTCTCGGTCCTGCCGGAGCCCGAGGAGCAGCGCCAGGGCTCCTGAGCTCCGCCGCTCCTGGGCCCCGCTGCCCCCTGATCGCACGGCCGTCAACCCCGTCCCCTCTGCGGGGGACGCGAAGTACCGTCGAGAAGACGTCCCCGGAACCATCGGCGGACGTCGACGGACGGAGACGACCATGACGGACACCGCGCGAGCGACCGGCCTGCCCACCCTCACCCCGGTGCGGACGCTCCGCAAGGAGCAGCCGATCGAGCCGCGCCGCGTGCCGGACTCCGTCTCCGTCGGCTCCCAGCCGGTCATCGGCTGCCGGATCGACGTGAGCGGCCGCTCCTTCGTCGTCGAGCTCGACATGGCCGGCATCTTCCTGCGCCAGGTGCGCCGGAGCCTGCGCGAGGGCGAGGGCGGCCTCGTGCTGCTGCGCCACGTCGACGGGATCGAGATGATCCCGTTCTCGCGCGCGACGCCGTTCGACGTCTCGGACATCGTCTGCCCCGAGGGCGTCGAGCCCGCGGACGCCCGCTCGGCCCTGGGGCTCCGCGACCGCTGAGCCGCGACGGGCGGCGTGCTCCGCCCCGCGCCCGCCGCTGAGCGGGATCAGGCGGGGAGCGACGCCTCGATCAGGTCGACGATCCGCGGGTCGTCGGGCTCGACCGTCGGGCGGAACCGGTGGACCGTGCCGTCGGCCGTGATCAGGAACTTCTCGAAGTTCCACTTCACCCGGCCGGCCTTGCCGTTCTCGTCCTCCGCCTTGGTGAGCTCCGCGTAGAGCGGGTGCGCCGAGCGGCCGTTGACCCGGACCTTCTCGAACATCGGGAAGGTGACCCCCCCAGGTCGTCGAGCAGTACGCCTTGATCTTGTCCTCGTCGCTCAGCTCCTGGAGGAACTGGTTGCTCGGGAAGCCGAGGACCGTGAATCCGCGCTCCCCGTAGCTCTTCTGAAGGGCCTCGAGCTTCTCGTACTGCGGGGCGAGGCCGCAGCGGGAGGCGACGTTGACGATCAGCCGCACGGGCGGGTAGTCGGCGAGGGTCGACGTGGTGCCGTCGATCGTGGTGAGGGGGATGTCGGCGATCGTGTCGGGCACGGAGGGCTCCTTCGGACGTGGTGCGTCGACGCTACTCCCCGCCGCCGAGGGAACCCCGAGTCGTGGAGGCGGCTCGCTGCGGGTTCCCGCGACGGTCCGGGGTTCCCTCGGCGCGCACCTGCCTCCACCATGGGGGGATGGCCGCCTCGCAGCAGATCGTCTCGGTCGGCGGGCGGAGGCTGCGGCTGACGAACCTCGACAAGGTCGTCTACCCGGAGACGGGCTTCACCAAGGCCGACGTGCTCTCCTACTACGCCTCCGTCGCCTCCGCGATGCTGCCCCATCTCGCGCGCCGCCCGGTCACCCGGAAGCGCTGGGTCGACGGAGTGGGCACCGCCGAGCATCCGGGCGAGGTCTTCTTCGAGAAGAATCTCCCCTCCTCCGCCCCCTACTGGCTGAGCCGGACCCGGCTCGCGCACTCGTCGCGCGACGTCGAGTACCCGCTGGTCGACGACGTCGCCGGGCTCACCTGGCTGGCGCAGCAGGCGGCGCTCGAGCTGCACGTCCCGCAGTGGCGGGTGGGCTCCGACGGCGAGCGCCGTCCGCCCGACCGTCTCGTGCTCGACCTCGACCCGGGCGAGGGGGCGGGCCTCGCCGAGTGCGCCGAGGTCGCGTTCCTCGCCCGCGACCTGCTGGAGGGGATGGGGCTGGCTCCGCTGCCGGTGACCAGCGGGAGCAAGGGGATCCACCTCTACTGCCCGCTGGACGCCTCCGCCTCCAGCGACCAGATCTCGGCGGTCGCGCACGAGCTGGCGCGCGCTCTCGAGTCGGACCACCGCGACCTCGTCGTCTCGGACATGAAGAAGACCCTGCGCGAGGGCAAGGTCCTCGTCGACTGGAGCCAGAACAGCGCGGCGAAGACGACCATCGCCCCCTACTCCCTCCGGGGGCGCCTCCGGCCGGCCGCTGCCGCGCCCCGCACGTGGGAGGAGCTGGGTGCCGACAACCTGCGCCATTTGTCGCCCGACGAGGTGGTGGAGCGGCTGCGGAGCGACGGCGACCTCCTCCGCCCGCTGCTCGCCGCCCGGGGTGCCGGGCTCGAGCCGACCCCGGAGCGGATGGCGGGCTTCGCCGCGACGGACGCCTCCTCCGACCGCTTGGCGACCTACCGCAGCATGCGCGACGCGTCGAAGACGCCGGAGCCGGTGCCTGAGGCGGCGTCCGCGGGCACCTCCTCGGGCGACTCCTTCGTCATCCAGGAGCACCACGCGCGGCGCCTGCACTACGACTTCCGGCTCGAGCACGACGGCGTCCTGGTCAGCTGGGCGGTGCCGAAGGGCCCGCCGCTGGAGGGTGACCCGAACCGGCTCGCGGTGCAGACCGAGGACCACCCCCTCGAGTACGCGACCTTCGAGGGCACGATCCCGGTCGGCGAGTACGGCGGCGGCGAGGTGCGCATCTGGGACGAGGGCACCTACGCGCTCGAGAAGTGGCGCGAGGGGAAGGAGGTGATCGCGGTGCTGACCGGCCGCCCCGACGGCGGGCTCGGCGGCGAGCCCCGTCGCTACGCCCTGCTGCACACGGGCTCGAGGGAGGGCGCCGAGAAGAACTGGCTCCTGCACCTGATGGCGCCGGGTCCCGCTCACGGGCACGGGACGCAGCGACGGGGCCGGGCGGCCGCGTCCGCCGCGTCGCCCGCTCCCCGCCCCGCACCCTCCGCCGACCGCCCGGCCGAGGACTCCGCTCCGCGCCGCCACCGCCCCATGCTCGCCACGGCCGGACGCCGCGGCGACGTGGACCCCGGGGCCGCGATCGAGATGAAGTGGGACGGCTACCGCGCTCTCGTGCGGGTGCAGGGCGGCACCGCGACCCTCACGAGCCGCAACGGCAACGACCTGACCGCGGCGTTCCCCGACCTGCTCGCCCCGCTCGCCGAGGCCGCCGCCGACGCCGTGCTCGACGGCGAGATCGTCGCCCTCGACGCTCGCGGGCGCCCCGACTTCGGCGCCCTGCAGACCCGCGGCGGGCTGACGAAGCCGCGCGAGATCGAGGCGGCCGCCCGGTCCACTCCGGTGCACCTGATGGTCTTCGACCTGCTCGAGCGCGCAGGAGAGGACCTGACCGGGTGCGATTACGACACCCGTCGCTCGGCACTGGTCGAGCTCGTCGCCGAGAACGAGCGCGTGCACGTCCCGTCCGTGTTCGACGGCGACCTGGAGGAGGCGATGGCCACCAGCCGCACCCTCGGCCTCGAGGGCGTGGTCGCCAAGCGCCGCGACTCGCGCTACCAGGAGGGCAGCCGCTCGCGCGACTGGATCAAGCTCACCCACCACCGGCTGCAGGAGGTCGTGATCGTGGGCTGGCGCGAGGGCGAGGGCGGCCTGCAGGGGTCGGTCGGGGCGCTGCTGACCGCGATCCCCGGCGAGGACGGGCTCGCGTACTCGGGCCGTGTGGGCACCGGCTTCAGTGACCGCGAGCGCCGCGGACTGGTCGACCGCCTGGCCGAGCACGCCACCGAGGAGCCCGCCGTCTCCGTCCCTCCGCTCGAGTCGCGCGGCGTGCACTGGGTGTCGCCCGTCCTGGTCGGCGAGGTCCGCTACCGCGAGCGCACCGCCTCCGGCACCCTCCGCCAGCCGGTCTGGCGCGGCTGGCGCGCCGACAAGGCCGCCGAGGACGTCCGCGTGGAGGAGCCGGGCAGCTGATCCTCCGGTCTTCCCACGGAGATGCCCGGGAACGCGGCGCGCGCCGGCGATCCGCTGCGCCCCCGGGCACCTCAGTCCAGGCGCACCCCGCGCAGCAGGAGGAGGGTCGCGCCGACCGCGGCACCGGTGCCGATGAGGACACCGCCCGCTCCGGCCGCCGCCGCGAGGACGCCGAGGAGGCTGGGCAGGGCGATCAGCCCGAGGCGGTTCCCGGCTAGGCGCAGCGCGAGGGCGCGGCCGTGGCGGTCGGCGGGGGTCCGCTCGATCAGCCACGACATCGTGATGGGCTGGCCGATCCCGAGGCCCAGGCCGAGGGCGGCGACCGCGACGAAGAGGAGCACGGTCGGCGCGGGCAGGGCGACGAGCACCAGGCAGAGCGCCGAGATCAGGATGCCGCCCACCATCACCCGGGTGCGCCCGAGCCGGGCGGTGGCCGCGCCGAGGAGGAGCCGCGAGGCCATCGACGCGAGCGCGCGCACGGTGAGCAGGGCTCCGACGACGCCGGCCGGGAGCCCGCGCTCGGCGCCGAGGGCGGGGAGGTAGACGACGGTCAGGTCGACGGCGGCGACGACGGTCGCACTGGTCAGCAGGGCGCGCGCGAGGCCCGGCACCCGGAGGAGACCGAGCGTCGAGCCCGGACCCGCCGCCCCCTCCGCCGCGGGTCCGCGCGGGGACGGGCTGCGGATCCCCGCCGTCGAGATCAGCAGCAGCACCGCGAGGATCCCGCCCACGAGGAACAGCGGCGCCGGGTCGGGCCGCACCGAGCCGCCCGCGAGCACCGGGATGAACGCGGGCCCGATCGCCTGCCCGAGCGACGCGGCGAACGTGTAGTAGCCGAAGCGGCTGTCGAGCCGCGTGCCTCCGCTGCCGCCCGCGACGACGGTCTGCTGCCCGACCACGCAGCCCAGGTGCCCCGCGCCGAGCAGGGCGATGCCGAGGAGCAGCCCCGCGACGCTCCCGCCCGCCAGGAGCAGCACCGCGGCCGCTCCCACTGCGACGAGCGAGCCGACGGCCATCACGGCCCGGGCGCCGACCCGGTCGACCAGCCCGCCCACCGGCAGCGCGATCAGCAGCGGCACCAGCGCGAACGAGGCGCCGAGCGCCCCGAGCGCCCAGGCCGGCACGTCGAGCCGGATCGCCTGGTAGACGGCGGTCGGCCGGAGCAGGAACGCGACGGCCTGGATGAGCACGGCGTGCGCGAGCAGGGACGGAGTCGCCAGGCGGTTCCGCACGCGCGCTCCTTCCCGCGGCGCTCGGCCGAGCACCCGCTCCCCCATCCTCCTCCCGGTGCCGCCGCCGAGTCGCCCGGAAAGGATCGTCCTGCCCCCTCGAGAACGGGCCTTCTCGTGCGACTCAGCCCTGCGGCGGCGTCGAGGGGAGCGCGTGCGCGGGAAGGGTGCCGAGGCGGTGCCGGCCGCGGAGGAGGAACCAGGCCAGGCCGATCCCGACGACCGCGGCGATCACGACGACCGCGCTCCAGCGCAGCTCCTCCCCGTAGACCTCGACGCGCGGCCACGCGAGGTCGATCGTCATCGCCGCGCCCCAGAGCACCGCGACGACGTTCACCGGCAGGCCCGCGCGGCCGAGCGAGAAGCGCCCGGGCGCGGCTGCGGGCCACCGGCCGCGGAGCCGGGCGATCAGCAGCGGCACCGTCACCAGCAGGTAGGCGAGGTAGATAAGGATGACCGCCACGCTCGTCACGGCCGTGAAGATCGCCGGCGTCCCGATGTTCACAACCAGGATCAGCACCGCGAGCACCCCGACGACCAGCGCCGGCGCCACCGGTGTCCCGCGCCGCGGGTCGACGCGGGCGAGCACGCGGCTGCCGGGCAGGGCGTTGTCGCGGGCCATCGCGAAGATCAGTCGGATGGCCGCCGTGTGCACCGCCAGCGCGCACACCGTGATCGCGACGACCACGCAGAGCAGGAGGACCGATCCGAGGGGGCCGCCGAGCACCTGCAGCACGATCCGCTGCAGCCCGCCCGACGCCTGCCCGAGCGCCGGGTCGGCGAGGTCGGGCGCCGAGAGGATCCCCAGCAGCAGGATGAGGCCGCCGAGGACGAAGGAGGCGGTCACCGCCCGCAGGATCGCCGTCGGCGCGGTCCGGCGCGGATCGACCGTCTCCTCGCCGAGCGAACCCGCGGTGTCGAACCCGTACATCACGTACGCCGACGCGATCGCGGCGATGAGGAACGCGCCGGCGTACCCGCCCGGCGTGCTCCCGCCGTAGCCGCTGGTGTCGAGCAGCACGGTCGGCGGATGCACCACGTTCACCGCGAGCACCGCCACCAGCAGCACCGCCGCGACGAGCTCGATCAGCACGCCGACGCTGTTGATCCGGGCCATCAGCCGCACGCCGCGCGCGTTGACCGCGGTGGTGAACGCGATCAGCAGCGCTCCCCAGACCACCGCGCTCACCCCCGCGGAGCCGCCGAGCTGGAATCCGCTCCAGATCTGCGGGAGCGTCGCCTGGTACGCCAGCACGACGGCCGCGAGCGTGACCACGGACGCGGTGGCCATCAGCCAGCCCGCCATCCAGCTCACCGTCGGCCCGGCGAGGCGCTTGCTCCAGTTGTAGACGGAGCCGGCGACCGGGTAGCGGGCGGCGAGCTCGGCGAAGCACAGCGCGACCATGAGCTGCCCGGTGAACACGATCGGCCAGGACCACCAGTAGGCGGGACCGCCGAGCGCGAAGCCGAAGGAGAAGAGCTGGAACGTGCCGGTCAGGATCGAGATGTAGCTCACGCCCGCGGCGAAGCTGCCGAAGCGGCCGATCCCGCGGGTGAGGGAGGGGCGGTACCCGAACTCGGCGGTCCCGTCGTCGACGTCCTCGGTGGTGCTCATCGGGCTCCCCCTCGCGGGCGCGCTCGTCGCACCGAGGTCAGGATGCCAGCCGCCGCCCGGCCGCACGACTCCCCCGTCCCGGGCGTCCGCCGGCGGGTGCTCAGCGCTCGCCCCGCTCCCGGTGCACAGGACTCGGGCGGCCCCCGCGGACGGGAGCGGCGTCAGCCGTGCGCCGCGAGCCGGGTGCGCTGGGGCACCAGGAGCTCGAGCAGCTCCTCGACCCCGTCGACCCGCTGCGGCTCGACCGGGTGCCCGGGTCCGCACGGCTTGTAGGCGGGCGGATCCACGTTCAGGACGTGCCCGACGGGCCGCCCCTTCTCCCAGACCGTGAGGAGGAAGGCGCCGTCCCGCTCGTCGGGGGCGCCGATCTCGAAGACCCGGCCGCGCACGATGGCGCACTGCGGCTCCTTGCGCGCGAGGCGCACCCAGAAGGGATGGTCTCCGGTCATGGTGTCCGTCCTCCCCGGCCGACCCGCGGCCGTGCCCGTAGCGGTCGACCGGTGATCGTGTCGTCGGCGACCCGCAGGGCCACGGTACGTCCGCCTCCCCTCAGCCGATCAGGGGGTTCACTGCGGAGCCTCGCAGTGGTAGCGGACGCCGGTCGCATCCGGGTCCGCACCACGGGGAACCACTCACTGCTCGTAGGAGTCCTCGTAGTCGGCACCACTGGTCAGCTCGCCGTCGCCGGGCTGCACGGGATGCTCGCCGGTGAGCGCGTCGATCCGCTCGCGCAGCCGTACCACCTCCGCCGCGTTGTCCGGCTCGGGCAGGTCGCTCGGCGTGGTCTCGACGATGAGGGCGGCCGCGGCGTTCACGAGGAAGGTGGCGTCGACCGTCCCGCCGTCCGCGCCGATCCCCGTGTACTCGACGGTGTCGGCCGCGCCTTTCGCGGCGAGGGCGACGGCGTACTCGACGAGCGCGTCGGCCGCCTCGTCCCCCACGAGGATCGTCTTGTCGGCGAAGAGGATGTGCTTCATGCCGTCCATGCTCGGCAGCGCCGGCTGCGTGGAGGGAGGAACTTAACAGAGGACCGCCGCTGACGGAAGACCTGGACAGATCGAGCAGAGAATGGCAGGCCGGGTTGTCGGATCCCTCCGGTCTGCGGAAGGGTGGTGGCAACGGCGGGCGCCTGCCGGCCGGAGATCAGGGGCTGGAGACGCCGATGGGGAAGCTGCACTACGACGGGACCGTCGAGATCGACTTCGAGGACCGCGTGCTCGCGCACCTGCAGATCGTCATCACCGCGAAGCTGCGCCGCAACGAGTCGTTCCTGCTCAGCTGGCGCGACGACCACAGCATGGGCGACGGCCGCAGCGCGATCTGGATCCACCCCTCCCACGCGCTCCGCTACAAGTACTTCGGCGGCCGGATGCCCCGCATCAACCCCGCCTGGATCTCCGCGCTCACCGACCTCGCGAACTCCGCGGGCGGGCTGTACGTGATCTCGGAACCCGCCGAACCGGTGCGTCCCCCGGCGAAGGGCGACCAGCTGTGAAGCGCATCGACCTGATCTACAACGGCACCGCCTACACCGTCAACAACAGGAGCCTCGACGAGTTTCGCGCCGAGGTCGAGGCCGCCCTGGCCTCCCCGACCCCGCAGTGGCTGACCGTCAACTACGGCGAGGGTCGCGCGAACCCGGCGCTCCTCCTCATCACGCCGTACACCCCGCTGTCGATCATCACGAACGACTTCGACGAGCTCAACGCAGAGTACGAGTAGCGGCGGACCTCCGAGAGGTCGACCACGTCGTCCGGTCGATCCGCGCCCCGTACCGTCGGGCAGGACCTCGTCGACGTCGTGCGCGGACCCCGCACGGCGACACCCGATCGACACCGCCCGCGCCCCGGCGCGCAGAACAACGGCCGCGGACACCCGGCCAGGAGCCGTGATGACAGATCCCGCCTTCGCCGTCCTCGACGACCTCATCGCCGCCCTCGAGCGTCCCGGCTCGATCGACCCCGGCCTGAGCCGCTCCGTCGCCGTGCAGGCCGCCGTCCTCCGGCTCCCGTCGCCCCGCACCATGCACCGTCCGCGCC
Source organism: Rathayibacter sp. AY1A7 (assembly GCF_002930845.1). Classification (NCBI taxonomy): domain Bacteria; kingdom Bacillati; phylum Actinomycetota; class Actinomycetes; order Micrococcales; family Microbacteriaceae; genus Rathayibacter; species Rathayibacter sp. AY1A7. Next base: position 15,295 of record NZ_PSTL01000013.1, on the reverse strand, counting down.
CGACGAGCCGCTTCACGGGCCGTCGCCTCGTGCGCCCGGGCAGCGCAGCCAGGCGGGCCCCCGCGCGTCGCCGCGTCGTGGTCCCCGCCGGTCGGGCGGAGCGTCGCTCCGAGCGGAGCCGACGGCTGAAATGGGCGCGGTGACCGACTCCGACGCTCTCTGCGACCCGTATCTGCGCGGGTATCCGATCGACGGCGTCGCGATCTCCACGCTCGGCAGCCCCTTCGGCGGCGAGACCGTCGCCGCGAGCGACAGCACCGCGAGCCGGCTGGACGAGATCCAGATCGACCTCGGCGAGGGCCCGTGCTGGGAGGCGATCCGCGCTGCCGGCCCCGTCTCGGTGCCGGACACCGGCGCGGAGGAGCGCTGGCCGCTCTTCACCGAGGCGATCGGCCCCACGGCGGTGCGCGCGGTCTTCGCCTTCCCGCTCTCGATCGCGGGGCTCTCGATCGGCGCGGTCGACCTCTTCTCCCGCCGCCCCACGTCGCTCAGCGACTCCCTCCTCGGCCGGATCAGCGCCTCGACCACCGCGACGGCGCTGCTGGTGCTGGCCGCGGTGCTGCGCGACAACGAGGTCGAGGAGAGCACGAATCCGCGCTCGCGACGCGTGGTGCACCAGGCGACCGGCATGATCATCGCGCGCTACGGCAGCACGGCCGAGGAGGCGCAGCTGCTGCTGCGCGCCCACGCCTTCGCCCAGCAGCGCTCCGTCGTCGATGTCGCCTCCGGCATCGTGGCCCGGCACGACGGGTTCCCCGACCGCCCTCTCACCGCCCAGGACGACACATGGTGACGAACTCCCGCGAGCGCAGCGTCATCCAGACGTTCGTCGCCCTCTCCGACACACTGGTCGACGACTACGACGTCGTCGACTTCACCCAGACCCTCGTGGAGAGCAGCGCGACCCTCTTCGACGCCGTCTCGGCGGGGCTCGTCCTCGCCGACTCCACCGGCTCCCTCGAGGTGCTCGCCTCCACGGACGAGGACACCCGGCTGATCGAGCTGCTTCAGCTCGACAGCGGGTCGGGCCCGTGCATCCAGTGCTTCGAGACCGGGCGGCCGGTGATCGTCGAGGACGCCCGCGCCGTGGGCGAGGAGTGGGCGGAGTTCCGGACGCTGGCGGTCGAGCTCGACGTGCTCTCGGCGCACTGCGTGCCGATGCGGTCGGCGGGGACGACGATCGGCTCCCTCAACCTCTTCCAGGCCCGGCCGGGGCGGCTCGATCCTGACGACATCGCGGTCGTGCAGGCGTTCGCCGACGTCGCGACGATCGGGATCCTGCACCAGCGCGCGCTCCAGCAGAGCACGGTCACCCAGGAGCAGCTGCAGCACGCCCTCGACAGCCGGGTGCTGATCGAGCAGGCGAAGGGGATCCTCGCCTACGCCCACCGCACCACGGTCGAGCAGGCCTTCGAGGTGCTGCGGGTCCGCGCGCGAGCGACGTCGACCCCGATCACGACGCTCGCCCAGGAGATCATCCGCGACTACCGGCGCTGACGCTCCGCGCCAGCGGAGCAGGAGCGAGGCGGATCCGCGCCGGCGGCGCCGCGGCTCGGAGCTCAGTACTCGTTCTCGAGCTCCCACGTCGCGCGGGGGTCGACATCCGAGGCGGGCACCGGACCGCCGGCGCCGTCGAGCGCGTCGAGGCGCTCGAGGATCTCGTCGCTCGACTCCGCCGCTGCGCTGCCGCTGCCCGCGACCACCAGGGGGACGCCGAGCCCGACGGTGAGCGTCACGACGGAGGAGGGGGCCGAGTCGTCGGCGACGCTGACCGTGCTCATCCGATGCTGCTGCGCGAGCGCGAGCGAGTAGCGGACGACGGCGTCGGCGGTCGCGTCGTCGAGGGAGAGGGAGCCACCGGTGTGGAAGAGCGTCGTCATGGTCAAGTCCTCGCAGGGCAGGCGGATGGGCATGGTTCCGTCACCGGGGGCCAGGATGCGGTGCGCTCACGCTACGCCCCGGGCGCTCGCGGGTGCAGGTCTTGCGCCGAGGCGCGCCCCTGTCGCATGGTTCGCTCCCGACGCCGGAGCAATTCCGCCATGGCTCTGAGGCGGCTCACATGTTAACGTGAACACACGCGTCGGTCCCCTCGGCTCGACGCATCCCTCCCCCGAAGGAAAGGTCTCGACGATGAGACGACGCTCCCCGGAGCCCCCTGCCGCCGCGCCTCGGCGCCGCGTGCGATCCCTCTTCCTCTCCGCTCTCGCCTGCACGAGCGTCGCCCTCACCGGCGCTCTCGTCCCCGTCTCGGCGCAGGCCGTCGACGTCCCGGCGCCCACCGCGCACTACGACATGTCGCACGCCGGCTCGGCCCTGCTCGACATCTCGGGCAACGGACGCAACGCCACCCTGACCGGCCTCACCGACGCGTCCTTCGCGAACGCCGGCGGCGACCAGGTCGCCCGGTTCAAGAACGACGGCTACGCGAGCCTCCCCCAGGGCCTGGTCACCGGAGCCGACAACGCCTTCGCCGTCGAGTACACGGTGAAGACGCAGACCACCGCCAACCAGTTCGGCTGGGTCATCGGCGACGGCGTCGGCCCGTGGAACACCACGCAGCTCGGCAACCACGTCTTCGTGAACCCGCGCAACCCCGACGGCTCGCCCAGCGGACAGGTCCTCGCGGGCATCCGCGTCAAGGAGCCCACCAGCAACGGCGAGACCCGCATGCCGTTCGGCGGCACGCTCAACCCCGGATTCACGACGCTCACGCTCGTCGGCACCGGCACCGGCTCGAACACCGTCCTCACGCTCTACCGCGACGGCACGCAGATCTCGACGGCGAACACGGCGAAGTCGATGGCGAGCATCGTCCCGACCGGATCCACGCTCGGCTACCTCGGGCGCTCGCTCTACACCGGAGACGCCCTGGTGACCGCCGACGTCACCGACGTGAAGTTCTGGGACACCTCCCTCACCGCCGAGCAGGTCGCCTCGAGCATGCCGACCGCCGACGCGAAGGTGTCCGCGACCTCCGCCCTGCTGCGCTCGGACATCCAGCCCGTCCTGCTGGCCGGCAACCCGTCGCTGACCCAGGTCTCCTCGAACCTGACGCTGCCCGCCTCCAGCAGCGGCGTCCCGCTCACCTGGACCTCCTCGAACAGCGCGGTCGTCTCGGCCACCGGCGTCGTCTCGCGCTCGATCGCGCAGAACACCCCGGTCACCCTGACGGCGACCACCGCCCAGGGCGCGACGATCGCCTTCGAGGTGGTCGTGCTCGCCCCGAGCATCAACGACGACCTCGACGCGCTGAAGCTCGCCACGCGCACCACCGAGAACCTCCCCCTCGCGGTGAAGGGCGCCCGGAACGGCACCGACATCACCTGGACCTCCTCGGACCCGGCCCTCGTCACGCAGACGAACACCTCCTACGCGGCTCCGGCGGTCGGCACGGCCGACCCCTACCGCGGCGGCGGCGTCGTCACCCGGCCGGCCTACGGCTCCGGAGACAGGACCGTCACCCTCACCGCGACGGCCACCCTCAACGGCGTCACCGAGACGCGCGCCTTCACGCTGACGGTCGCCGAGCTCGGCCGCACCGCTCCCGCCGCGGGCTACGCCTCGGCGTACTTCAAGTCGGACGGCGACGAGAAGATCTACCAGGCCGCGACCTCGGGCAACGACTTCTTCACCTTCTCGCCGGTCAACGGCGGCAAGGCGGTCATCACCTCGACGACCGACACGAAGGGCCTGCGCGACCCGTTCATCCTCCGCTCGCACAACGGCGACAAGTACTACATGGTCGCCACCGACCTCTGCATCTCCTGCGGCACCGGCTGGGGCGACGCCCAGTCCAAGGGCAGCCTGAAGATCGAGGTCTGGGAGTCGACCGACCTGGTGCAGTGGACCCGCACCAACGGCGCCGACACCGGCATCACGGTGAACCAGCCGGCCGCGGGAATGACCTGGGCGCCCGAGGCGTACTGGGACGACGCCCTGCAGTCCTACGTCGTGTTCTTCTCCTCGCGCCTCTACTCCGACGCGACGAAGACCAACAGCGACAAGCTCTACTCCCGTGTCTTCTCGGTGATCACCCGCGACTTCCGCACCTTCACCGCTCCTCCCGCCACCTGGCAGGACACCGGCTACGCGCGGATCGACTCGACGATCACGAAGATCGGCGACTACTACTACCGCTTCACGAAGAACGAGGAGGGCGGCGCCGCCGGCACCCTCGAGGCCGGGAAGGACATCTTCCTCGAGAAGTCGAAGGTCCTGACCGCCGGGACGACCTCCTCGAACTGGAGTGCCGACCCGAACACCACGTGGCAGCTCACCGACACCCGGATGACCTCGCTCGAGACCGGCCAGGCCGGTGAGGGACCCGAGATCATCAAGCTGAACGCGGGCGACCCGAACGACACCACCGGCACGGGCGACGGCTACGCGTTCCTCGTCGACAACTACGGCGACGGCGGCTACAAGGCCTTCCTCACCTCCGGAGCGGCCATCGCCGGCAGCTCGCAGACGAACCGCCTCTCGCAGTCGGCCGACTGGAACGTCTCGCCCAAGAGCCGCGCCGGCCTCCCGGCCAGCCCGCGGCACGGTGCGTTCGTGAGCGTCCCGCAGACGGTCCTCACCGCCATGAAGAACTGGACCGGCGTCACCGCCGTCGACTCCACCACGACCCTCACCGCCGACGGCCGCACGGTCACGGCGACGGTCGCGGCGGCCGACAAGGGCGACGTCGTCGGTTCGGTCACCTTCACCGGCGGCTCGTGGACCTCGACCGTCCCGCTCTCCGGCGGCTCGGCGAGCGTCTCGGTCCCGGCGGGCGTGACCGGCGTCACGGCCTCCTACACCGGGTACGCGGACAAGCTGGTGCGCACGTCTGTCTCGGCCGTCGTCCCGCTGGACACCCTCGAGCTCGTCCCCGCGGTCGCCACGCGCTGCGTCGCCGGCAAGATCGTGCTCACCGCGACCGTGAAGAACACCGATACCGCTGCCGCGGACGTCACGATCACCTCGGCCTACGGCTCGAAGTCGTTCACCGCGGTCGCTCCCGGCTCGTCCGCCTCCGCCGCCTTCACCACCCGCCTGGCCTCGATGCCGGCCGGCACGGTGACGGTGACCGGATCGGCGACCGGCCAGCCCGCGTTCACCGCGACGGTCCCCGTGGCCGCCGCGCGCTGCTGACGCACTGACGACGAAGGGCCCCCTCCTGCGCTCGCGCGGAAGGGGGCCCTTCGTCGTTCCCGGGTCAGACGGTGGGAGCGAGCAGGTCCGCGTGGTGGGCGGCCGCCACGTTCGGGTGGGCCCGGAGCCGGTAGCGCAGCGCGTTCTCGCCGTAGGTCTCGAGGATCGGCGCGTTCGTCGGGTCGACCGAGAGGCCGGACTTGAGCTCCTCGGGCAGCGGGAGCGAGGGCATGGTGGCCGAGAGCGCGGGATTGAAGAAGAACGGGATCGAGATCCGGTCCGTTCCGATCAGCGGCGAGATCACGCGGTGCAGCGTGGCCTTGAGGTAGCCGCCCGTGGCGAGCTCCAGCATCTCGCCGATGTTGACGACGAACGCGCCCTCCATCGCGGGTGCCTCGATCCACGAGCCGTCGTGCTCGACCTGCAGGCCGCCCTTGCCGGGCTCGACCAGCAGCAGCGTCAGCACGCCGCCGTCGCGGTGCGCGCCCACGCCCTGCTTGGGCTCCGGGTCGGAGGTGCCCGGGTAGCGGACGACCTTCACCAGCGAGAACGGCCGCTCAGCGAACGCCTCGTCGAACACGTCCTCCGGAGCGTCGAGCGCGACGGCCCAGGTGCGCAGCAGCCGGATCGCGACCGCGGCGAGCTCCGCGTGCCAGCGCTCGAAGACCTCGCGGAACTCCGGCAGCGCCTCGGGCCAGAGGTTCGGCCCCTCGAGGCGCTCGTAGTCGGCGACGCCGGGCCCGGCGGGAACGGCCGGTCGGTCGATGCCGATGTCGACCTGCTCGCGGTAGTCGACGTCGCCGTTGGTGAGCTCGGCGCCGAAGCGGGTGTAGCCGCGGAACTGCGGGCTGAGGGTGTTCTCGATCGCGAGCTTCTCCTCCTCCGGCAGATCGAAGAAGCGGCGGGAGACGGCGACGACGTCGTCGAGGAGGTCCTGGGGCACGCCGTGGCCGATGAGGTAGAAGAAGCCCACGTCGTGCGTGGTCTCCCGGAGGTCGCGGCGGAAGGCGGCGGCCTCCGCCTCCCCCCGGTCGAGGCGGGACAGGTCGAGGATCGGCAGGGAATCGGTCATGCACCGACTCTCGCGCACGAACCTGCACAGCAGTCGATTGTTACGACAACCAAAACGGCGGGCCCCGCCACGGCGCGGAAGAGGTTCCTCCGCTCCGCGACCGGGCCCGCCGTGAGCGCCGAGTGTTACGGCGTGGGCATGCCGCCGTTGACGTGCAGCGTCTCGCCGACGACGTAGCTCGACTCCGGGGAGGCGAGGAACACGTAGGCGGGAGCGAGCTCGGCCGGCTGACCCCAGCGTCCGAGCGGCGTCTGCGAGCCGACCTCGGGCAGCTTGTCGGACGGCTGGCCGCCCGCGGTCTGCAGCGGCGTCCAGATCGGGCCCGGGGCGACGACGTTCACGCGGATCCCCTTGGGCGCGAGCTGCTGCGCGAGCGCCTTCGAGAACGTGTTGATCGTGGCCTTCGTGCTGGCGTAGTCGACCAGCATCGGCGACGGCTGGTAGGCCTGGATCGACGAGGTGCTGATGATCGCGGAGCCCGGGGCGAGGTGCGGCACGGCCGCCTTCGTCATCCAGAACATCGCGTAGACGTTGGTCTTGAAGGTCTCGTCGAACTGCTCGTCCGAGAGCTCGAGGAAGTCCTCGACGTGCTGCTGCTTGCCCGCGTTGTTGACGAGGATGTCGAGTCCGCCCAGGCCCTCGACGGCCTTCGCGACGGCGCCCACCGCGAAGTCGTGGTCGGTGATGTCACCGGGGATGGCGACGGCGGTGCGTCCGGCCTCCTCGATCAGCGCGACGACCTTCTTCGCGTCCGACTCCTCCTCGGGGAGGTAGACGATCGCGACGTCGGCGCCCTCGCGGGCGTAGGCGATGGCGACGGCCGCGCCGATGCCCGAGTCGCCTCCGGTGACGAGCGCCTTGCGCCCGGTCAGGCGGCCGGAGCCGCGGTAGGTCGACTCGCCGCGGTCGGCGGGGTCGTCCATCTTCGAGTCGAGGCCGGAGCCCTCCTGGTACTGGGCCTCCGTGTCGATGTCGGCGAACATCGCGGTCGGGTCTTGGAACGTGTACTGGTCGTTCTGCGGAGTCTGGTCGTTCTGCGAGGTCATGTCTCGACGCTAGGCGCGCGGGATCGACGGCCGCGCGTGCTTGACAGCCCCGATCCGCCAGGACACAGGAGGTCTTCAGGAGCCGCGGAGCCCCCCGGATCGGGGAGAATGGTGCGGTGACCCGCGACGACTCCCTGTCCTTCGACACCACGGCGCCGCTGCCCGGCTGGCAGCACGCCTACTCCGGCAAGGTGCGCGACCTCTACACCCCCGACGACGCCGACCCCGTGCTCGGCGCCGACCGCATGCTCGTCGTCGCCAGCGACCGGGTCAGCGCGTACGACGCGGTCCTCGAGCCCGGGATCCCCGGCAAGGGCGAGCTGCTTACCACGCTCTCCCTCTGGTGGTTCGCGCAGCTCTCCGACGTCCCCAACCATCTGATCCCGGGCGCGATCCCCGAGGCGGTCCGCGGCCGGTCGATGCTGGTGAAGACGCTCGACATGTTCCCGATCGAGTGCGTCGTGCGCGGCTACCTCTCCGGCAGCGGCTGGAAGGAGTACCGGGAGACGGGCTCCGTCTGCGGCGTCCCGCTCCCCGAGGGCCTCCAGGACGGCGACGCTCTCCCCGAGCCGATCTACACCCCCGCGTGGAAGGCCCCGCAGGGCGAGCACGACGAGAACATCACCTTCGAGCGCACGGTCGAGATCGTCGGGGAGGAGGCCGCGGAGGCGCTGCGCACCCTCTCGCTCGCCGTCTTCCGCGAGGCGTCCACCATCGCCCTGGCCCGCGGCGTGCTGCTGGCCGACACGAAGTTCGAGTTCGGGGTCGACCGCGGGACCGGAGTCGTCACCCTCGGCGACGAGGTCCTCACGAGCGACTCCTCCCGCTACTGGGACGCCGACGACTACGACGCCGGCATCCGCGGCCGCTCGTTCGACAAGCAGATCGTGCGCGACTGGCTCTCCGACAACTGGGACGGCCAGGGCCTCCCGCCGACCCTCCCGTCCGAGATCGTCGAGCGCACGGCCGCGCGCTACCGCGAGCTCATCGAGCGCCTCACGCACTGAGGCACCGGAACGACCTGTGGACGATCACCACCCTCGCGTCCGGCTGGAGGCCCGCGGCGAGGATCCGGACGAGGCGCGGCACAGCCTCGCGCGGCTCTACAACGGCGACGAGTGGCGCGCCGCCACCACCGCTGCAGACTTCAGCTACCGCTACGCCGCCATCGGCGACGGCGGGATGACCCTCCGCACCTCGCGGATGTCCGGGCGCCTCGCGGGCGGCGTGGGTGACTCGGACGATGTCGTCGTGCAGTGGATCGTGGGCGGCTCCGGCCGGATCGACGTCGGCCGCGCCTCGATCGCGATGGAGGAGAACCGTCCCGTCCTCTTCCCCGTCGGCCGGCCGTTCGCCTTCGACTACGTCGACTTCGACCAGCGCCTGGTGCACCTCGACCGGGGAGTGGTCGACCGGGTCGCCGCCGAGCGGGGCCTCGTCGGGTCCCTCGTCTTCGACTCCGAGCACCGCCCCGACGCCGCGGCGATCCGCCGCTGGCGCACGGCCGTCGCCGACTCCGCCCGCGCGCTGCGCAGCGAGCGCGTCGAGCCGCTGCTCTGGGACGAGCTCACCCGTGCCACGGCCTCCGCGCTGCTCGACCTCTACCCTCCGGAGTCCGCTCCGGTCCCGCCCGAGCTCCTCGCCCCCCGGAACGCACGGATCCGCACGGCCGTCGAGTACGTGCACGCCCACTGCAGCGAGCCGATCGGCCCCGCCGAGATGGCGGCGGCGTCGGGCCTGACCGTCCGGGGCCTGCAGTCCGCGTTCCAGCGGGTGCTCGGGATGCGCCCGATCGCCTACCTGCGCCTGGTGCGGCTCGACCGCACCCGGGAGGAGCTCGCCGTGAGTCCGCCCCTCGGGACGACGGTCGCCGCCGTCGCCCGGCACTGGGGCTTCGGGAACGCGGGCCGCTTCAGCGCGGCCTACGCGGAGCGATTCGGCGAGTCGCCGAGCGCCACGCTGCAGCGCTGATCAGTCGACGAGCTCGGGCGGCGGCTGCCCCTCGAGGATGCGGCTGAGGCCGTCGAGCAGCACCGCGACGGTCGCGGCCTCCGATTCGGGCACCTTCGCGACCATCGCGCGGATCTGCTCGTAGGTCGGGTCGTCGGTGCCGACGATGGCCTTCTGCGCGCGCTCCGTCAGGCAGAGGATGCGGCCGCGGCCGTCGGACGGGTCGGGAGTGCGGTCCACGTAGCCGGCGCGGGCGAGGCGGTCGACGAGGAGGGAGACGGCCGCCGTCGTGATCGACAGGGCCGCGGACAGGTCGACGGCGCGGACGATCTCGTCGCGCCGCTCCCCGACCCCAATCAGCCGCAGGGCCGCGAGATCCGTGGCGCCGATGCCCAGGCGGCGCTCCACGCGGCCGTCGTAGTCGCGCTCCGCCGTGCGCAATCGCGCGAGCAGAGCGAACAGGTCTGGCCGAGCGTCCATCGAGGTGCACCTTCCGAGCGGCAGGCGCCCCGGACGGGAACTCGCTGCCCCCATCGAACCACTTCTCCGGCGATCGGACGGCGTGTGTCCCGAAAGCGCAGTCGGCGCCGAGACTGTTAGTCAACCGACTTAGCAATACCTAGTGTCGACGGTGCGGCACGCCTTCCGTGCGCCGCCGACGGTGAGGAGGTGCGCGCGATGGGACGACTGCTCTACGGCGCACCCGCCAGCTCGCACTCCTTCGAGGACCGCGCCCTGGCCCACCTCCAGACCGTGATCACCTCGCGGTTCCGCCGCGGCGAGGGCTTCCTCCTGACGATCGAGGACGCCGAGGGCCGCCGGTCCGAACTGTGGCTCCACCCCGGCATCCCCACCCGCTACGAGTACGACGGCACCGCCGCGATCGAGCTGAACCCGCACTGGCTGCGCGAGCTCTCGAACGCCTCGAACGGCCGCCTCGGCCTCCATCTCCTCCCCGAAACCTCGTCGCCCGACGACCTCTCCGTGAAGAAGATCCCCGCATGAGCGACCACAACGGCACACTGTTCCGGCGCGGAGGCACCGTCCGCTTCGTCCGCTGGATCTCCTCCCGCGACGGCGGCTGGGCCCCCGAGATCGTGCAGGGGCGCTACCTCGAGCGCGACGACCGCGGCTGGCTGGTCGAGATCGAGGGCACCCCGACGGTGCTCGCGAAGGACGACTGGGCCGTCTACCGCTGACCGGCTCTGCGCTCGGCGTACTGTTGAGCAGGTGCGTTCTCGTGATCGCCGCGGCATCACCTCGGCTCCCCTCCTCCTGACGACCATCGGAACGACGAGCCTCGTCTTCCTCTGCGCGTTCGAGTCGCTCGCCGTGACGACGATCATGCCGATCGTCAGCGCCGACCTCGACGGCCGCGCCCTCTACCCCCTGGCCTTCGCGGCGACGCTCGCGGCCGCCGTGGTCGGGATGGTCGCGGCCGGCTCCTCGGCCGACCGCCGCGGCCCGACGCCGTCGCTCGTGGTCGCGATCCTGCTCTTCACCCTGGGTCTCGTCGCCGCGGGTGCCGCGCAGTCGATGCCGGTCTTCGTGGCGGCCCGCCTGCTGCAGGGGCTGGGCAGCGGAGGGATCACCGTCACCCTCTACGTGCTCGTCGCGCGGGTCTACCCGAGCGAGCTGCATCCGAGGATCTTCGGCGCCTTCGCCGCGGCCTGGGTCGTGCCGTCGCTGGTGGGGCCGCTGGTGGCCGGAGTCGTCGCCGAGCTCGTGAGCTGGCACTGGGTCTTCTTCGGAGTCGTCGCCCTGGTGGCCCTCGCGAGCGCCGCGATCGCGCCGACGCTCCGCTCGCTCGAGCCGCGCGAGCGCCTCCCCTTCGACCGCCGGGCAGTGGGCCGCATCGCCCGCGCCGTGGTCGTCTCGGCCGGAGTCGTCGTGCTGAGCACGAGCGCCGAGCTCGCGCCCGATCTCGCCGGGCTCCTGGCCGCGGCCGCCGTGGTGGTCGTGGTCGTGGCGGTTCGCGCGCTCCTGCCCGCCGGCACGCTGCGCGCCCGGGGCGTCCTGCCGTCGGTGATCCTCCTCCGCGCCCTCGTCGCCGCGGCGTTCTTCGGCACCGAGGTCTACCTGCCGCTGCTGCTCTCGGAGCAGTACGGCCTGCCGCCCTGGCTCTCGGGCGCCATGCTCACCGCGGGCGCCGTCTCCTGGGCTCTCGGCTCGAACATCCAGGGACGCCCGGGCACCCGCCTCAGCCACGGCGGAGCGATGCGGCTCGGCACGTCGCTCGTGCTCGCCGGCATCGGAGTCGTGCTGCTCGTCACGGTGCTCGCCCTCAGCCCGATCGTCGCGGGCGTGGGCTGGTTCCTGGCCGGCGGCGGCATGGGCACGATGTTCCCGCGGATGGGGACGATGACGCTCGCGCTCTCCGCTCCGGGCCGGGAGGGCTTCAACAGCTCGGCCCTGCAGATCGCCGACTCGACCGGCGCCTCGGTCTCCCTCGCGCTGACGGGCCTTCTCGCGGCGGCGGTCACCGGGCTGATCGGGGCCGGGACCGGGGTCTTCGCCGCGACCTTCTCGTACGCCGCGCTGATCGCGATCGTCGCGGTCGGTCTGGCCGGCCGGCTCGACGGGCTCCTGCGCCGCGAGGGACGCCGGGAGCCCGCCGAGCAGGCTCAGCTGTAGAGCGACTCCGGCACGTCGAGGCCGTAGATCGCGCGGCCGGACGACCAGATCACCGAGCAGGCGGCCCGGAGCAGATCGGTCGCGTCGTCGCCGGCGTCCACGATCACCACGGAGTCGCCGTCGAGGCGGACCTTGGCGCCGCGGACGGCGTGCGTGCCGTTCCGCGAGACCGTCGTCGCCGGGTAGGGCAGGTGCAGCTCGCGCAGGTCGCCGAGGATGTACGTCGGCCGGAGCTTGGGCTCCGCGGCGAGGAGCTGCTTGGCCCGGTCGATCCCGGTGAGCACGTGGGCGCTCTCCATGTCGGCGCCGTTCGCGCCGGCGATGTCGGTGTCGAGCCGGTCGCCGAGGAACAGCGGGTTCGTCGAGCCGAAGCGCGCGGTCGCCGCGTCGAAGATGGCCCGCTCGGGCTTGCCCGCGACGACCGGGAGCCGGCCGACCGCGGTGTGCACGGCCGAGACGAGGGTCCCGTTGCCCGGGGCGATGCCGCGCGCGACGGGGATCGTCCAGTCGGTGTTCGTCGCGACCCACGGGATCCCCGTGTGGAGCGCGAACGAGGCCTCGGCCAGCTGCTCCCAGCCGACCGTGGGCGCGAAGCCCTGGATGACCGCCGCCGGCGAGTCCTCCGCGCTGCGCGTCACGGTGAACCCGGCGCGCTCGACCTCGGAGGTGAGGCCCTCCGCCCCGACGACGAGGATCGTCGAGCCGGCCGGCACCAGGTCGGCGAGCAGCACGACCGCCGCCTGGGGGGAGGTGACGACGTCCTCGGGCCGGACGCTCAGCCCCAGCTCGGAGAGGTGCCCGGCGACGGAGGCGTCCGTGCGGGAGGCGTTGTTGGTGATGTAGCCGACCCGCAGCGTCTCGGCCGCGCGGTTGAGGCTCTCCACCGCGAAGGGGATCGCGTCGGCGCCCTTGTAGACGACCCCGTCGAGGTCGGCCAGGACGGAGTCGCGGCCGTCGAGCGGAGTGGGCTCAGTCCTGCTGCTGCGGAACATCGCCGTCCTCCTCGGTGGTGTCGGCGGATTCGTCCGACTCGTCGGCGGTCGGGTCAGCCGAGTCGAGAGCTTCATCCGGGTCCGTCTCGGCGAGATCGTCCGACTCGAGGGACTCGTCCGCGAAGGTCGGCTCGTCCGTGTCGACGACGTCGGCCTCGGCGTCAGCGGTCGCATCGGCGTCGTCCGCGTCCGCGTCGTCTTCCTCGGCGATCTCCTCGGAGCCGGTCCGCCGGGCGTCGTGCTCGTCCGCGTCGTCGACGGCGGTCGGGTCGTCCTCGTCCTCGTCGTCCAGGTAGTCGTCCGCGTCGTCGACCGCGGTCCCTTCCTCGGCGCGATCGGGAGCGGACGCGGCGCCGGCCGACTCGTGCTCCTCCTCGATCACCTCGATCGTCTCGTCGTCACCGCCGCCCTCGGCCGCGAAGACGGCCTGCGCCGCGATGTCGGCGCGACGCTGCCACTCGGCCGCCTCCTCGGAGCGCCCGACCTCCTCGAGGACGAGCGAGTAGGCGGCGAAGAGATCCGGGCTGTACGAGAACGCGCGGTCCGGGTCCAGCTGCGGGATCTCGAGCTCCATGAGAGCGAGCTCCGCCTGGCCGAGGTCGAGGCGGGCGCCGGACATGGCGATGGCCAGCGACACCTGCGCGCCGGGACTCAGCGTGGTGCGGTCGATCGACCGTCCCAGCTCGAGCGCCTTGTCGGGTCGGCCGACGCCGCGCTCGGAGTCGACCATCAGCGGCACCTGCTCGTCCGAGCCGGAGATCCGACGGAAGGTCCGCAGCTCGCGCAGCGCCAGGGCGAAGTCGCCCGTCGCGTACGCCGAGATGGCCAGCGACTCGCGGACCACGGCGATGCGTCCCGCGCGACGGGCCGCCGAGAGCACGTGGCGGTGCGCCAGCTCGGGGTCCTCCTCGAGGAGGCGGCCGGCCATCACCAGGTGACGGGCGACCCATTCGGCGTTGTCCTTCGAGAGCGTGCGCAGCTCGTTGCGGGCGACCTTGTCGAGGTCCTTGGCCTGCACGTCGTCCGGAAGGTCCGGGTCGTCGTGGCGCGGGCGCACCGACTGGAGGGAGCGCCGCTCGCGCTCCTCCTCGGTGAGCTCCGGCTCCTCGCGGGGGCCGCCGCGTCCGCCGCCGAAGCCCTCGCGTCCGCGTCCGCCGCCCTGGCGGTCTCCGCCGCCCCGACGATCGTCCGACCACGGCCGGCTTCCCCCGTCGCGCGATCCACCGCGGAACGGAGGACGCGAGTCCCCATCCCGCTGCGGACGAGAGTCGCCACCACCACGGTAGGAAGGGCGGGAGTCACCATCCCGCTGCGGACGCGAGTCTCCACCTCCACGGTAAGGAGGCCGGGAGTCCCCGTCACGCTGGGGACGCGACTCGCCACCGCGATAGGGAGGACGCGAGTCACCGTCCCGCTGCGGACGGGAATCCCCACCGCCACGGTAAGGAGGACGGGAGTCCCCATCGCGCTGTGGACGGGAATCCCCACCCCCGCGGTAAGGAGGACGAGAGCCGCTGTCACGCTGCGGACGCGAGTCGCCGCCACCGCGGTACGGAGGACGCGAGTCACCATCACGCTGCGGACGCGAGTCGCCGTCACCGCGATAGGGAGAACGAGACTCACCATCGCGCTGTGGACGGGAATCCCCACCACCACGGTAAGGAGGACGAGAGTCGCCGTCTCGCTGCGGACGAGAGTCGCCACCGCGATAAGGAGGACGAGAGTCCCCATCGCGCTGCGGACGGGAATCGCCACCACCACGGTAAGGAGGACGCGAGTCACCATCACGCTGCGGACGAGAGTCCCCACCGCCACGGTAAGGAGGACGGGAGTCCCCGTCGCGCTGCGGACGGGAATCGCCACCACCACGGTAAGGAGGACGCGAGTCACCATCACGCTGCGGACGCGAATCCCCACCGCCACGGTAAGGAGGACGGGAGTCCCCATCACGCTGCGGACGAGAGTCCCCACCACCACGGTACGGAGGACGAGAGTCCCCGTCGCGCTGCGGACGGGAATCGCCACCACCGCGGTACGGAGGACGCGAGTCACCATCACGCTGCGGACGGGAGTCGCCACCGCCACGATAGGGAGGACGAGCATCACCGTCGCGGCGGGGGCGGGAATCGCCCGAGCCGCCGCGATCGTTCGAGGAGCGGCCGGGGCCGCCGGCGCGAGGCGGCCGCTCGTCACGACGTCCGGAGTCCCGGTCGTTGCGGTCGGATCCTGAGTCGTCCATGCGTTCCTCGCCTGTCGTGGTGATGCTCTGTGGAGTTGACCCACCCGAAGGCGGGGAGGACGGCCGTAACCGTCGCACCACCCTAACCCGCACCGCGCTCCAGTGAGCAGCAAGGATCCGAGGTGGTGGTTAAACAGCGATGGCCACCCATTTCTGGGTGGCCATCGTGAATGGTGTCCGGCGGTGTCCTACTCTCCCACAGGGTCCCCCCTGCAGTACCATCGGC
>NZ_PSTL01000012.1:0-103775 GCF_002930845.1 Rathayibacter sp. AY1A7 | reverse complement strand
CCCCCGCACCGACCGCCCCCGCCGGTCCCTCCTCCGCACCGCCCTGATCGGGACGACGACCGCTCTGCTGGCCGTCCTGGTCGCGGCGGCGCTCCTGTTCCACGCGTCCGGCGGACGCTGGTTCATCGTGCAGACGCCCTCCATGGGCACGGCCGCTCCGGTCGGCACCCTCGTCCTCACCGAGCCGACGGCCCTCGAGGACGTCCGGGTCGGCGACGCGGTCAGCTTCCACCCCACCACCACGCCCGACGAGACCTACACCCACCGGGTCGTCGAGATCGCGGACGACGGCACGCTCCGCACCCAGGGCGACATCAACGGAGCCGTCGATCCGTGGGCCACCGGCCAGGACCAGCTCATCGGAGTCGTCACCACGGCGCTGCCGGTGCTCGGCTGGCTCGTGCGCGGCCTGCCCCTGCTGATCATCGGCGCCGTCCTCGTGCAGCTGCTCACCCGCTTCATCGCCTCGCCCACCCAGCGGGCGTCGATGCGGATCCTCGGCCTCTCGCTCGTCGCGTCCGTCACCGTCTTCGTGCTCCGCCCGCTCGTCGGCATCGTCGTCCTCGAGGCCACGGTCGACAGCGGCACGACGAACGCCACGCTCGTCTCGACGGGCGTCCTCCCCATCCGCGTGAGCGCCGAGGGCGCCGACCCCGTCGACCTGGTCTCCGGACAGGTCGGCCGCCTGCAGATCCCGGCGCACGACGGAGACGCCTACGCCCTCTCCTCCGCTCTGCACCTGCCGTTCTGGGGCTGGGTCCTCTTCGTCCTGCTCTGCGCGATCCCGGTGCTCTACACGGTCTTCGTCGGCCTCCCCGGCGAGCCGGAGCGGACCGCCGAGCGCGGCCGCCGCGCCGCCCGCGAGGAGGAGACGGCATGAGCCGGCACCGCCTCTCCGCCGCCTCACCGGCCGCGCGGCTGCGCACCCTCCTCGCCCGCCCGAGGTCTGTCGCCGCCGCCCTCGCCGCCGCCGCCCTGGCCGCCGTGCTGCTCACCGCCCCCGCCACCTCGGGCGCGTACACCGCGTCGATCCTGAACTCGGCCAACACGGTCGGCAGCGCCGCCGCGTTCTTCACCTGCGACGGCGCCCTCGCCGCCGACCGCGGGGCCGCGCTCTTCTCCTACACGCTCGCGCAGCCGAGCGGATCGACGACCGCGCCCGACACGGACTCCGGCCAGTACCCGGGCACCTACCGCTCCACCAGCCTCTTCCCGACCGCGATGGTCAGCTCCGCCGCGACGCCCAAGGCCTGCCCGCGCGACGCGGGCGGCTCCTGGACGCCGAACGGCACCAACCAGTACCTGAGCACGCCGCTGGAGATCAGGAACCCCGGCACCTTCAGCACCGAGATCTGGTTCAAGACCACGAACGCCGGCGGCAAGCTCTTCAGCTTCAGCGCGGGAGCCACCGCTCCCGGCGGCCAGTACGACCGCCACACCTACATCGGCGCCGACGGCAAGCTCGTCTTCGGCGTCTACAACGGTGCCGCGCAGACCATCACGAGCACCCGCGCCGTCAACGACGGGCTCTGGCACCACGTCGTCTCCACGCTCTCGCCGACGGCGGGCATCGCGCTCTGGGTCGACGGCGTGAAGGTCGCCTCCAACAGCACCTACCGGACTGCCGAGAACACGACGGGCACCTGGAAGATCGGGTACGACAGCCTCGGCGGCCAGTGGCCGAACGTCGGCTCCTCGTACTTCGGCGGGAGCCTGCGCTACGCCGCGGTGTACTCGACGGTCCTCACGCCGGAGCAGATCCAGACGCACTACACGGCAGGACGCTGAGCGAACGGCCCGGTCGGCGGCGCCTCCGCAGCCCTAGGGTGAGCGGATGACCACCCCCGCCCTCTCGCGCCGCGCCCGCTTCCACCAGCGGTTCCTCGTGGAGGAGCGCGTGATGGCCCCGGAGGCGCGCCGCGGCCTCGACCGGGCCGGCTTCGGCCTCATCGGCGTCGGCGTCGTCCTCTTCGCGGCCTTCACCGCGCAGGTCGCGAGCGGCACCGGCCTCACCGTCCTCGATCCGGTCGTCGCCGAGTGGTTCCGCGAGAAGCGCTCCGCCGAGGGCACGGTCGTGATGGACGCGCTCGCCACCGTCTTCGGGCCGGTCTACCTGCCGGTCATCATCCTGGCGGTGCTCGTGCTCTGGTTCGTCCTCGCGCGGCACCTCTGGCGGCCGATCCTCCTGGCCGGCGGCATGCTCGTCGGGATGCTCAGCGTGCAGCTGGCCGCGCACCTCGTGATGCGGATGCGCCCGCCTGTCGAGTACATGCTGCTCGGGCCCGACGGGACCTTCTCGTTCCCCTCCGGCCACGTCACCGGCGTGAGCGACTTCTTCCTGATCACCACGTTCCTCCTCGCCTCCCGCCGCTCCTCCCGGAGCTGGATGATCGGGGGCTTCGCGCTCTCGCTCGGGATGATCGCGGGCCAGATCGTCGCCCGGCTCTACCTCGGCTACCACTGGCTGACCGACACGCTCGCCTCGGTGTCGCTCGCCCTGATCGTGCTCGGCTCGGTGATCGTGATCGACACCCGCCGGACCGCGGTCGTGCGGGGCGACGCGGACTGACCGGCGCGGCGCCTCCCGCTGCGGCGAGGAGCCGGCCGCGGGAGCAGGCCCTGTCGTCAGCCCCGGTCGGCCGGATCCTCCTCGGTGACGATCGGCACCGGCTCCGTCACGCCGATCGTGCTGACGATCGGGACGATCCCGGTGCGGGTGAACGGCTCCTCCGTGGGAGCCGCCGGCTCGTCGGGCAGCGGCGCGGGGTCGACGGCGGCCGGCGCCGACGGGTCGGACGCCGGGAGGCCGGGTCCGCTGCCCGGCGCCGTGGCGTCCTGCCCTGCGTCCGTCTGCCCCGCTTCTGCGCCGTCGGGGTAGAGGACGTCGGCGGCGAGGGCCTGCTCGATCCCGCGGTCCCGGCGGGTCCGGGCGCGGACCGGCGCCACCGCGCGCACGATCGGGGTGCGCAGGCGGCGGTAGGCGATCCGGCCGAGCGTGACTCCGCCGGCGAGGCCCAGCGCGATCATGCCCGCCAGGAGCAGGAGCTCGATCCCGGCGCTCGGGCCGGCGTTCGAGGTGAGGCCGAGGACGCCGCGGTAGAGGGTGAGGCCGGGCAGGAGGGGGACGATCGCGCACGCGGTCGTCACCACGGCGGGCACCCGCATCCGCTCGGCCAGCATCTCGCCGAGCAGGCCGATCGCCAGCGCCGGGAGGGCGTTGGCCATGAGCGGCGCGAAGCCCGAGGTGGTCAGCGAGTCGGAGACGAGGAACGCGCCGGCTCCGGTGAGGGCGGCGATGAGCGCGGGCCGCGGCGGGGTGTGCGACGAGAGCGCCCAGGCGCCGGCCGCGACCCCGGCGCCGAGCACCTGCACGGCGGCCGGCCAGGGGCGGGCGTAGGAGTCGACCAGCACCAGCTCGACCCCGAGCGAGCGCGCGCCGTCGAGCACCACGGCGATGCCGACGACGATGCCCAGCGTCAGCAGCCCGACCTCGAGCAGCCGGCCGCCCGCGGTGATCGGGAACCCGTTGATCGCGTCGTCCGCCGCTCCCACGAACGAGAGCCCGGCGAGGAGCACGACCACCCCCGACGCGACGACGAGCGCGGGCGGCAGCACCGCCAGCTCCACGGGCAGCCGCGGCACGACCGCGAGCAGCACCACCGCCACTCCGGTCGCCAGCGCGGCGCCCGCGATCTGCTGGAAGAAGGCGGGCAGACCCCAGCGGGCGAGGAGCTGGTTGACCAGGTCGATCGCGGCGGCCGTCGCGGCGGCGAGGAGCACGACGAGGGGTCCGCCCCCGAGCAGGAGCGCGACGCCCGCCGCCATCAGCGCGAGCGTGAGGGTGACGACTCCGCGGCGGTAGCGGTGAGGCTGGACGAGGATCGCGTCGAGCCGGTCGTGCGCGGCCTCGAACTGGTGGCGGGCCTCCTCGCGGACCTCGGCGGAGTCGACGGCGTCGGCGACGCGCACCTCCGGCGAGCCCTCTGTGATGGCGGTGACGAGCGCCGTCACGCGGGCGAGCCGCTCGTAGTCGGCGCTGCGGGAGGGGACGACGCGCAGCACGCTCACGCTGGGGGAGTCGTCGCCTCCGTCGTGCACGACCAGGATCGACGTGAAGGTGAGGTCGACCTGGCACTCGATGCCGTACGCGCGGCACACCCGCTGGATCGTCTCGGTCACCTCGGCGGCCGCGGACCCCAGCGAGAGCAGCGTCTCGCCCAGCCGCACGGCCAGCTCGAGCACCCCGCGGACCGTCTGCTCGGCGAGGAGCGCCCGCTGCGCTCGACGGCTCACCGGGGCCGCGGGCCGCTGCCCGCCGAGCTTGCCGACGACCTGCTGCAGAAGACGAGGAGAGCGCACCGTCCAGGGTAGGCACGCGGGGGCCGGTCCGGGGACGGGTTGCGCCGGCTTTCCCGCGGATGTCCGAGCAGCAGTCCTCAGAAGCAGGCGAGCACCCGGGTCGTCAGCCAGAGGGCGGCCTCGAGCTCGGTGTGCAGCTCCCGGCCGAGGGCGAGCCAGTGCTCCTCCGCCTCGGCGCTCCTCCAGCCCTCGAACACGTCGCATCCGGCGGCCCAGAGCTCCTGCCAGCGGAGCAGCGGTCCGTGCAGGGCCTCCGGGACGCCGATCGCACCCGGGTCGTCGACCGGGCCGTCGACCGCCCAGAGCGGATACTCCGCGCAGTGGTCCGGGTACAGGCGGAGGTCGGCGAGCCGCCCCTCCCGATCGGCCCGCGCGCGGGCGAGGGTGTCCTCCTCCGTCGCGAACGGCGGGACGATCCACTCGATCTGCGTGACGGGATCGACGACTCGGTGTTCCACGGCTCCTCCTCCGCTCCTCGATGCGCGCACGACGGTAGCAGGGCCGTTCCGCGCCGCATCGGAGGGGGCCTGCCTACACTGGCGAGCGACTGCGTCGGCGAACGGGCGGGCGGGGCGAGGGGTGGGAGCGCATGAGGGTTCACGAGCGCGCGGTGCGTCACGGGCGGCTCCGGCGGCGGTCCGGGGTGCGGACAGTGGTGGTCGGGATCGCGGCGGTGGTCGGCGTCCTCGCCGTCAGCGCCACCTCGCTCGTGGCGATCGCGACGGTGAGCATCAGCCGGAACGTCGCCGACAACGCGGTCGATCTGGGCGTCGCTCCTCCCACCGGGAACGTGCAGATGGGCGCGGTCGAGGGCGGCTTCGACGTCCTGGTGGTCGGCACCGACAACGACGCCACGCAGGGCGATACGTTCGGCGTCCGCGACGACACGCTCAACGACGTCAACATCCTGCTCCACGTCTCGGCCGACCACCGCAGCGCGACGGTGATCAGCTTCCCGCGCGACCTGATCCTTGACCGTCCCGCGTGCACCGACCCCGAGACGGGCGTCGTCACCGAGGCCGCCGCCGGTGTCCCGCTCAACTCCGCGTTCCAGTACGGCGGGCTCGCCTGCGTCAACGACACCCTGCAGCAGTTCACCGGCCTGACGGTGCCCTACGCCGGCTGGGTGTCCTTCAACGGCGTCATCGAGATGAGCAACGCCGTCGGCGGCGTCCCGATCTGCCTCACCGGTCCGATCCTCGACACCGACTCGGGACTCGACCTGCCCGCCGGCACCTCCACCGTCTCCGGGTCGATGGCCCTCTCCTTCCTCCGCAGCCGCCACGGCGTCGGCGACCAGAGCGACCTCAGCCGCATCTCGTCGCAGCAGCAGTACCTGGCCTCGCTGATGCGCACCGTCCGCTCGGCCGACACCCTCTCGAACATCCCCGCCCTCTACGGACTCGCGCAGGCGACCTCGTCGAACGTGCACCTGTCGACGTCGCTCACGAGCCCGGCGACGATGATCTCGCTCGCCCTCGCACTGAAGGACGTCGACCTCTCGAAGATGGTGTTCGTGCAGTACCCGGCGCTCGACGACCCGGACTATCCGGGCAAGGTCGTGCCGAACGCCGAGGTCGGCGCCGAGCTCATGAGCCGCGTCGTCAACGACCAGCCGGTGACCCTCGCATCCGACGCTCCGGCGGAGGAGGCGCCCGCGGAGGAGGCGCCCGCGGACGGCGGCGCGGCTCCGACGGATCCCGCTCCCGTCGCCGTCGACGCTCCAGGCCAGACCGCGGCGGAGGAGACCTGCGCGGTGCCGTCCGACTGACCCGACGGGTCTCGCGACGACGAAGGCGCCCGGGCGGTGTGCCCGGGCGCCTTCGTCGTGCGCGGTGCGCGGCCGTCTACGCGCGGCGGCGGCGGAGCACCGTCAGGGCGAGACCGCCGAGGATGCCGAAGGCGGCCAGGGCGAGCGGCGCGGTCGTCGAGACGCCGGTCGAGGCGAGGACAGGGCGGTGGCCGCCCGTCTGCGCAGCGGGTCCGGAGCCGGCCGGGTGCCCTGCGGGCCCGGCGCCGACAGGGTGCGCCGTGACCGCGGCGACCGCGGCGGAGCAGTCGGCCTCTCCGGCGATCGGGTCCTCCTCCGTCAGGGTGTAGTCGTAGGAGGTGCTCGCCACGAGACCGCTCGACGTGCCGCGGGCGATGACGCAGTAGATCTCGCTCGCCGGGTCCTGCAGCGGGTACTGGCCGAGGGAGATCAGGCTCCAGCCGAGCGCGTCGACGCCGACCTCGAGGCTCGAGCCGCCGCCCGTGAGCGTCTGGCGCGCACCCGAGGTCGAGAAGACGCCGATCGAGACGGTCTCGTCCGCGCCGAAGCCGAGGAGAGCGCCACCGCTGGTGGGCTGTCCGTCCGCCGGGGCGGGCTCGGGCGAAGCCCCCTGGGGCCAGATCCGGATCGCGGTGCGCGAGGGGATCTGCTCGAGCGACGACGTCACGGAGCGTCCGCTGGTCTCTCCCGTGGCGGTCACGGAGAAGGTGCCCAGCTGGTCCGCCATGGTGTCGGCGTCGAGCAGGACGAAGGCCTCGCCCGAGAGCGGGGTCGGCGCGGGGGGCACGAGGGCGGAGGTGCTGCCGTCGGGCGCTGTGAGCGTGACGGACACGTCCTCGCCGCGGTCGAATCCGCGGAACGAGGCGACGACGCCGTAGATCCGGAACTCTCCGACCTGGATGTCCGCACCGGCCGGGAGCACCCCGCCGTCCTCCCGGTTCTGGAAGACGACGCTCGTGTCGGGCTGCGTCACGGTCAGCTCGACGGCATCGGAGGCGACACGGGCGCCGGAGGCGTCGAGTCCCTCCGCGACGACGGAGATCGTCTCGCCGGGGAGCGGGAGATGGGGGTCCACCGCGACGCCGTCCGCGTCGGTGGGGAGCCAGTCCCGGAGGCGGAGCTCGCCGGAGGCGGTGATCACGCTGGTGGTGACGGCCTCCTCCGAGTCGCCGTCGCGGAGCACGACGACGGCGACGGTGCCGGGCTGGAAACCGGTCCCGGACACGTCCAGGCCGCCGGCCCAGCCCTCCGCCGACGGGATCGCGGAGAACGCCGAGCCCGCTTCGTAGGTGGTGCGGTCGAGGGCGATCGCCAGGGGCGACTGCGCGCTCTCGACGGGCGTGATGGTCGCAGCCGGAGTGGGCGCCGGGGTCGGAGTCGGCTCCGGAGTCGCGGTCGGCTCCGGAGTGGCGGTGGGCTCCGCGGTGGGAGCCGGCTCGGCCGGTGCGGGGCTCGAGGCGGCGTCAGGGACGACCTCGGTGGCCAGGGCGACGGACGGGAACGCGAGCGCCCCCAGCAGTGCCGCAGTGGTGATGATGGTGACGCCGTGGCGTCGTCGCGCAGAGCGCACGATTCCTGCTTCCTCCGAGCCGCTGATCGCGGTCGGCTTCCCCATGAGCGGGGGACGCTCGCCCCCTGTCGCTGAGTGTGTCCTATGCAGAACCTCAGCCGGTGCCCGATCCTGCAACGATCCGATCACGCCGCTCGGCGCCAGGTGACGGTCCGGTCACGGGCGCGCGCGGCGACCCAGACAGACTGGTGGGCGACGCTCCCCGGGGGCTCCTCAGACCGGCGGCACGACCAGCAGCACCACGCCGATCGCGGCGCTCATCGCAGCGACCACGCACCAGCGCTCCGCTCGGGTCCCCGCGGGACCGCGCGTCCGCGCCACGGCGCCGAGACCGATCGCGAGCACGGCGATGCCGACCTGCAGCGCCACGGTGGTGCGGATCAGCGTCCAGGCCTCGAAGACGCTCGCTCCAGCCGATCCCGTGGCGAGCAGCGGCACTCCGCCGACGCCCGCCGGCACCAGCAGCAGGCCGGATCCGATCGCGAGCGCCGCGACGAGGTGGGCGAGCACGTCGTCCAGCGCGGTCCGTGGCGGCGCGCCGACCGGCCCGAGCGCGCCGGCGCCGGGCCTCATCGCGACAGTGCGGAGATGCATGGGGCGAGCGTAGGCCCGGACCGCACCCGGGCGGACCCCCTGCGGAGGCCCCTGTCCGGTGGGCATTCCGGAGGAGGATCGGCGCTGGGTGCGCAGTCGACCGGCCCGGTCCTCCGGTCGCCCGTCGACGCCGTCCGAGCGGTTCGCGACGCGGCCCCCGATGCTTGCGCCACGGGCTTCAGCCGGGCGGCGAGTGATGGGTACGGTCGTCGCGAGCCGGCCTCGCGGACGCGGAGGGCCCCGGACGAGGAAGCGAGGACACGGTGAGCGACGGCGTTCAGCAGCTCGTCGACGCGATGCTCGACAAGGTCGAGGCGGAGCAGCCCCACATCGACCACACGATCACGATGACGCCGGTCAACGCGCTCTTCCTCCCCGTCCACGCGAGGGAGCTGCCGGCCAGTGATGTGGACGGGCCGCTGCGCGGGCACATCTACCGGGACTGCCTCGTGTGGGAGCAGGAGTTCCTCGATCACGTCGTGATCGTGTCACCGGTGGCCGGGCGGGTCCCCGAGGAGGCCTGGGTGCCGAGCTACTACGGGAACCTCCGCACCGGCGACATCGGACCGTTCCCACCGTTCATCGACGACGAGTGAGCGGAGGCGCTCGCGGCGTCTCCATCGGCCCGGCCCGCGGTCCCGGTCGGCCTCGTCTCTCCCTGCACTCGGCACCGCCGTCTCGGGCAGGATCAGGGGATGCGCCTGCAGACCCTCACCACCGGATCCGGACCGCGACACGTCGGGCTGGTGCACGGGCTCGGTGCGTCGGCGGCGACCTGGGGGCCGTTCGTCGAGCGGCTCGTCGCGACCGGCCGTCACACCGTCACCGCCGTCGATCTGCGCGGGCACGGCGAGAGCCCGCGGGCCGAGTCGTACCGGATCGACGACATGGCCGCCGATCTGGTCGAGACGCTGCCGGCAGGGCTCCACAGCGTGGTCGGCCACTCGCTCGGCGGCGCGGTGCTGCAGCGTGCCGTCGCCGGACTCGCGCCCGGCCGGGCCGTCTACCTCGATCCCGGGTTCGCCCTGTCGCTCCCCACGAGCGGCCTGCGCGGACGGCTGTTCTGGGCGGCACCGCTGTTGTCGCTCGGCGTCGCCCAGCTCGGGCAGGCGCGGGCGAGCGCCGCGGTCCGCGCCGCCTTCAGCCCGGAGATCCGCGCGCTGCTCGACGACGCGAAGAAGCGGTTCGACGCGCGTATGGCCGTCGGCGTGTTCCGGGACGTCGCCTTCCATCCGGTCCCGGTCGAGGCGCCGGCGGTCCAGTCGACGATCGTGCTCTCCGACCAGTCGCCGGCGGTGTTGCCGGACGCCCTGGCCGCGCGGCTCGAGCAGCGGGGCTGGCAGGTGCGCCGGCTCCCGGGCGTGCACCACGACATGCAGCTCGAGGACCCGGAGAGGACGTTCGCCGCGATCGCCGACGTGCTCTAGCCGCGAGCCCCTCCGCGGGTCGGGCGCCGGTGAGCGGGAACTACCGGCACATCCGCCCCGACGACCGCGGCCACGGGCGGCTCCGGACGGACGGACGCTCGAGCCGTCTGCGAGAGTGCTGGCATGTCCCCGCAGTCGTTGTCCGAAGCCGATCGTCGCCTCGTCGCCGCGTGGGCCGCCGACTGCGCGGAGAGGGTGCTCCCCCTCTTCGAGGCCGAGGCCCCCGACGACGTCCGGGCACGGGACGGCATCGCCCGCGCCCGAGCCTTCTCGCGGGGCGAGTCGGACGCGGCAGGGGAGATCCGGCTCCGCTTCGTCGCGGGTCGTGCGGCGCAGTCGGCGATCTCTCCGGCGGCGAAGGCTGCGGCGCGGTCGGCGGGACAGGCGCCCGGCGTCGCCCACATGGGAGCTCACGCGCTCGGCGCCGCCGCCTACGCAGTGAAGACGGTCGGGCTGGCATCGACATCTTCCTCCAGTCCGGCGGCTTCCCCGCGACCGTCGCCGACCTCGAGTCGGACGAGTTCCTGGCGCAGACCCCCGAGTACTTCGGCGGGCAGGCGATCAACGAGATCCTCGTCGAAGCGTCCCGCACCGTCAGCACGGGCTGGCAGTACCTGCCCTTCCAGGTCTACGCCAACAGCGTCTTCCCGGACACCGTCGGTCAGTCCTTCGTCAACCACGAGGACATCGGCAGCGGACTGATGGACTGGCAGGACCAGCTCGTCGAGTACGGCGACCAGCAGGGCTTCTCCGTCAACAAGTGATACGGAGTCGCTGAGCGATACGAGAGCGCGGCGCGGGGCCTCCCCGCGCCGCGCTCTCCAGCGCGGTCGAGGGCGCGATCGACTGTCCCGCGACAGCCGCCGCGCTCCGCGGGACCGGAGAGGATCGGCGCGGAGCGATCAGGGCCGGTACAGGACGGCCGCTGTGCCGCGGACTCCCGGCCGCACCTGGAACAGCGCTCCGGCGAGAGGGTGCGCGGCGGCATCGGCGGGAGAGTAGTCCTCGCGGGACGTCGTGATGAACAGGGTGTCCAGATCGGGTCCGCCGAAGGTCACGCTGGAGACCTGCGGGGCGTCGACGTGGACGACACCGATCAGCTCGCCGGAGGGGTCGTAGCGATGCACTGCCGAAGCACCCCACATCGCTACCCACAGCGCCCCCTCGTCGTCGATCGTCATGCCGTCCGGGCTCCCTGGCCGCGACGACAGATCGAGCGATCCGTCACGACGGAGGGCGGACCCCTCCGTGAGATACCGGTCGATGCGGTGGGTCGGGGTGTCGATGTAATGCATCGTGCCGCCGTCTGGGGACCAAGCCAGACCGTTGGAGATCGTGACCTCGGGGACCGCCTCCGTGACGACGCCCTGGTCGAGGGCGTAGAGGGAGCCGGCGCCCGAGCGCTTGTCCATCGCCATCGTGCCGAACCAGAACCGGCCGGCCGGATCGACCTTCCCGTCGTTCATGCGCCGGTGCACGCCGTCGCGCGGAAGGACGTCGACGACGGGGGAGACGGTGCCCTCTGGGGAGAGGGACCACAGGCCGTCCGCAGCCGCAACGAGCCAGCCGCCGCGCACGTCTCCGACGACGGCGCCCACGGGACCGTCGAAGGCGATCGGGGGGCGGAGCAGGAAGCTCGTACCCTCCGGGGTCGCGGAGCGGACGAGTCCCGCGTACTGGTCGACCCATATCAGCGTGTCGCCGCGCGGGTCCCAGAGCGGGCCCTCGGCGTGATGCGACACGGGCGGGATGCACACCGCGGCCTCCCAGTAGGCGGGGACGGCGGAGCTCATGCGCCGCCTCCAGGCGTCGCCGCGACCGCGTCGTCCGGGTGCTCCACGGGCTCCTCCAGGCGGCCCCGGGTCTGATCGACGAGCGCACGGGTGAGGCCGACCGCTGCTCCGGCGTCGTGTGCGGTGAGCGCGTCGGCGAGCCGGACGTGGATGGCCAGGGCCCGCTCGCCCTCCTCGTCGAACACCGGCACGCTGCCGGAGTAGCGCAGCCGGAGGGCGGCGAGGACGGTGTCGGAGAGCTGCGCGAGGACGGAGCTCGAGGCCGCGACGACGATCGCCGAGTGGAAGTCGAGGTCGGCCCGCGTGAACGCGGCGACGCGCCGGTCGCGGTAGGTCGCGGTCATCTCCTCGGCGGCCCGGACGATCGCGGTCAGCTGCTCCTCCGTGCCTTGGACCGCGGCGAGCTCCGCCGCCGCCGGCTCGATGATGGTGCGCAGCTGCATGAGCTCGCGGAGCTGGATCTGCGCGTCGTCCGTGTGCGACCGCCAGGCGATGACCCGCGGATCCAGGAGCTGCCAGTGCTCGCGGCCGAGGACGGTGATCCCCACCCGCTGGCGGGCGACTATCATCCCGAGCGTCTCGAGGATGCGCAGAGCCTCTCGGATCACCGACCGCGAGACGCCGTGCTCGCGAGTGAGCGTCTCGATGTTCAGCACCGTGCCCGTCGGCGGATCTCCACCGACGATGGCGGTGCCGATGGTGTCGACGAGGGAGCGTTGATGAGTCATGAGACGGGTGGGACCACTCCCTCGTAGGCGCGCTGCGGGAGCTGCGTGGCGAGCTTTCCGCCGCTCACGTCGATGAGCGTGCCCGTGATGTAGTCGGCGGCGTCGCTCGCGAGGAACACGAGCAGATCGGCGATGCTGTCGGCGGTGCCCCAGCGGCGGAGGGTCAGCGTGTCGAGCAGCCGGTCCTGAGCCGCCTGGGGCATCGTCTCGAAACCGTTCATGGCGCTCGGGATCATACCGGGAGCGTAGGCGTTGACCGTGACGCCCCACGGCCCCAGCTCGCCGGCGAGCACCCGGCTGAACTGCACGACGGCCGCCTTCGATGCGCCGTAGGCGGCCGCGCCCACCGAGGGGACGATCGCCGCGAACGAGGCCGCGTTGAGGATGCGTCCATGACCGGAGGCCTTCACATGCGGAAGCACCGCCTGCGACATCAGGAACACGCCGCCGACGTTCACGTCGAAGCAGCGGCGCCAGGCGGCCAGATCGAGATCCTCCACCCGGCCCTCGACGTTGATGCCCGCGTTGTTGACCAGGACATCGATACCGCCGAACTCCTCGGCGACGCGAGCGACGCCGCTCGCCACGGAGTCGGGCTCGGTCACGTCGCCCTCGATCTGGAGGACGCCCTCGGGCGCGCCCTCCGGGAAGGCGACGTCGAACGCCGCCACCTTCGCACCCTCGAGGGCGAACCGCTCAGCGAGCGCCCGCCCGATGCCCCGGCCGCCACCCGTCACCAGGACGACCCGATCCGTGAGATCCATCAGCATGTCCTACCCCCGTCGTTCTGAAAAGTCTGCTTATTATAGATCTCATGGACGCGGAGATGCGAGTCGCCTGGGTGACAGGAGCCGGAAGCGGAGTGGGGCGCGCCTGCGCGACGGCCCTGGGGGAGCGGGGGTGGACCGTCGCCCTCTCGGGGCGCAGGGCGCCCGAGCTGTCCGAGACGGCGGGACTCGTCCGCGCCGCAGGCGGCACCGCCCTCGAGCTGCCGTTCGACGTCGCCGCGGACGACGCCCGTGAGCGCGTCGAGGCGATCGCCGCCGCGACCGGCACCGACCGCCTGGACGCCGTCATTCTCTCCGCCGGTGCCAACACCCCGCGGCGGGCGTGGGCGGACCAGTCGATGGCGGAGTTCGCGAGCGTCGTGCAGACCAACCTCCTCGGCGTCGTCCGCAGTGCCGACGCCGCACTTCCGGGACTGCGCGCCGCATCCGGCGTGATCGTCGTGGTCTCCTCGATCGCGGGCTGGCGCCCCTCGCCCGGCGCCGGAGTCGCCTACAGCGCCGGGAAGACGGCGCTCGCGCCGGTCGTCCGCACCCTCAACGACCAGGAGGCGGACTCGGGCGTCCGCGCGACACTCCTCTGCCCCGGGGACATCGACAGCGACTTCCTGCGCCAGCGGCCCGAGGTCCCCGGCGCGGCGGCCCGATCGGTGATGCTCGCGCCCGCCGATATCGCCCGCTCGGCGATGTTCGTGGTCGACGCACCCCGCCACGTGCGGATCGACGAGCTCGTCATCTCCCCGCTCTCCCAGCGCTCCGCCTGATCGCGCTCGACCCGCGCTCGACCCGACCCGACCCCACACGACCCGCGGTCGCCGTCTTCACGGCGCCCGGACACCGACGAGAGGCTCCCATGAACCACCGATGGCTCCGCACCGGCGAGGAGCGCACCCCGCGCATCTCCTTCGGCGCCGACTACAACCCGGATCAGTGGCCGCGCGAGGTCTGGGCCGAGGACGTCCGGCTGATGCAGGAGGCCGGGGTCGACGTCGTCTCCGTCGCCATCTTCTCCTGGGCGAAGATCCAGCCCGCCCCCGACCAGTGGGACTTCGCCTGGCTCGACGAGGTCCTCGACCTGCTGCACGCCAGAGGCATCGGAGTCGATCTGGCGACGGCGACCGCCTCCCCGCCGCCCTGGCTCACGCTGGCCCACCCGGAGATCCTCCCCGTCACCGCCGACGGCAGGATCCTCTCGCCCGGGGGCCGGCAGCACTGGCGTCCCACCTCGGCGGTCTTCCGAGCGCACGCCCTCGAGCTCGTCGAGCGCATCGCCGAGCGCTACCGGGACCACCCCGCGATCGTCGCCTGGCATGTCAGCAACGAGCTCGGCTGCCACAACGCCTGGGACCACTCCGAGGACGCCACGCGGGCGTTCCGCACCTGGCTCGAGCACCGCTACACCGGCATCGACGGCCTCAACGCGGCGTGGGGGACAGCGTTCTGGTCGCAGCGCTACAGCTCGTTCGAGGAGGTGCTCACTCCGCGTCTGGTGGCGGCCCTGCCGAACCCGACCCAGCGCCTGGACTTCCTCCGTTTCTCCTCCGACGCCCTGAAGGAGTACCTCGTCGCCGAGCGCGAGGTGCTGCGGCGGATCACCCCCGACATCCCGGTCACGACCAACTTCATGATCATGGAGGGCAAGAACCACGCCGCCTACGACGACTGGGCGCGGGAGGTCGACTTCGTCTCCAACGACCACTACCGCTTCGCCGGGGAGCAGTCCTTCGACGAGCTGGCCTTCTCAGCGGCGCTGACCTCAGGCGTCGCGCAGGGATCGCCCTGGTTCCTGATGGAGCACTCGACCAGCGCGGTGAACTGGCAGCCGGTCAACCAGCCCAAGCAGCCGGGGGAGATGGCGCGCGACGCCCTCACCCACGTCGCCTACGGCGCCGACGCCGTCTGCTACTTCCAGTGGCGGCAGTCCGTCGCCGGAGCGGAGAAGTTCCACTCCGCGATGCTGCCCCACGCCGGCGAGGACAGCCAGCTGTTCCGCGACGTCGTCCAGCTGGGGGAGCGGCTGCGCCGGCTGGACGATGTGGCGGGGAGCCGGCGCGAGGCGGCCCCGGTCGCCGTCCTGTTCGACTGGGACTCCTGGTGGGCGAGCGAGCTGGAATCGCACCCCAGCACGCTGCTGCGCTACCGACGCGAGGCGCTGGACTGGTGGCGCGCGCTCGCCGACGCGGGCGTCCGCGCGGACGTGATCACCCCGGGCACCGACCTGACCCCGTACGACGTCGTCGTCGCTCCGATGCTCTACCTCGTCTCCGGGCGGACAGGTCGCGAGCTGACCGGCTACGTCGAGGGCGGCGGGAACCTGATCACCACGTACTTCTCGGGGATCGCCGACGAGAACGACCACGTCGTCGCCAGCGGCTACCCGGGTGCTCTGCGCGACCTCCTCGGCATCCGAGTGGAGGAGTTCCACCCGCTCCTCGAGGAGGAGCACGTCCTGCTGGAGGGTGACCTGCGCGGATCCCTGTGGACCGAGGGGATCCAGCTCCGCAGTCCTGAGACGCGGGTGGTCCGCCGCTACGCGACAGGACCGCACGCGGGCGAGCCGGCGGTGACGCGGCGCGCGGCCGGAGCGGGCAGCGCCTCCTACGTCTCGACCCGTCTCCGAGGGGATGACCTCCTCGATGTCGTCGCCGAACTTCTCGAGGCCGCCGGAGTGGCCTCCGAGCTCCCGTCGGAGATGGTCGGCGCCGTCTTCCACTCGCGGCGGACGATCGACGGCAGCGGGTTCGATTTCTACATCAACCGCACCGACCGCCGAGTCGCGCTTCCCTCTGATGAGCCGGACCTTTTCGAGCAGCGGGCTGTTCCTCCGAGGGGAGTCGCAGTGGTTCGTCGGATCGGCAGCCCACTCCGCTGACAGCGAGCCGGGCGGCGCTGCTGCTCGAAGCGCTGATCCGCTCGATCGTGCAGCGCGCGGGGGCCGTGCCGCATCGCGACCGGTCGCCGGGAGTCGGCGCGTCCTGATCGGAGGCGGGCTCACCGGTCCGGTCGTGCCGACACCCCCCCGACGCGAGGAAGGGCCGCCCCGAGGGACGGCCCTTCCCGCGACTCCGTCGGCCCGCGCTCCTCCAGAGGAGCCGGGCCGACGAGTGCTCAGTGCTGGCGGATCTTGTCGATCAGCTTCCCGCCGAGGTCCTTGACCTTGTCGGTGATGGGGGTGCTCGACTTCGGCCGCTCGGTGACGGTGAACGGCAGGGTGATCGCCTTGCCGGTCTGGTCGCCGGTCACCGTGACGCTGTAGTCGCCGGGCGTGGT
The DNA here is from genome assembly GCF_002930845.1 of Rathayibacter sp. AY1A7. Taxonomy (NCBI): domain Bacteria; kingdom Bacillati; phylum Actinomycetota; class Actinomycetes; order Micrococcales; family Microbacteriaceae; genus Rathayibacter; species Rathayibacter sp. AY1A7. Next base: position 87,478 of record NZ_PSTL01000012.1, on the reverse strand, counting down.
GGGCGCCTTCGCCGTGACGGTGAGGCCGCCACCGGCGAGGTCGCGGGTCGCGGTGCGGTCCGTGAACAGGGGCGCGGAGCCGATCAGCTGCGTGTCCCCGTTGAAGCCCTTCGCGGTGAGGGTGACGTCGGCTCCGGGGGCGAACGACGAGCCGGAGAGCTCGGCGGTGGCTCCGAAGCTCATCGAGCGGATGTCGCGGTCCACTCCGAGCGCGTTCGTGATGGTGAAGAACGTGTCGGTCTGGTCGGTGAGCCCGGCGACGTTCGCCGCGCCCGGCCCGTAGGCGGCGATGCGCAGCTGCGTTCCGGTGTGCTGCTGCGATCCGCCCTCGGCGGCGGTGCCGTACGACACCTTCATGGTGCTGCCGTCGGCGGTCTTCAGCGCGGTGCTGAGCGAGGTCGGGGGGGTGGAGTCGACGATCTGGCTGGAGTGGGCGTGGTCGGCGGTGACGATGACGAGGGTGTTCCCGTCCGCCTCGGCGAACGCGAGCGCGGCCTGGACGGCCTCGTCGAGGTCGACGGTCTCGCCGATCTGGCCGCACGCGTTCGCGGCGTGGTCCTGCTTGTCGATGCTCGCGCCCTCGACCTGGAGGAAGAAGCCCTTGTCGCCCGTGTCGAGGAGGTCGATCGCCTTCTCGGTCATGGAGCGGAGCGTCGGCTGCTCGGCCGGACGGTCGGGGTTCGCGGCGCAGGTCTGCGGGGCGGCGTCCGCTCCGCCGACCGTCGCCGGGGTGGGCGCGTAGCGGACGGGCAGGTTGCCGGAGTTGAACAGTCCGAGCACGGGCGCGTCCTGGTCGGCGACGGTCAGCGCGTCGAGCTGCGCGGCGGTGGCGGGAGTCGTGGCGTCCCCGAGCACCTGGAAGCCGCGCTCCGCGGCCTGCTGGAACAGCGGCTCGCCGCTCCAGTCGCCGGCGCGGGCGACCTGCGCGAAGCTGGCCGAGCCTCCGCCGAGGGTCAGGTCGGCGCGGGTGTCGAGGATCTGCTCGCTGATCGAGCCGAGTCCGCCGTTCTCCAGCGCGTCGTCGCCGCAGCTCGCGCTGTCGGGTCCGTAGCAGCTGCGGGCGTCGACGTGGGCGGCCTGCACGGCCGGGGTGGCGTCCTGGATCTCGGCGGTGGTGACGTTGCCGGTCTTCAGGCCGTTCGCCTTCGCGATCTCGAGGAGGGTGTCCTTGCGCTGCTGGTCGATGTCGACCGAGATGGCGTTGTCGTAGGTCTTGGTGCCGGTGGCCCAGGCGCTGCCGGTGGCGGCGGAGTCGGGCACGTAGTCCGGGGCGCCCTTGACGGCGCCCGTCGCCGGGTCGTCCGCGCGGTAGAGCGAGTAGGTCGTGTACTGGCCGGTGATCGGCAGGGCGTCGATCCCGGGGAAGCGGCCGGCCGCTCCGTACTGGTAGTTGCGGGCGACGGTGATCTCCGAATCGCCCATGCCGTCCCCGATGAGGAGGATGACGTTCTTCGCGTCCTGCTCCTTCACCGCTGCGCGCAGCGAGTCGGAGAGGTCGGCGTCGACCGGGGAGATGCGGGCGGCTCCGCCGGTGGCGGAGAGGTCGGCGGCACCGACGGCAGTGGCGGCGCCGGGTGCGGCCAGGGCGGCGGCGCAGACCAGAGCAGCGGCCGAGAGGGCCAGAGCGGAGCGTCCGCGGTTCGCGGAGCGGAACAGTCGTGTCACGTCGTGGACTCCTTGAGAGGTGAGACCCCGGAAAGGGGCACGCTCATCTCACTCCTCATCGCCGCATCGGTGGGTGAACGGTGATGCATAGCTGAGTGAACTTTCCGACGAGGGCTCTCGGCCCCGGCGGCCCGCCGGAGCGTCCTGCCGACCGGCGTCCTGCCGACCGGCGCTCACCGGGAGCGTCGGTCGGCAGGGGCGCGGTCGCCGGGAGCCTTTCGGGTCAGCGCTGGACGAGCGGAACGGCGATGTCCGTGACGTTCGCCCCGATGGCGCCGAGCGGAGTCGCCGTGCCGTTCAGCAGTCCGATCTCGTAGAGCGCCCCGTTGACGGCGGCGAGGCCGACCGAGCCGATGGAGCTGCCGTTGCGGAGGACGGAGTAGATGTCGAAGCCGGTCGCACCCGCTGCGTCGAGGCCGAGCTTCCCGGTCGGCGCCAGGGTGCCGGCGTTGGCCGGGGACTGGATGGCGATCTGGTCGAGGGCCGTGTCGAGGACGAACAGGGTGGTCGCGCTGTTCGCGTCGAGGTCGTTGTTCGTGTACGCGGCCCCGGCGACACCGGTGGCCACGGCGGGCGCGGCGTAGCTGAGCGTGCCGTCGGCGACCGTCGCGGCGCCCGCGGTGGCGAACGGCTGACGGAGGTTCTGGCCCGTGTCGCTGACCACGCGCAGCGCGTTGGCGGCGGGGTTGAAGTCGACGCCGAAGGAGGTGCCGCTCAGCGCCACGGTGAGACGGGTCACCTGGGTGGCCACGCCGGTGGACGGGTTGATGGAGTAGACGCCGGCGCTCGCCGCGTTGTCGCCGACGCCGTAGAGGGCGCCGTCCTGGACCCGGTAGTCGATGCCGATGAGCGCGGTGTCGCCGCCGGTGAGGCCGGTGACGGCGACGCGGTTCGTGACCTTCCCGGGCTTGGTCGGGTTGAACTGCACGAGCTTCGTGCCGCCGTCGGAGAGTCCGACGACCCGCAGCTTCGCCGCCACGGAGCGGACCGCGTTGATCAGGTTCCTGTCCGACGCGCTGCTGGAGTCGCTGGTCGCCGCGGCCGGAGCGACGCTGCTCGCACCGGCGAGCACGGGTGCCACCGCCATCACGCCCGCGACGGCGACAGCTGCGATACCGACTCTGATGTTCCTGGTCATCGTGCACTCCTCGAGACTTGCGGTCGCCGGAGATCGGCGGCTCGGAGGGGGATACCGTCCGGAGCGCGCGAGCGTTCATCCGATCCGGAGATCCGTGCCCCGTCACTCCAGCGAGCCGTCGGCGAACCGGCGGAGCGCGGCCGCGTAGCGGTCCGGGTCCCGGTGGTCGCTGTCGGTCAGGAGCAGCACCGAGCCGGAGACGGCGCGCGTGTACTCGCCGCGGCAGGGGAGGGTGACCACCGTCGTCAGTCCGGCCTCCAAGGCGGGGACGAGGAAGCCGAGGCAGCGCCGCTCGGGGGCGGCGTCCAGAGGGACGTCCCGTGCGTCCATCTGGGCGGACCGCAGCTCGTCGTGCCAGGCGCGGAAGGGAGCTCCGAGGGAGTCGTCGCCGAAGCGCTCCCGCCAGCCGGGGCCGCGAGCGAGGTCGAGGAGGCGTGCGCGCTCGGGCGATCCGTCGGCGGTGCTGGAGAGCCGTCGGAGGAGCGGGCCGGTCTCGACCGCCAGATGCTCGACGCAGTCCTGCCACAGCTGAGGCCAGGCGCGTTGCTCGTCGGCGCCGGGCTCCGCCGACCCGACCCGCTCCGGGGACCGCTCGAGCGGCGGCGGCCCGTCGCCCGCCGGGGTGAGGCCCCGCGCCTCGCGGATCCAGAGGAGCTCGAGCAGCGCTGAGGGGTTGTCCTCGACCGTGATGACCATCTCCGACGGCCAGGGGTCGCCGGGAAGGGGACGGGATGCGCGCATGGGAGGGGCTCCTTCCGAGGGGATGAGGTCGGATCGTGCCGGAGAAGGCTCCAGAGACGCTGGGCCCGCGTCGGCCGACGCGCCACTCCTCCCGGCGACCGGCGGCATCGCCGATGATCGTCCCCGCCGGCGATCGAGGACGGCGCCGAGCGCCTCCCGAATGTCGGTGCCCCCGACCTACACTCGGACGCGTTCGAACACACGTTCGATACCACGAGGAGGGAGCCGACCATGGGTGTGACCGTCGTGGAGCGCATCGCGACTCCGGCCTCGGACGCCGTCGCCGTCACCTTCCTCGTCACCAGCGAGGCGGTGGCGGCGGGATTCCCGTCGCCGGCGCAGGACTACTTCGACGGGTCCCTCGACCTCAACGACCACCTGATCCGCGACAGGACGTCGACGTTCATCGTCCGCGTCTCGGGCGAGAGCATGGTCGGCGCGGGCATCAGCGACGGCGACGAGCTCGTGGTCGACCGGTCGATCACGCCGACGCACGGGAGCGTCGTCATCGCGATCCTGGACGGCGAGCTGACCGTCAAGCGCCTCGAGCTGCACCCCGGGGGAGTGGTGCTGCGGGCCGAGAACCCGGAGTACCCGCCGATCCACGTCGCCGAGCTGAGCGACCTCCAGGTGTGGGGCGTCGTCACCGTCTGCCTCCACCGGCTGCACCGTGCGCTCTGAGCGGCGCATCGCCCTGGTCGACGTGAACTCGTTCTACGTCTCCTGCGAGCGGCTGTTCGATCCGAGGCTCGCGGGCCGGCCGGTCGTCGTCCTCTCGAACAACGACGGCTGCGTGGTCGCCCGCTCCGACGAGGTGAAGAGGCTCGGGATCGAGAACGGCACGCCCTGGTTCCAGATCGAGCCGCTCATCCGCTCCGGTCGCCTCCCGGAGGTGATCGCCCGATCGAGCAACTACGAGCTGTACGGCGAGCTGTCCGCGCGCGTGATGGAGCTGCTGGGCCGCTACTCCGCCTGGCAGGAGGTGTACTCGATCGACGAGTCCTTCCTCGGCGTCGACGGCGACGTGGCGGAGCGGGCGAAGATCGGCCGGGCGATGCGGGCGGCCGTCGCGAAGAACGTCGGCCTGCCCGTCTGCGTCGGATTCGGGCCGAGCAAGACTCTCGCGAAGTTCGTCAACAAGGGCGGAGCGAAGAAGCACCCGCGCCTGGGGGGCGTCTGCGATACGGACTGGTACACGCCCGAGCAGCTCGACGCGCTCATGGCCTCGCAGCACGTCACCGAGCTGTGGGGAGTCGCCGGCCGCACCGGGAAGCGCCTCGCGGAGCTGTCCATCCACACCGTCCGCGACCTCCGCGACGCGGACCCCGCGCTGATCCGCAAGAAGTTCTCGGTCGTCCTGCAGCGCTCCGTCTACGAGCTGCGCGGCGTCGACTGCATCCCGCTCGAGGCCGCCCGCACCGTCCGCGACCAGCTGATCTTCTCCCGGTCCTTCGCCACTCCCGTGACGACGATCGCGGACATGGAGCAGGTGCTCTCCGTCTACGCCCAGCGCGCCGCACACCGCCTCCGCGCTCAGGAGTCGGTCACCAGGACGATGAGCGTGTTCGCGTCGACGTCGCCGTTCGCGGACGCGCCGTACGAGTCCGCCGGCGGCATCGCCGGCTTCCCCGTGCCCACCGACGACCCGGTGGGTATCGTCAAGGCCGCGATCGGCACCCTGCGCCCGCGGCTGCGGGAGGGCGCGCGCTACGTGCGGGCCGGCGTCATCCTCACGAACCTGTCGCCGCGGCACTCCCACGCGCTGCTCGAGATCTTCCACACCGCCTTCGACACGAAGGGCCTCGGCGCCACCATCGACGCCGTGACGAAGCGCCACGGCCGGTCCGCGGTCGGCCTCGGGCTGGCGGGCATCCGCACGGGGCCGGTGTGGACGATGAAGCGCGACGCCCTCTCGCTCCGGGCGACGACGCACTGGGGCGAGCTGGCGACGGCCCACGCGCGGTGAGCCCGCCGGCGGGGAGATCGGGTCATCCGACGCGTAGGCGCCCGGGGCGCTCTCGGGCAGGCTCGTCGCCATCGACGAGTGTCGGTGCGGGGACGGCGGGAGGACCCATGGCCGAGAGCTGGCAGGACGCATCGGTGCGGGGCGTCGCGATGATCGAGAACGAGCTGGTCGTGCGCGACTTCCTCGAGGTGTGGAGCGCTCGCGACAGCCGCCAGCTCGTCCCGTTCCTGCATCCGGAGGTCGTCTACAGTGCGTCGAGTTCGCAGGAGATCGCGGGGCGGGCGCGGGTCCTCGAGATGTGCGACGAGGTCCACCGGGCGTTCACCGAGATCCGGATCGCCCTCGTCACGATCGCCGTCGCCGGCAGCGTCGTCCTCACCGAGCACGCCCTGCACCTCCGCTCGGACACGGGGGAGGGCCACTGGCTCCGCTGCTTCGGGAGCTACGAGCTCCGCGGCGAGCAGATCGTCACCTGGCGGCAGCTCCATGGGTGAGGGCCGCGCGTGACGGCGGTGACCGGCCCCGCGCGACTCAGGCTCGCCCTGGTGCTGCTGGCGATCGCCTCGGGCGCGACCGACGCGTTCGCGTTCCTCCTGCTCGGCGGCATCTTCACCGCGAACATGACGGGCAACCTGGTGCTGCTGGGGCTGTACCCCCGCTCCGCCTGGCTGACGACCGCGGCCGGAGCGGTCACGGCGATCGTCTTCTTCGCCGGAGCGGTCTACGCCGGGTTCCGCACGACCCGGGCGCGCACGCCGTCGACCGGCGACGGGAGACGTCCGCTCCGCTCGATCGCGCTCGTGGGGGTCGTCCTGCAGCTCGCCGTCGCGGTCGCCTGGCCGACGGTGCAGGGCGGCACGTCGCTGCTCGTGGACTGCGCGTTCATCGCGACCAGCGCGGCGGCGCTGGGGCTGCAGACCGTGCTCGCGAAGCGGATCTCCGGCGCCGCCGGCCTGACGACCACGTTCGTCACGGGCACGCTCACGAGCCTGATGCAGGAGCTCGCCGAGCGCTCGTCCGGGTCGAGGACCCTCCAGGCGCTCATCGTCGCGAGCCTCGCGGTCGGGGCCGTCGTCGGAGCGGCGACCGTGACGCTCGCTCCGGCCTGGGCCCCGACGCCGGCCCTGGTGCTCTCGGCGGTCGCCGTCGTGCTTCTCTTCGCGCACCGCGCGCGAGCCGTGCCCGCGGGAGCGGAGCCCGGGGCCCCGCGTCCCGCGTGACCGGGATCAGGCGTCGAGCGCCCACTTCGGCCGGACCCAGTGGCAGGTGTAGCCGCCGGGGTGCTTGCGCAGGTAGTCCTGGTGCTCCTCCTCGGCGTCCCAGAACTCGCCGGCGGGCTCGACCTCGGTGACGACCGGTCCGGGCCAGCGGCCCGACGCGTCGATCTCGGTGATCGTCTGACGCGCGACCCTCTCCTGCTCAGGCGAGAGGAAGAGGATCACGGAGCGGTAGGCCGTGCCGATGTCGTTGCCCTGACGGTTCTTCGTCGTCGGGTCGTGCACCTGGAAGAAGAACTCGAGCAGGTCGCGGTAGGAGAGCTGCTCGGGATCGAACTCGATCTCGACCGCCTCCGCGTGGTCGCCGTGGTGGCGGTAGGTCGCGTTCGGCGTGCTGCCGCCGGCGTAACCGGCGCGGGTGCTGAAGACGCCCGGCATGTCGCGGATGAGCTCCTGGAGCCCCCAGAAGCATCCGCCCGCGAGGATCGCGCGCTCCTCGGCCATCAGACGCCTGCCTTCGTGTCGTGCGCGGACTCGCGCGGAGAGATCATCATGCGGGCAAGTCCATCACGACCGGGGACGTCGCGGCGAGCGTCGGACGACTCTCGGAGCAGACCGTCGGCGGGGGAGCCGAGCGTGTCCCGGCCGAGCGCTCCGTCACTGCGATCGGTACGCCGCCGGAGATGCACCGGCAGAACGAGTCATCTGACCGGGTCGCTCCGGGTGCCCCCGTTCCTACGCTCGTCGGTACAACCGAGGAGAGAGCGGAGCCGACCATGGAGCAGCCGAACGTCGAGACGCGCAGTGCACGGCGGGTGATCGAGACCCTGACCGCCAACGGCGTGAAGTACGTCTTCGGGATCCCGGGAGCGAAGATCGACGCGGTCTTCGACGTCCTCGCCGACGAGGGGCCGGAGCTGATCGTCTGCCGGCACGAGCAGAACGCCGCCTTCATGGCCGCCGCGGTGGGACGGCTGACGGGCAGCCCGGGCGTCGTCCTGGTGACCTCCGGCCCCGGCACGACCAACCTCGCCACCGGCCTGCTCACGGCCAACACAGAGCAGGACCCGGTCGTCGCGCTCGCCGGGGCCGTGCAGCTCTCCGACCGCCTCAAGCGCACGCACCAGTCGATGGACGCGGCCGCCTTCCTCACCACCGTGACGAAGTACGCGGTCGAGTCGACGGATCCGGACGACGTCTCGGAGGCGGTCAGCAACGCCTTCCGCGCCGCCGTCACCGAGCCCCGAGGCGCCGCGGCGGTCGTCCTGTCGGCCAGCGTGATGGCCGCGCCGACCTCGCAGGTCATCACCCGGGCGGCCACGGGGCCGACGAGCGGTCCGGCGCGCGCCGAGGACCTCACGCACGCCGCCGACCTGATCAACACCGCGGAGCGGCCCGTCCTCCTCGTGGGCCTCCGCGCGTCGGAGCCGGAGACCGTCGCGGCCCTGCGGGCCCTGATCAGCGAGACGGAGCTGCCGGTGATCGAGACGTTCCAGGCGGCCGGCCTCGTCCCCCGCGAGCTCGAGGACCACTACCTCGGCCGCGTCGGCCTCTTCAAGAACCAGACCGCCGACCTCGCCCTCGCCGAGTCCGACCTCGTCGTCGCGATCGGCTACGACGCCGTCGAGTACGACCCGGTGATCTGGAACAGCGACGTCGACCGCCGGATCGTCCACATCGACTCCGTCGACGCCCCGCTGGACAACCACTACCTGCCGGCGCTGGAGCTGAAGGGCGATCTCGCGCAGACCGTCGCGGCCCTCACGCCGCTCGTCTCCGGCCTGCAGCTCGACGAGGACGCGGCCGACCGGGTCGCCCGGCACCGGAGCGAACTGGAGCGGATCGACGACGCGGCGCGGACGGCCGAGGCGGCTCCCGGGACCGTCGATCCCGCCCGCCTCGTGCTCCTGATGCGCGACCTGCTCTCGGACGACGCCACCGTGGCCTGCGACATCGGCTCGAACTACATCTTCATGGCCCGGCACTTCCGGGTGTACGAGCCCAAGCACCTGCTCTTCTCGAACGGGCAGCAGACCCTCGGCGTCTCCTTCCCGTGGGGCATGGCGGCGAGCCTCCTGCGCCCCGGGACCCCGGTGGTCTCCGTCTCGGGCGACGGAGGTTTCCTGTTCTCCGCGACGGAGATCGAGACGGCGACGCGGCTCGGCCTCTCGTTCACGCACGTGATCATGCGGGACGACACCTACGACATGGTCGGCTTCCAGCAGCTGCTGAAGTACGGCCGCAAGTCCGGGGTCCAGCTCGGCGACTACGACATCGAGAAGTTCGCGGCGGCGTTCGGCGCCACGGGCAGGCGGGTGAGCGGCCTCGCCGAGTTCGAGGAGGCCTTCCGCGCCTCCCTCGCCGAGCCGGGCGTCTCGATCATCGACGTCGCGGTGGACTACAGCCGCAACGTCGACATCGCCGCCCACCTGGTCGAGGACGCCTTCGAATGAGCACGCACACGGTCGACTCGACCGACGACTACGCGATCTACCAGAGCTCGACCATGGCCGCGCTGCTGGCCGGGGTGTACGACGGGGACCTGACGATCCGCGAGCTGCTCACCCACGGCGACCTCGGGCTGGGCACCTTCAACCACCTGGACGGCGAGATGGTGATCGTCGACGGCGTCTGCTACCACCTACGCAGCGACGGCTCCGTCCAGGTCGCGGACGGCGACGACCGGACGCCCTTCGCCGCCGTGCTGCCCTTCCACGCGACCACGACGTTCACGGTGGAGGAGCCGACCGGTCTCGCCGGCCTCACCCGGCTGATCGACGACGCGGTCGACGGCGGGAACATCCCCGTCGCCCTGCGGATCGACGGCCGGTTCACCGAGGTCCGAACCCGGACCGTGGGCGCGCAGACCGAGCCGTACCCGCCCCTGATCGAGGCGACCGCCCACCAGAGCGTCACCGGCATCGCCGACACCCGCGGCACGATCGCGGGCTTCCGCACTCCGCAGTTCGAGCAGGCCGTGTCGGTCCCCGGGTATCACCTGCACTACGTCGACGACGCCCGTGAGAAGGGCGGGCACGTCCTCGACGTGACCGTGGCCGAGGTGACGGTCTCGCTCACGACCGTCGCCGGACTGCACCTCGCGCTCCCGGAGACGGACCAGTTCCGCCGGGCGGACCTGGCGATGAAGGACATCGCGGCGCAGGAGGCGCGAGCGGAGGGGTGAGGCGGGCGGGACCTCCGGGGAGACGGGCCGGCCGCGACCCGTCTCCCCGGATGCCCGTCAGGGCGCGAGCTCCTCGCGGACGATCGCCGCTCCCGCGCTCAGCGCGCTGAGCTTCCCCCAGGCGAGGTCGCGGGGCAGCGGCGCCATGCCGCAGTTCGTGCTCGGGAGGAGCAGGTCCGCGTCGACGAACCGGAGGGCGCGGCGCAGGGTGTCGGCGACCTCCTCGGGCGTCTCGACGGTCCCGCTCGCCACGTCGATCGCTCCGAGCATGACCTTCTTGCCACGGACGAGCTCGATCAGCTCCATCGGCACGTGGGAGTGGTGGCTCTCCAGCGAGACGATGTCGAGCGAGGACTGCTGGAGGAGCGGCAACGACTCCTCGTACTGCCGCCACTCCGACCCGAGGGTCGCCTTCCAGTCGGTGTTCGCCTTGATCCCGTAGCCGTAGCAGATGTGCACCGCGGTCTCGATGCGGAGTCCCTCCGCCGCCCTCTCCAGCGCGGCCACACCCCAGTCGTGCACCTCGTCGAAGAAGACGGTGAAGGCGGGCTCGTCGAACTGGACGATGTCGACTCCGGCGTCCTGGAGGGCTCGCGCCTCCTCGTTGAGGATGGTCGCGAACTCCCACGCCAGCTTCTCGCGGCTCCCGTAGTGCCGGTCGGAGAGGGTGTCGATCATCGTCATCGGGCCGGGCAGCGCCCACTTGATCGGCTGATCGGTCTGCTCGCGCAGGAACCGGGCGTCGTCGGCGAACACGGGCCTCTCGAGCCCTACGGCGCCGACGACGGTCGGCACGCTCGCGTCGTACCGGTCGCGGATGCGCACCGTCTCGCGCCGCTCGAAGTCGACGCCCGTGAGGTGCTCGATGAACGTCGTGACGAAGTGCTGCCGGGTCTGCTCCCCGTCACTGACGATGTCCAGGCCCCGGTGGTGCTGCTCGTGGACAGCGGCGCGCAGGGCGTCCTGCTTGCCCTCGGCCAGGGCGTCGCCGGTCAGCCGCCACGGGGACCACAGGGTCTCCGGCTGCGCGAGCCACGACGGCTTCGGCAGGCTGCCGGCGATCGAGGTGGGCAGGAGCGGGAGGGACGTCGAGGATCCGCGGGCGCTCATCGGACCGCTCCCGCGTACCCGGCGGCCCACTGCCGCAGCCGCTCCCCGTGCGGCTTCATGAGGTGCTCCTCTGCGAACCGCCCCTGCTCGACCGCGAGCCGGCCGCGCTCCTCGCGGTCGTAGGAGACCGCGGGCCGCACGTAGTCCTGCTGCTCCAGGTCCGGCCGGTAGACGTCGGCGGCGGCTGAGCGCGCGCCGTAGATCTCGGGCCGGTAGATCCTCTGGAACGTCTCCATCGTGCTGATGGTGGCGATGAGCTGGAGGTCCGAGTAGTCCTCCAGCAGGTCGCCGCCGCAGTAGAACGCGAGCGGCGCCGTGCTGCCGGGCGGCATGAAGAAGCGGACCCCGAGGCCCATCTCCGCGAAGTACCGGTCGGTCAGCGAGAGCTCGTCCTGCCGGTACTCGACGCCGAGGACCGGATGGAGGGTCCCGGTGCGCCGGTACGTCCTGCTCGTCGAGACGCTGATGCAGATGACGGGCGGCGCCGACGAGAGCTCCGCGTACTGCGCGGAGTCCCGGAAGTGCTGGAAGAGCGCGCCGTGCAGGACGCCGAAGTCGTCGGGGACGGTGAAGCCGGCCTGCGCGGCGTTGACCGCCGGCAGCCGCACGCTGAAGTCGTGGTCGCGGAGGTAGGAGGAGAAGTTGTTCCCCAGTGTCCCCGGCTGACATCGGCCGGTGCGGCGGTCGAGGATCCGGGTGCGCAGGACCTCCAGCAGGGGGAACTCCCGGTCCTCGCCGTCCGTGGTGAGCCGCAGCCCGACGGAGACGATGTCGAGCCCGACCGTGTAGCGGCCGCGGCTCGGATCGTCGCCCGGCACGAGATCGTTCAACCGGTCGTCGATCATCCGCAGCGCGGTCCGGAGGTTCTCCCGGCGGCGCTCGCCGCGGGCCAGATTCGCGAAGTTGGTGGTGATCCGGGAGCTCTGGGCCGGCGAGTAGTCCTCGTCGAAGGGGGTGAGGGTGATGCTGAAGGCGGGTTCGTTCGTCATGATCGGCCGATCGGTAGGAGGGACTGGGGCGGGGGCACGATCAGTGCGGGTGGTCCTCGGTCAGCTTGAAGCCGAGTCGGCCGTGCGCGAAGGCGGCTCCGGCTCCGATGGCGGCCGCGACCCAGGCTGATTCGGCGAGCTCGGTCTCGGTCGCACCGGCGCGCACGGCGTTCTGGCCGTGGCCGTCGATGCAGTAGACGCACTGCTTGCTGATGCCCACGGCGTAGGCGATGAGCTCGCGGTACTTGAGCGGGATCTCGCGACCCTGCGGAGCGAAGACGGCGGTGTCGAAGGCGGTGAACGCCGCAAGGACGTCGGGGGTCTCCTTCTTGTAGGCGGCGGTGTAGCGGCGGTCGGCTGCGCGGTCGTAGTAGGCGTCGGTCATGGTCTTCCTTCGGAGGTCGGAGAGGGGGCGGAGGGGATGAGGTCACGGCCGGGCGGGGATCTCCAGGCCGAGGTTCTCCCGCAGGGTCGTGCCCTCGTACTCGGTGCGCAGCGAACCGCGCTCCTGCAGCAGCGGCACGACGCGGTCGACGAACTCGTCCAGACCACCCGGGTGCAGGTGCGATCCGAGGACGACCCCGTCGCCGCCTCCGCTCTGCACGAACTCGTCGAGACGGTCGGCGACCTGCTCAGCCGTGCCCACGTACTCCGTGCGGTCGAAGACGGTCTCGGCGAGACCGCGGAGGGTGAGGTCGCGCTCCTGAGCGAGCGCACGCCAGGCGCGCACGGTCCCCGCGCGATCACCGTGGATCAGTGCGCGGCCCTCGATCAGCGGCGGCGCCTCGAGGTCGGGCTCGAGATCGGGTACCGGCCCGTCGACGTCGAAGCCCGACAGGTCCCGGTTCCAGACCTGCTCGAAGAGCACCTGGATCGTGCGCGGTGTGAGTTGCTGATCGCGGATCCACCGCGCTCTCTCCTCCGCCTCCGCAGCGGTGCCGCCGAGGACGACGGCGGCTGACGGGAGGATCCGCACGGAGCCGGCCGGGCGACCCGCCGCCGCGACCCGGGCCGCGATGTCGCGCGCGAACTCGTGCGCCTCAGGTCCCCGGTGGTAGGGGGAGAAGATCACGTCGGCGCTCGACGCCGCGAAGTCGCGACCCTGCGGAGAGACGCCCGCCTGCACGATCACCGGGCGGCCCTGCGGGCTGCGCGGCACGGTGAAACGGCCGGAGACGTCGAACTGGCTGCTCGAGACGGCGAACGACCCCGTCGACGAGTCGGCGAGGAACTCGCCGGAGGGGGCATCGGCTCGCACGGCGTCGGAGGTCCAGGTGTCCCAGAGCGTCGTCACCGCGCGGACGGCCTCCTCGGCACGGGCGTAGCGGTCGGCGCGGTCGAGGAAGCCGCCGCGGCGGAAGTTCGCGCCCGTGAAGGCGTCGAAGGACGTGACCACGTTCCACCCCGCTCGTCCGCCTGAGAGGTGGTCGAGGGTCGCGATCTGACGGGCGAGCTCGAAGGGCTCGTTGAACGTCGCGTTGAGCGTGCCGACCAGGCCGATGTGCTCCGTGACCGCGGCCAGCGCGGCGAGGAGCGGCAGAGTGTCCGGTCGTCCGGCGATGTCATGGTCGAACGGGCGCCCCGCGCGCTCCCGCAGTGCCAGACCCTCGGCGAGGAAGAAGTAGTCGAACCGCCCGCGCTCCGCGGTCTCTGCGACGCGGCGGAACGTCGAGAAGTCGACCTGGCTGCCGGCGTCGGGGTGCTCCCACAGGGTGTGCTCGTTCACCCCGCCCACGTAGGCGGCGAGGACGATCTGCTTCGGTCGCCGCGTCATGACTGCTCCTCGGAGGCGTAGCGGTTCGGGATCGACGTGGGCAGGCCCAGGGCTGAGCGGAGGGTGCGGCCCTCCTCCGTCCCGACGAGCAGACCGCGTCGGCGCAGCTCGGGCACGAGGTCGTCGGCGATCAGCGGCAGATCGGTGGCGAGAACCGCGGGTCGGAGGCGGACGCCGTCGTAGCCGAGCCGTGAGAGCTCGGCGATGCGGTCGGCGACGGACGCGGCCGACCCGGCGGCGACGGCGGCGTCGCCGGTGAGCGGTCGGCCGAGAGCGTCGAGGCGCGAGAGTCTGGCCGCGGCGGACTCCGCCGGGGTGTCGAGGACGACGACGAGGTCGGCGAGGACCCGCAGTCGCTCGCCCGTGCGCCCCGCCCCGCGCTCCGCCTCGGCGATCTCCTGGAGGATCCTCTCGGCGTCCGCTGCGTTCTGAGGCGTCGCGAAGACGACGTCGGCCGAGCGCGCGGCGAAACGGTAGGGGATGTCGGCGTGTGCGAGCGCGGCGACGACGGGCTGCCCCTGCGGCGGCCGGGGAGTGATCGCGGGGCCGCGCACCGAGAACCAGCGTCCTGCGAAGTCGACGCGGTGCACCTTGTCGGCGTCGAGGAAGCGATCGGTGGCGACGTCGCGGATCTCGGCGTCGTCCTCCCAGCTGTCCCAGAGTCTCCGTGCGACCTCGACGGCGTCGGCCGCCTCCTCGAAGAGCTCGTCGACGACGGCGCGGATCGCGGGGTCCTCGAGAAGGGGCGTGCCCGGCTCCGGCGGCACGATCGCCGCGATTCGTCGTCCGACGTGCGAGGCTTCGTCGACGCGTGACGACACCCTGACCTGCCAACCGCCCCGCCCCCGGCTCAGGTGGTCGAGCGTCGCGACGGCCTTCGACACGTGGAAGGGCTCCGTGTGCGTCACGGTGACCGTGGGCACGAGACCGATGCGGCTCGTGAGGGGGGCGACGTAGGAGGCGATCAGCAGCGCGTCGAGCCGGCCGCGGACCTCGTCGGTGCGGTCGTCGGCCAGGAAGGGGTCCGCCGATTGCAGGGCGAAGGAGTCCTCGATCGTCACGAAGTCGATCCCGCCGCGCTCCGCCCGCTGCACGATGTCCGCCCAGTACGCGCCGGTGAAGAGCGCGTCGGGACGGGCGCCAGGCTCGCGCCAGGACGCGGGGTGCCAGCCGGCGCCCTCGAGGGCGACGGCGAGGCTGAGGGGTGGGGCGGCGGTCATCGTGCTCCTCGGATCAGGGTGCCGGCTCGGACGAGCTCCTCGTCGTCGAGTGCGCGGAGGCGGCGCAGCAGCGCGCGCGCGACCTTGTCGTTCTCGCGGAACGACACCGCGTTCGTGCCCGGCCGGGAGAAGGCGCCGACGAACGGCGAGTCGGTGTACGGGCCGATCGCGTACCGGCGGCCGACGCGGCCTCCCGCCGTCGAGCGCAGCAGGGTGTCGTCCTGGTGCACGCGCAGCCTCCCGGTCGACAGGAGAGTGTCGCCGACGTCGACGAGGTCCTCGACCGCCGACCCCGACGCGACGAGCGCTCGCATCAGCGCGTCGTCACTCCTCGCAACGGACGTCCGGGGGAGGCGCGCGTCGACGAGAGCGTCAGCGAGGACGACCTGATCGGTCGCCCCGCCGCTCGCGACGAAGCGGCCCTCCTCTTCGGAGGTCTCCACACGGATGCCCGGGCCGAGGAAGTCGACGACGCCCGCGTCCGAGAGTGCGAGCAGCTCCTCGAGACGGTGCGCGGGCGGCCCGCTCGCGAGGAAGCTGAACCAGCCGAGCCACCATCCGTGCAGATCCTCGATCCGCGAGCGGGGCGTCCACCTCGCGGACGCGGTGAGATCGGCGACGAGGAAGTGGCTGCGCAGAAGCGCGAGGAAGAGCGCCATCGTGGCGCTGTGCTCCTGCCCGCTGCGCAGAGCCAGGTCGTCCCGGATGTAGGCGCGCACCGCCTCCTGCAGCGCCGAGCCGTCGGCGAACCGCACATCGGCGAACGGGCGGTCGAGATCGGGGAGGAGCAGCCTGTCGAGGCTGTCCGGCACAGTGTCCGCGACGAGCGCGGTCAGGGTCCGCGCATCTCCGAGGACCCGCTCGGCGTCGGCCCCGAGTGCGGGGAGAGCGTACCCCTGTCCCGCTTCGGGTCGCGGGCCGCGGGAGCCGGCGAGGACCGAGGCGCGCGGGTCGAGCCGCGAGAACACCTCCGAGAAGTGCGTCCAGTCGGTGCTCACCCGGTCGGGGTGCCCGGTGAAGAGCTCACGGTAGTAGCCCCAGAGCATCTCCTGGGCGATCAGGGGCCAGACGTCCTCGCTGAAGTCGAGCGGGCGGTGTCGCGAGCGCAGCTCCTCGACGACGGACGCCGAGAACCAGCGGGGCTCGGGCGCGGCTCCCTGGAGCGTCGAGCCGATCTTCGAGTGGTAGGGGACCCCGCGGCGGCTGCCGATCAGGATGCGCGGCTCACGTCCCGACGGGTGGTAGCGCAGTCCGCCGGCGTCGTCCCGTTCGAAGCGGCCGCCCCGGCCCTCGGTGAGCAGCACCAGGAGGTCGACCGCGACGAGGCCGAGGCCGCGCACGATCACGTCGTGTCCGGCGCGGAGGGATCCGAGGTCGGCGTCGGCCGTGAACGACGGCGGCAGGTAGGCGAGGCCGTGGCGCTCGGCGAACCCGGCCAGCCGGGTCTCGTCGACCGTCGGCAGAGCGCCGCTGTGCCCGAGCGAGAACAGGACCAGGTCCGCCTCGATCACGTCGCCGGAGTCGAGGACGACCCGCTGCGCACCGTCGTCGCGGCCGAGCACCTCGACGACGCGCGCCGCGTGCTCGCGGACCTCGACGTCAGGGCGGAGAGCGGCGAGCGCCTCCCGGTGGAACCAGCGCAGATAGAGGCTCTGCAGCCGGCGGGTGGGGAAGCTGTCGGCGCGGAGCCCGTCGAGCTCGCGGCGCACGGCTTCGTCGCCCTCTGCGAGCGCGATCCGGCCGGCCCGCACCGCCTCCGCCCACTCGATCAGCGAGGGTCCGGGGCGCACCGGCCCCTCGATCGTCGCGCTCGCGTCGGTGAACATCGTCACGTCGGCTGCGAGCGAGTTGAGCTTCAGCAGCGGCGACTGCTCGTAGCGCCAGATCCGGCCGGGGCCGACGGGGTACGGGTCGACGACGTGGACGACGAGCGCGGCCGGCCCGAGGGCGTCCTCGGCGGCGTTCGCGGCGAGGCGCTCGAGGACCCCGACCGCGCGGGGACCTCCCCCGACGATCACGAGGGAGCGGGTCCCGTCCGATGGCGCTGACATGCGTCCACGATGACCCTTCCCCCGTGAGGACGCCGCTCTGTGACGACTCGTGACGATGTGAAGAAGTGTGTAGCGGCGGGTTGGAGCCGGGTGGCCGCGGACCCTAGCGTCGGCCCCCACGGCGTGCAGAACGGTGCGCCCCGACAGGCAGGAGCCTCGAGTGCCCATCGAATTCCTCGGCATCGCCGCGCTCAACGACGGCAGCGAGACACGAGCACGCAGCGGCGCGAGCTTCGACCCGGAGTACACGGTGCGTCTGGCCGCGGCTCATGAGGACAGCGGGTGGGACCGCATCCTGTTCGCCTACCACTCCGGAGCCCCCGACCCCGCCGTCGCCGCCGCTTTCATCGCGTCGCGGCTCGAGCGCATCCAGCTGCTGCTGGCGCACCGGCCCAACGTCTCCTACCCCACGGTCGCGGCGAAAGCCTTCGCGACCCTCGATCAGCTGAGTGGAGGCCGCCTGAGCGTCCACGTGATCACGGGCGGGTCGGACGCGGACCAGGCCGCGGAGGGCGACTACCTGAGCAAGGACGAGCGCTACGCGCGCACCGCCGAGTACATCAGGATCGTCAAGCAGGTCTGGACGACCCGTGAGCCGTTCGATCACGTCGGGGAGCACTACCGCTTCTCCCGGTTCGTCAGCGACGTCTGGCCGGTGCAGCAGCCTCGGCCGCAGATCTCGTTCGGAGGCTCCTCTCCCGCCGCTCTGTCCGTCGGTGCCGCCGAGAGCGACGTCTACGCGCTCTGGGGCGAGCCGCTGCGGGACACCGCCGAGCAGATCCGCAGCATCCGGGAGGCGGCGGCGGCGGCCGGCCGCGACGTCGCGCCGCGCATCCAGGTCGCCTTCCGACCCATCCTCGGGGCCACCGAGGAGCAGGCCTGGGAGAAGGCGGAGGGGATCCTCCGCCGCATCGAGGCGCGCACCCGCGAGACCGCCCCCGGAGGCCTCGCCGCGCCGGAGAACACCGGCTCGCAGCGCCTCCTCGCGATCGCCGCCGCAGGCGACCGTTTCGATCGCGCGCTCTGGACCAGGGCGGGAGTCGCCGCGGGAGCGCGCGGCAACTCGAACGCCCTCGTCGGGACACCGGAGACGGTGGCCGCCGCGCTGCTCGACTACGTCGATCTCGGGGTCGACATCATCTCGGCGCGCGGCTACGACTACGTCGACGACACCCTCGACTTCGGTCGCCACGTGATACCGCTGGTGCGCGAGGAGGTCGCTCGACGCGACGCCGCGGCCGCCCAGGCCGCCGAGGAGGCCGCTCGTGTCCTCGTCTGACACCGTCGCGGCCGACGAGTTCGTCCATGTGCGGGCCGATGACCCGCGGGCCCGGCCCCTGCTCGACGAGCTCGAGCGCGAGTACGACACCCGCTACGGCACCGCCTGGGGCGAGCCGGCATCGGCCGAGCTCGCGCGCTACCCGAGCGAGGTGTTCGCCCCGCCGGAGGGATCCTTCGTCCTGCTTCTGCGCGACGGCACCGCGATCGCCGGAGGCGCGCTGAAGAGATTCGACGACACGACCGCCGAGCTCAAGCGCATCTGGACATCCTCGGCGCACCGTCGGCAGGGACTCGCCCTGCGCGTGGTCGCAGAGCTCGAGGCGGAGGCCCGCCGGCTCGGCTACTCGACCGTCTACCTCACGACCGGGCCGCTCCAGCCGGAGGCGCAGCGGCTCTACCTCACCGCGGGCTACACACCGCTCTACGACGTGACCCAGCCTCCGGAGGTGGTCGTCCTGCACGGCTATGCGCGGACGCTCACCGATCGGCCGCTCGACGTCGCGAGGATCCGGACCGCGCACGACGACTCCTTCGCGCAGCTCACCGCGTCCCTGCCCGACGGCGGAGCACGCCTGCGCGGTCGCGTCACGGGGCGTGCCTCATGAGCGGCACGATCGCGCCGCCTCGACCGCGGGACACGTCCGGCCCCCTTCCCGGAGGCATCGACCTCGCCCGACTCGGCGAGCGGCCGGTGCTGCCGCTGCGCCACCCGGTGCGCTGGGTGGTCGCCGCACTGGTCCTCGTGCTCCTGCTGAACGCCGGACAGACCCTCTTCACGAACCCGTCGTGGGAGTGGCCGAAGGTCGGGACCTGGCTCTTCAGTCCGGCGATCCTGAAGGGGCTGCAGCTGACGCTCCTCGCCACCGCCATCAGCGCCGTGATCAGCTTCGTCGGAGGCATCGTCGTCGCAGTAGCCCGGCTCTCGGGCAATCCGGTGCTGTCGACGCTCAGCTGGGTCTACATCTGGCTGTTCCGCTCGGTGCCGCTGATCCTCGTCCTCATCTTCCTGTTCAATCTCGGCAACCTGTATCCGACCGTCGGCATCGGCATCCCCTTCGGTCCGCAGTGGTCGGTGCCGACGGTGTCGCTGCTGCCTCCGCTCGCCCTCGGCGTGATCGGCCTGAGCCTGTCCGAGATCGCCTACAGCGCCGAGGTCGTCCGTTCCGGGGTGCTCGCGGTCGATCAGGGGCAGCACGAAGCGGCGAAGGCGCTCGGGATCCCGCAGCGCCGCCAGTTCACCCGCATCGTCCTCCCGCAGGCGCTCCGCTCGATCGTGCCCGCCTACGTGAACCAGATCATCGGCCTGCTGAAGGCGAGCTCGCTGCTGTTCTACGTCTCGCTGCTCGATCTGTTCGGGGTCGCTCAGAACCTCGGCAGCACGTACCCGACGGACATCATCCCCCTGCTCGTCGTCGCGACGATCTGGTACCTGGTGCTGACCTCGGCGATCTCGGTCGTGCAGTTCTACATCGAGCGCTTCTACGCCCGCGGCGCGCACCGGGAGCTCGCGCCCACGCCCCTCCAGCGGGTGCGGCGCTCGCTCGCCGGCCTGAGGAGTGCGCGATGACCGCCGCCATCGAGATCCACAACGCGACCAAGTCCTACGGCGACCGGACCGTGCTCCGGGGAGTCGACCTGCGCGTCGAGGCGGGCACCGTCACGGTCATCCTCGGTCCGAGCGGCTCGGGCAAGTCGACCCTGCTGCGGGCGATCAACCATCTCGAGAAGCTCGACGAGGGGTTCGTCTCCGTGAACGGCGAGCTGATCGGGGTGCGGCTGCGCGGCGGTCGGCTCAAGGAGCTGCGCGAGAAGGAGATCCTGCGCCAGAGGGCGAGGATCGGCTTCGTCTTCCAGAGCTTCAACCTCTTCCCGCACCTGACGATCCTCGAGAACGTCACCGAGGCGCCGATCTCGCAGGGGCAGCCGCCCGCGGAGGCCCGCGAGCGGGCACGCGCCCTGCTCGAGCACGTCCGTCTCGCCGACAAGGCGGCGGCCTATCCGAGGCAGCTCTCCGGCGGCCAGCAGCAGCGCGTGGCCATCGCGCGTGCGCTCGCGCTCGACCCCGAGGTGATCCTCTTCGACGAGCCGACCTCGGCTCTCGATCCCGAGCTCGTCGGGGAGGTGCTGCAGGTCATCCGGTCGCTGGCCGAGAGCGGCCGCACCCTCATCGTCGTGACCCACGAGATCGGCTTCGCCCGCGAGGTCGCCGACCGGGTGGTGTTCGTCGACGACGGCCTCGTCGTCGAGCAGGGCAGCCCGAGCGAGGTCCTCGACCGCCCGCAGAATCCGCGGACCCGCGACTTCCTCGGCCGAGTCCTCGGCTGAGCCCCCGCACTCCTCCTCCTCTCCATCCGCACGACAGACACAGGAATCGAATCATGACCAGACCGCACATCACTCGTTGGACCAGAGTCGGGGCGCTTCTCGCTGCCGCCGCGCTGACGACGGGCCTCGCGGCCTGCTCCGGTGCCGCCGCCTCCGACCCGGCCTCCCCGGGAGCCGCCTCCGGCACCACCACCGTCACCGTGGGTGCCCTCTCCAACGGAGCGGCGACCGAGACGGACATCGACGTGCCGGTCGTCGACGAGATCCGCGGCACGCTGCCGCAGGAGATCCTCGACCGCGGGACCCTGACGATCGGCGTCGGCGCTCTCCCCGCAGGCTTCCCTCCGCTCGCGTTCACCGGGACCGACACCGAGACCCTCACCGGCTCGGAGCCCGATCTCGGCCGCCTCGTCGCCGCCGTCCTCGGGCTGCAGCCCGAGGTGGAGAACTCCACCTGGGACAACCTCTTCGTGGGCATCGACACCGGAGGCAGCGACGTCGGCTTCTCGAACATCACCGTCACGGAGAAGCGCAAGGAGAAGTACGACTTCGCCTCCTACCGCTCCGACACCCTCGCGTTCCAGGTCCTCGCCTCGAACGACTGGGAGTTCGACGGCGACTACGAGAACCTCGACGGACTCACCGTCGCGGTCAGCAGCGGCACCAACCAGGAGAAGATCCTGCTCGAGTGGCAGGCCCGTCTGCAGTCCGAGGGCAGGTCCCTGGAGATCACGCGACTGCCCGATGCCAACTCCGTCACTCTCGCTCTCGGCTCCGGCCGGATCGACGCTTACTTCGGGCCCAACCCGACGACGGTCTACCAGAACCGGATCTCGGAGGACGGCGCCGACCCGACCCGCAACGCCGGCACGTTCTCCGGAGCGGGCGAATCGCTCGACGGGCTGATCGCGGCGACTGTGAAGAAGGACTCCGGACTCGCCGAGCCGATCGCCCAGGCCCTCGGCTACCTCATCGGGAACGGTCAGTACCAGGACTGGCTGTCGGCCTACGGCCTGCAGGACGAGGCCGTGGACGAGGCCCTGGTGAACCCGCCCGGGCTCCCGCTCGACAACAGCTGAGCCGCCCCCGCCTCGGGCGCCCCGATCGCCCAGCGGGGCGCCCTCCGCCCGCTTCCCCGAGGACTCCCATGCACCTGTTCGACTCGCTCACGCGCGAACGACTCGACCGCCCGACGAGCCGCAAGTGGAGCCTCCGCCCCGGCACCATCGGAGCCTGGGTCGCCGAGATGGACTTCGGTACGGCGCCGGCCGTTCGGAGGGCACTGCACGACGCCGTGGCCGGCGACGTGCTGGGCTATCTGTCCCCCTCGACTGCGGGCGAGCTGGGCGAGGCCGCCGCGGAGTACCTCGCTGAGCAGTACGCGTGGACGGTCGACCCCGCCCGCGTGCACTCCGTCTCGGATGTCATGGCCGCGCTCGGAGTGGCCGTCACCGAGTTCTCCCGCCCCGGCTCACCGGTGATCGTGCCTACCCCCGCTTACATGCCGTTCCTCACCTACCTGTCGGCCATCGGACGCGAGGTGATCGAGGTTCCGGGAAC
This sequence comes from Rathayibacter sp. AY1A7, assembly GCF_002930845.1. NCBI lineage: Bacteria > Bacillati > Actinomycetota > Actinomycetes > Micrococcales > Microbacteriaceae > Rathayibacter > Rathayibacter sp. AY1A7. Next base: position 65,257 of record NZ_PSTL01000012.1, on the reverse strand, counting down.
GATCGTCGACGGCCGCTGGGAGCACGACCTCGACGGGATCGATGCGGCCTTCGCGCAGGGAGCGGGCACCCTGGTGCTCTGCAATCCGCACAACCCGACGGGCTCGGTCCTGCCGCGGTCCGAGCTCGAAGGTCTCGCCGCTGTCGTCGAGCGCCACGGCGGGCGGGTCTTCGCCGACGAGATCCACGCGCCGGTGCGGTTCGACGGCGTCCCCCACATCCCCTACGCCTCGGTCTCGGAGGAGGCCGCCCGGCATTCCGTCACCGGAACGAGCGCCTCGAAGGCGTGGAACATCCCCGGCCTGAAGGCCGCGCAGCTGATCACCACGAACGACGCAGACGAGGACGTCTACTCGCGCTTCGGGTTCGCGGTGCAGCACGGCGCTTCGAATCTCGGCGTGATCGCCTCGACAGCCGCCTACCGGGAGGGCGGAGCGTGGCTCGACGAGGTCGTCGACTACCTCGACGGCAACCGGCGCCTCATCGCCGACTTCCTCGCCTCCGAGCTGCCCCGGATCGGGCACCGCACCCCGGAGGCGACGTATCTCGCCTGGTTCGACCTGGGTGCTCTCGGCCTCGCCGATCCCGCGCAGCACCTGCAGCGCGAGGCGGGAGTGACGCTCACCTCCGGACGCCTGTGCGGCGCCGGCTACGCCGACCACGTGCGTCTCGTCTTCGCCATGCCGCGTCCCCTCCTCCTCGAGACGCTCGAAGCCGTGCGGGCCGCCGTGTGAACGGCGGAGCGCCTTCGCGGGGACTCGACGAGGTGGGACGGCGGAGCACCGAGGCGGGCGGCATCGCACGACAGTGGCGAGGAGCCGTCCTTCAGCGCCTCCGCTCCCTCTGCACCCCCGATGAGGCCGGGCCGCCGGCGGTGGACCGGGCGGCCTCGCGTGTCGAGGCTGTGCAGCTCGCCCACGAGATCGAGCACGGATCCTTCCGCCCGGTGCCCGGCCGGGCGCAGGATCCGGAGTGAGACGGGGCGGACCCCCCCTACGTCCCGAAGAGATTGGCGCGGGTCCCGCCGGGAGCGAGCTCGTCGCGGAGGATCCCGCGGCGGCGCAGCACGGGGACGAGGTCGTCGAGCATCCGGTGCAGGGTGACCGGGTGCAGGTCCCCGGAGAGGAGGAGCCCGTCGCTGCCGCCGTCGTCGCCGAGCTCCTCGACGAAGTCGGCGAACTCCTCCGCGGTGCCGACGAAGCCGGCGCGCTCGGCGACGCGGCCCTTGCGCGCCTTCCTGGTGAGCAGCTCCCGCAGCGGAGCGTCCTCCGTGCCGCCGTACAGGCCGGCGATGGTGCCGTGCGAGACGTGCTCGCCGAACACCGACTCCGGGACGGGGAGGTCCAGGTCCAGCCCGGTGAGGTCGGTCTCCAGGTCGCTCGACCAGCCGAGCGCGATCCGCCGCAGCGCGTCCTCGTCGGGGTGGCGCGACGCCTCGACGACGCGCGCGGCCTCCTCCGGGCTCGACACGATCTCGGGCTTCACGACGAAGAGCACGCGCAGGTCGTCCGCGGTCCGCCCGTGCTGCTCGGCCGCGGCGAGCACGCGCGCCCGGTAGTCGCGGACCGCCCGGGCCTCCAGCGGCGCGAGGGCGAGCTGCACGTCCGACTGCGTGCCGGCGAAGGCCAGCCCGCGGGGGGAGCCGCCGGGGGAGACGACGATCGGGTCGCCGTTCTCGAAGGGGACGGCGTTCAGGGGTCCGTCCACGCGGAAGTGCTCCCCGCGGTGGCGGAACGCGTCGATCCGGGTGCCATCGGCGTAGCGGCCCGACTCGGGGTCGGCGACCAGCGCGCCCTCGCCCCAGCTGTGCCAGAGCCGGCGGACGACCGCCATCCACTCGTCGGCCCGGTCGTAGGCCGCGTCGTGCGACAGCGGCTCCAGGCCCACGTGACGGGCGCTGCCGACGTCGGTGACCAGGTTGATCCCGAAGCGGTCGGAGCTGAGGTGCTGCAGCGTCGCCGCCTGCCGGGCGGCGAGGTACGGGGGCGTGATGCCGGCGTTGATCGTCGGGGCCAGCCCGATCCGCTCGGTCGCCGCGAACAGGTACGGCGCCAGGAGGAGCGGATCGTGCTTCGGCCCGCCGTACGCTCCCCGCACCCGCAGGTCGAGCGTCTCCGGGGAGCCGAGCGAGACGGCGTCCTCCATCACGATCAGCTCGAAGCCGGCCTGCTCCAGCTCGCGGGCCGACTGCTGGTAGAGGCCGGGCTTCGTCCAGTCGTGGTTCCACTCCCGGTAGGGGTGCCCCCATCCCTGCGGTCCGAAGCCCCGGGAGAAGAACCAGCCGAAGTGCTGACGGCGCGCCACGCTCACACCTCCGCGAGCGCGGGGAGGGCGTGTGCGCGCACCGCGGCGAGCCCGCGCTCGAGGTCGCGGAGGAGGTCGTCGACGTCCTCGATCCCGATCGACAGCCGGAGGAGCCCGGGGTGGATCCCGGCGGCGGCCCGCTCGGCGGAGGTGCGGCCGGCGTGGGTGGTCGACGCGGGGTGAAGCACCAGCGAGCGCACGTCGCCGAGGTGGGTCATGTGGCTGAACAGCTCGACGGCGTCGATGAAGGCGGCCGCGCCCGCCTCCCCTCCGGCCACGGTGAAGGAGAAGACGGAGCCCTGCCCGCGGGGGAGCAGGCGCTGCGCGAGGGCGAACGACGGGCTCGACTCCAGGCCGGAGTAGTCGACCGACACGACCTCGGGCCGCTCCTCGAGGAAGCGGGCGACGGCGAGGGCGTTCGCCGAGTGCCGCTCGACCCGGAGCGACAGCGTCTCGACGCCCTGCCGCAGCAGGAAGGAGTTCAGCGGTGACGGCGTCGGTCCGAGGCGGGAGACCACGATGTCCCGCGTGTACGAGACGAAGGCGCGCCGGCCGTGCTGCTCGGTCCAGCTGCGGCCGCCGAACGACCGCTCCTCCTGGTTGAGGTGCGGGAAGAGCGCGGGGCGCGCCGCCCAGTCGAACGTGCCGGCGTCGACGATCACGCCGCCGAGGGCGGAGCCGTGCCCGGCGAGGAACTTGCTGGTCGAGTGCACGACCACGTCGGCCCCGTGCTCGATCGGGCGGAGGAGGTACGGGGTCGCGAGCGTGTTGTCGACCACGAACGGGAGCCCGTGCCGGTGCGCGATCGCGGCCAGCGCCGGGAGGTCCAGCAGATCGTTCTTCGGGTTCGGGATCGGCTCGCCGAAGAGGACCCGGGTGTCGGGCCCGATCCGCCGCTCCCACTCGCCGAGGTCCGACGCGTCGTCGACGAAGTCCACGCCGATCCCGAGCCGACCGAAGTTCTGCACCAGCAGCCCCCGGTTGCCCTCGTACAAGCGGCGCGACGAGAGCACCCGGTCGCCGGCCTGCAGGATCCCCAGGAGAGCGGAGGCGGTGGCCGCCTGGCCGCTCGCCACCAGGATCGCCTCGGCGCCGCCCTCGAGATCGGCGATCCGGCGCTCGACCTCCTCGGTGGTCGGGTTCCCGTTGCGGGTGTAGAGATAGCCCTCGTCCTCGCCGGCGAACCGCTCGCGGGCGTGCTCGAAGCTGTCGAACACGAAGCCGGCGCTGAGGTGCACGGGGGTGACGCGCGCCCCGTGGGCGCCGTCGGGCGCGGCACCGGCGTGCACCTGGCGCGTGGAGAAGCCGGCCGCCGCGGAGGCACGGGGTGCGGGCGCCGGGGTCGAGGTCGCGGCGCTCGCCGCAGTGGTCGCTGTGGTCGCCGCAGCGGTGGTCGCGGTGGTCGCCGGTGCAGTGATCGTCACGGTGTGCTCCTGTCCAGACGCCCGGAAGGCGGATGCCGGGAGCCTGTCAGGCCGAGGGGAGTGCGCGCCGGATCGTGACGGAGTGTGACTGCGAGGGCGCGCCGTCGCGGGTCGTGGACGTCGACCGCTCGGAGTCCGCGGGTCGTGACTCAGCTGTGCGTCGTGTTCGCCCGGATCTCCTCGACGGACAGCTCCGGCGCACCGCCTGCCGCGGCCGCCGGGTCCATCCAGACGAAGTCCCAGTGGTGGCCGTCGAGATCGTCGAAGCTCTTGGAGTACATGAACCCGTGGTCCTGCTCTCCGACCGGGGTCGCGCCCGCGGCGAGGGCCTTCCCGTGAAGGGCGTCGACCTCCTCCCTGCTGTCGGCGCTGAGGGCCAGCTGGACCTCGGTCGAGGTGGTGGCGTCGATGATCGGCTTGCTGGTGAACTCTGCGAAGAACTCCCGCGTGAGCAGCATCGCGGTGATCGTGTCGCTGATCACCACGCTGACGGCGTTCTCGTCGCTGAAGCCCTCGTTGATCGAGTAGCCGAGCGACTCGTAGAAGGCCCTCGCCCGGGCGAGATCGGCGACGGCCAGGTTGACGAAGAGCATGGTGGGCATCGGTGCACCGTTCCTGTCGGGACGCCGGTGGCGCGCCGCCGCCGGTCGTGACTGCATGATGGTGACCGGCCGGCGGCGGTGTCAAGGAAGCGGTGCCGAGAAGGCGGTGGATGCCCGGCGCGGGGCGTCCGGAGGAGGACGCGGCGCACGGATGCCGCGGATCTGCTGGACTGGCCTCGAGCACCGCAGCACGAGCAGGAGGGAGCGGAGATGATCCGAACCCTCGTTCCCACCGTCCTCGCGGCCGCCCTCCTCGCGGCCGGCTGGACCGCGATCGGACCCTCGCATCCGGTCTTCGCCGCGGTCGCGCAGATGGTCCTCACCAGCTGGGCGGCACTGACCTTCGGTGCGCGCACCCGTCCGCTCGAGCAGTCCTGGTTCGACGTGGGCCGCCGCGAGCCGACGGTGCTGCGGGCGCTCGGGGTCGGCGTCTTCGGTCGGCTGCTCGACGTCGTCGGGTGGAACCGCCTCGTCACCCGCGAGCGCGGCTTCGACGGCACGCGCGCGGGGCTGGCCGCTCTCGATCAGCACACCCGCCGCTCTGAGGCGGTGCACGTCGCGTGCACGGCCGTCGGAGTCGCGCTCGCCCTCGCCGCGACAGTCACGGGTGCGACGGGCGGCGCGGCCTGGCTGCTCGGGTCGACGATCGCCGTTCAGCTCTACCCCGCGCTGCTGCAGCGGCTGGTGCGGGCGCGCATCCAGCGGGCGGGGCGGGCTGGAGGAGGCGCGTCCTCCGTCGCAGGGGCATGAGCGCTGATCCGTCGGGGACTCAGTCGTCGCTGTCGCCGCTGGGCGCGGGTGCCTGGTCGGTGCCGGTGGTGGAGTCGGACCAGACGGCCTGCGCCCCGGAGTCGCCGATGCGGACGACGTCGATGGTGGCTCCGACGGAGACGGCGATCGCTGCGACGGCAAGCACGATCCCGACGACAGGGCGGCGGGTGGTGGCGTGGTCATCGCTCCGTCGCGTGCGGCGGAACCAGAGCCACTGCACCAGGGCGATGACGAACAAGCCGGCGGCCCAGGGGAGCAGGTGATCGCCGAGCTCCGTGTGCAGCTCGAGGATCGCGGACGGCTCCGTCCGGCGTTCGAGGGCTTCGCCGGCCTGCGTGGTGAGCGGGACGGCGATCAGCGCGGCCAGGGCGATGATCGGGGTGAAGATCCCGAACCTGCGGCGGGCGGCGGGCCAGACGCTGCCGAGGACGAGCATCAGTGCGGCGAGGGGGAGCAGGACCACGACGGCGTGCACGAGGAGCGGGTGGAGAGGGAGGCCGTTGATCTGCCAGTCGTTCATCGGGGGCGCCTTCGGTCGAGGGGTGCTGTCCTCGTGACGCTACGCGCCTGTCCCGCGCGCTCCGCCGGATCGACGCGTTCGTGTGAGCCCTCGAACGATCGCTCGCCCGTCCTCGGAGCCCACTCCCCGCTTCACCGCCGAGCTGCGAGGCGCCGACCGGGCGGAGTCAGTGCGTGCGCTCGCTCGCCGGAGCGATCAGTCGTCGGAGCCGGTGGCCTCCTGCGATCGGTCGTCGAGGGCCCGGCTGTCACCGCTCGGGCAGCACCATCGTCACCGCGACTCCGCCGGAGCTGCGGTTCTCGAGGGCGACCGAGCCGTCCGCGATGTCGACGAGCGCCGCCACGAGGGCGAGCCCGAGCCCGCTGCCGCCGTCGCGGCTGGTGCGCGCCTCGTCGGGCCGGGAGAAGCGCTCGAAGGCGTGCGGCACGAACTCCTCCGGCACGCCGTGCCCGGTGTCCTCGACGTGCAGCTCGAGGCCGGAGTCGTGCTGGCGCAGACGGAGGGTGATGAGTCCTCCCGGCGGCGTCGCAGCGATCGCGTTCGCGCCGAGATTGTCGAGGATCCGCGAGAACGCGCTCGCCGAGAGCGGGTAGGGCGCATCGGCCCGCTCGATCGCGGTGTCGAGCTCGATCTCGGGGCCGGCGCCTCCGGCGATCGTCCTCAGCCGGTCGACGGAGTCCATCAACTCGGTCTCCAGCTCGCGCGCCGTCGCGCGCGCCGCGACCGGCGGGGCGGCGTCCAGGCGGGAGAGCTCCAGGAGGTTCGTCGCCAGCCGGGACAGGCGAGCGAGGGACCCCTCGGCGGCGCGGATCTCCGTCTCGAGGGCGTCCGCGTCGCCGAAGTGCCGGTGCGCGAGTTCGAGCTGGGTGATGACGACGGCCAGTGGCGTGCGGATCTCGTGGCTGGCCGCGGACACCATCTGCCGTTCCCGATCCGCCGTGTCCCGCGTCCGGGCGAGGAAGGCGTTCAGCGTCTCCGCCAGGTCCGACAGCTCATCAGTCGCCGAGCCGACGGGGAGCTCGCCTCCGTCACGATCGCCGAGCGAGGCGGCGGTGCGGCGCATCCGCTCGACCGGACGCAGGGCGACGCCGGTGAGCAGCCATGCGGCGAGAGCGGACAGGATCACGAGGGCTGCGGCGCTGAAGAGCAGCGTCCGGTCGAGGGCCGCGACGGTGAGGTCGCTGCCGGCGCCGCTGCGCGCCGCCCAGAGCTCCCACGTGCCCGCGCCGGTGTCGAGGGTCCGCGAGAGGACGGTGAACCGCACGTCCTCGTCGGTGACGACCGTCGAGGCGCCGTCGTTGCCGCTGCTGCGGTCCAGGACCTCGTGGACGTCGTGCGGCATCGTGTCGACGGGGACCGCACCGCCGGGAGCGCGCGCGAAGATCAGGATCCCCTCGGCCGGCGGGTCAGGGGTCTCGGTCGGCTCCGATCGCAGATCGGCGAGGTACGGGGCGAGGTCGCCCTCGGCGAGGGTCACCTCGGAGGCGACCACGATGCTGCGGAACTGCGCGTGCAGTACGAGGGTGGTCGCACCGACCCCGATCAGCGCGACGAGGAGGCTGCCGAGAGTGATCCGGGAGCGGATCGAGAGGGAGCGCAGCAGCCTCACTCGGCGCGCTCCAGCCGGTACCCCGCGCCGCGGACCGTCGTGATCCGAAGGCCCGTATCGGCGAGCGCGAGCTTCTTGCGGAGGTAGCTGACGTACTGGTCCACGAGAGTCGGCTCGAACGTCTCCGACGACCCCCACACCTCGGTGAGGATCCCCGTCCGGGTCAGCACCTCGTCCGGCCGCAGGGCGAAGAAGCGCAGCAGGGTGAACTCCTTCACGCTCAGCGCGAAAGGGCGGTCGCGGACGGTCGCCCGCACCGCCAGGGCGTCCAGGCGCAGCGCTCCGATCTGCACCACAGGCTGTGGGCCGCTGGTCCGGCGGCGGATCTGCGCGCGGATCCGCGCGCTCAATTCGCCGAAGTGGAACGGCTTCGTGACGTAGTCGTCGGCGCCCGAGTCCAGCCCGAAGATCCGGTCCTCGACGGCGTCCCGCGCCGTGATCAGCACCACCGGGACGGTGCTGCCCGATTCGCGCAGCCGACGGCAGACCTCGAACCCGGTCATCCCCGGCAGCATGACGTCGACGACGGCGACGTCGACGTCTCCCGCCGTGAAGGCGATCAGCGCATCGACACCGTTGTCGACCAGATGCACGTCGTAGCCGTCCTCCTGCAGCCCCCGCTCGACGAGGGCACCCATCTGCGGGTCGTCCTCGACGACGAGGATCCGGGGCATCAGATCGCGCCGGACGTGCCGAGCAGCGACCCGATCAGGAACGTGGCAGCGAGCGCCAGAGCGCCGCCGACGACGATGCGGATCATCGGCCGCAGAGCCCGGCTGCCGCCGACCCGGGCGCTGATGAACCCCGTCGCGACGAGGGCGATCAGCACCACAGCGAAGGTCACCGGAACCCTCTGTTCCGGCGAAGGGAGCAGGATCGCCAGCAGCGGCAGCGCGGCGCCGAGGAGGAACGACAGTGCCGAGGCGCCGGCGGCGGCGAGCGGACTGGCGACCGCCTCCTCGCTCAGGCCCAGTTCCACTTCCAGATGCGCGGTCAGAGCGTCGTTCTCGCTCAGCTCGCGGGCGACCCGATGCGCGGTCTCCGGGGTCAGGCCCCGCGCCTGGTAGAGAGAGGCGAGCTCCTCGAGCTCCCCGGCGGGATCCTCTGCCAGCTCGACGCGCTCCTTCTCGATCAGTGCACGCTGACTGTCGCTCTGGCTGCTCACCGACACGTACTCGCCCAGTGCCATCGAGATCGCACCGCCGACGACCCCTGCGACGCCCGCCGTCAGGATCGGTGCCGTGGCGGTCGTGGCGCCGGCGACGCCCACGACGAGAGCGGCGACCGAGACGATTCCGTCGTTCGCGCCGAGCACGCCCGCCCGCAACCAGTTCAGCCGCCCCGAGATCGCACCGTCGTGAGGTTCCGCGCGGGGCGAGGAGGGCGGAGGCGCGGACGGGGTCGTCATGAGGGCCATGCAAGCACCAGCCCCGCTGACGCGCCAGCAAGGAGAGGCTGCCCGATCCTTCCGACGCCGCCCGGCTGAGAGGAGACGCAGGGGAGGGGCAGAGGTCGGCGCAGGCCGCACGCTACGGTGCGACGACCTCCCCGGACCCGAAGGAATCACCATGCCGCTCATCCGCATCGACCTGATCGAGGGCCGCTCCGACCAGCAGATCACCGCACTCGGCGACGCGCTGATGCGCACCCTCGTCGAGGTCTACGGCCTCCCGGAGCGCGACCGCTTCCAGATCGTCACCGAGCACAAGCCCGGCCGGCTCACCGCCCTCGACGTCGGTCTCGGCATCGAGAGGTCCGAGCAGGTCGTGGTCATCCAGATCTTCACTCAGACCGGACGCACCACGGACGAGAAGCAGACGTTCTTCGCCGCACTCGCCGCCGCGCTGGAGGAGATCGGCGTCGACGGCGCCGACCTCGTCGTCGGCTTCGTCGAGAACACCGCGGCGGACTGGTCCTTCGGCTTCGGTCGAGCGCAGTACCTCACGGGCGAGCTCGCAGCGCCCGGCAGCGCGTCATGACGCCGTCCCGGCGGGGAACGGCTCTCTGAAACGCGTCGCGACCCACTCCGGTCGTCGGGCCGCCACTCGGGCAGGGCCCAGCGGGCGCGGCCGACGGAACGCGACCGGTCAGCCCGCGGGCTTGCTGAACAGGTTGACGACGTTCCCGTCCGGGTCGCGGACGAGGGCGGAGCGGTTGCCCCACGGCATGGTGCTCGGCGGGAGCACCACGTCCTCGCTCCGGGGTGCGAGCTCGGCGAAGGCGCGGTCGACGTCGGGCACCTCGAACTCGAGCAGCATGGAGCGGTTCGACGCGGGGACGACGGCGCCATCGAGCATCCCGACGGTCGTGGTGTGGGCGATCGCGAGGGTCGCGCCCGCTCCGGTGAACTGCGCGAAGACCGGCGCCGGGCGCTCGGCCGCACGGCCGATGACCTGCTCGTAGAAGGCGACGAGGCCGTCGAGGTCGTCGGTGACGAGGCGGAGGGAGGTGAACGACATGGGGCTCCTTCAGGGGCGGGGACGAGGTGGAGGCACCAGGCTCGCCGGTCGTCGCGACACCGTCCTGTCGGTGTTTCCGCAGATCGTCCTCGTCTCCGCGAGGTCCGCGGCGGTCGTCGGCGTCCCCGGAGCGGGTCAGTCGTCGACGACGGACCGCAGTCGTCCGTACTGGAGCGCGAGGTCCTCGGCTCGGAGGGTGCGCTGCGGAGGCCGCTCGTCGGTCACCTCGACCGACAGCATCCGGTCGCCGCGGAACGCCCGGACCCCCTCGCGCAGCCGGCACCACGCGATCAGGTACCAGTGCTCCTCCTTCCCGATCGAGCCGAGCGGTTCGACGTCGCGGACCGACTCCGCGCCGCTGCTGTCGCGGTAGCGCAGCCGGACGACACGATCCGCTCGGAGGGCCGTCGCGAACTCCGCCGGGACGACCGCCTCCTCCTCGCTCTCGAGGAAGTGCACCCGGGACGCGACCGCGCCGGCGCGGGCGGCCACGTCGTCCGGCAGGACCGCGAGCGTCTTCCGGGCGGCGGTCCTGGCTGCCTGCCGGAACGGACTGCGCTGCAGCGCGCTGAGGCCGATCAGCACGGCGACGGCCTCCTCCACCGTGAATCCGGCCGGCCCGAGGGTCGCGGACGCGTCGATGACATAGCCGCCCGTGCGGCCGGGCTCCGCCCAGATCGGCAGACCCGCCTGCTGCAGCGCGGACAGGTCCCGCTCGATGGTCCGCACCGACACCTCGAACCGCTCGGCGAGACGGCGCGCGCTCCGCGGCCGGGGCGAGACCGCCCGCAGCTCCTCGACGAGCCCGTAGAGACGATCGGTGCGGTTCACCCGACCATCATCCGCCCGGGCGCGCCAGGTCGCGGTCGTCAGCGGACTCACTGTGCGGCGGTGCTTCCGCTCGACGCGCGATCAGGTCAGCGCCGGCAGCTCGCGGGTGGTCTCGGCCACGTCGGTGAGCCGGGCGGCGAGCCTCTACCGTTGCACCCGTGCCCCTCCTTCTCGCCGACCTGCTGTCGTGAGAGTGTTCGTCGCCTGGCTCGAGCACCGCCAGATCCCGCTCTACCTCGCCGCGATCGCCGCCGGCGCCGCTCTCGGACTGCTGCTGCCCGCCGCGCACCACCTCGAGGTCGCGATCGAACCGGTGCTCGCGCTGCTGCTGTTCGCCACGTTCCTCGGTGTCCCGTTCGCCGCGATCGGACGGTCTCTGCGCGACGGCCGCTTCCTCGCCGCGGTCGGGGTGCTGAACTTCGTCGTCGTGCCGCTCGTCGCCTACGGGCTGTCCCGATTCGTCGCCGACACTCCGGTGCTGCTGTTCGGGGTCCTCCTGGTGCTCCTGACGCCGTGCATCGACTACGTGATCGTGTTCGCCGGGCTCGCCGGAGGGGCGTCCGACCGGCTGCTCGCCGCCGCACCGCTGCTGATGCTCGCGCAGATCCTCCCCTCCCCGTGTATCTGGTGCTCTTCATCGGTCCTGCGGGGGTGGCGGTGGTCGACGCCGGTCCGTTCGCGCGGGCGTTCCTGCTGCTGATCGTGGTGCCGCTGTCCGCGGCCGGGCTGGTGCAGGCCCTGGCGCGCCGACACGTGTCCGGCCGGATCGTCGAGTCCACGATGCTCGGGCTCATGGTGCCGCTCATGACGGCCACGCTCTTCGCCGTCGTCGCCTCCCAGTCCGGCGCCGTGGGCGCCTCGGCCGGCCGGCTTCTCGTTCTCGTCCCGCTCTACGCGGGATTCCTCGTGGTCATGACCGCTCTGGGGCTGGGTGCTGGACGCGTCTTCCGACTCGACGTGCCCGCGACGCGCGCCCTCGTGTTCAGCGGCGCGACCCGCAACTCGCTCGTCGTGCTGCCCCTCGCACTCGCGCTCCCGGCACCGCTGTCGCTCGCGCCCGTCGTCGTCGTCACGCAGACCCTCGTGGAACTCGTCGGCATGGTCGTCCTCGTCCGACTGCTCCCTCGGCTCACCCGAGACCGAGCAGCGCGGGCCGGCCCGGTCTGAGGCGGACTCACCAGCGCCCGAGACGACTCGGGCCTGCAGAAGGGTCGCCCGGGGAGTCGCCCGGGAGGTGCTCGCCGGTCAGTCCTTCTCCGGTCTGCCCGCAGTCCCCGCGTCAGCGGGCTCATCGGCCGGGGCGACAGGAGCTGCGGACTCGACCGCGGTGGGCTGGACCGCGGCCGATCTCGCCTCCTTGGCGGCGAGGCGCTTCTTCTGGGACTTGCCGGTGCTGAACGGGCTCACCCACAACCAGGAGAAGCGCCGCAGCGACTGGAAGAGGAACAGCGACGCCCAGAGGGAGAACACCGTCAGGGCGAACGGGAAGACCGTCGCCGGGCCGGTCGGGACATTCGTCTCGCCGAGCAGGGGGACGAACGCGACGACGACAGCGATCACGAAGAGGTGCAGGAGATAGATCTGGAAGCTCTGCTGCCCCATGGTGACGAAGATCTTCAGTGCGCGGACCTTGACGAGGTACTGGGAGCCGGCGATGCCCAGGACGATCGCGACCGAACTGGCGATCAGGATGACGCCCGGAATGCGGTTGGCGTCGAAGGCGACGATCACCGCGATGATGCCGATGTAGGACACTGCGAGCGCGAGCGCCTGCCAGACCTTCACGCGGGCGGCGAAGCGGTAGAACGTGCGGGGGATGAACATCGCCACGAGGAAGAAGATGAAGTTCTGGAGCACCCGGTCCCAGCCGATGTTGTCGGTGTCCAGCAGGCCCGTGGTCGTGGACGCGACGGACAGCAGCCCGGCCACAGAGAGCTGGATCCACCGGGGCACCTTGCGGATCGCCCAGGCGAGGATGCTGAAGATCGCGAGAGCCCAGATGAACCAGTAGCTGCTCGACGGCAGGATGGGGAGCACCAGCACGTTGAGCGGGTCCGTCGGTGAGGTGGCCTCCGACCGTGAGAACGGGACGATGAGGTAGAAGACGACCCGGATGAACGACCACAGCAGATAGAGGTACACCAGCGCGAGGACCCGGCGGCGCCACAGCTCGGCGAACGTCCACGTCAGCATCCGGGCGGCCGTGAGGCCCGCGATGAAGAAGAACACGGGCATGGGGAAGTAGAGCAGCACAGTGCGGAGCTTCGGGACGTACCCCTCGAGGCCGAAGAATCCCAGGAACAACGACGAGTGGTAGAGCACGACGAGACTGATCGCGACGCCCTTGGCGAAGTCGATCCACTCTCGCGACTCGGGGCGCTTCACGACGGCCCCTGCCGTGCTCGATCCCGTCATCCGTCGCTCCTCGCGTTGGCGCACACGGCGCGATCCCTGTTCACCGATTGCTGCGGATCCATTGCGCCCCCAAGATGCTGAATTCGAATCGGATGCGAATGAGCCCCGATTCATTCCCCGTACGGGTTTTGAGAGTACGGGAAAGAATCCGATCGCGGACGAATCGCTGGAGCATCGAGGCGGCCGGGGAGGTCCGGACGCCTCGCAGACACCGGACGACGTCCTGTCCGTGGAGTCGCCCGCTCCACGCCGGAGGGCCTTCGGCGCGATCCGAGCGACGTCGGTCGGTCCGCGACCGCAGACGAATGAACCGTGGAGGGACGCCGTGACGACACTTTCGTACAGTTCCACGGGTTCGCCACCCGAAGGATGAGACGAAATCGGCCCGCGGCCAGGACACCTCGACCTCTCCGGCATACTCCATGACGTGAACGACGCCACCACCGCCCCCAGTCTCGACGGCCGCGAGTTCGTGATGACCTCCTCGACCAACAGCGCGGTCGACCCGGAGTCGCCGTCGCGGTTCCACTACTCCGAGCGCGACGGAGTGGTCTGGGGCGACGACGTCGGCGACACCGTGACCTTCGGCCGGTTCGTGGGCACGCGCACCGGCGACGCCCTGCAGGTCTCGTTCGTGCACCAGCTGATCGACGGCGGGACCGTGGTCAGCGGCACCGGCGGCAGCCGCGTCGAGCTCGACGGCGAGGGCCTGCTGCGGCTCGTCGAGGAGTTCGAGATCGACGGCGACGACCACGTCAGCATCTGCGTCGAGGTCTGACGCTCAGCGCGCCGCGTCGCGGCCGTTCCCCGCGGTGGTGAACCGCGTCATGCCGAGCCGGTTCGTCGATCCGGAGCGGTCGGGGATGTCGGAGGGCAGCAGATAGGCCTTGCGCACCACCTCGTCGAGCACGACGACCGAGACCACCGACTTCACCTCTGGCCGGGCCGCGACCACGCCGGTGACGACGTCGTGCACGCCGCCGATGTCGAGCGAGCGGACCAGGAGCATCGCGTCGTGCTCGCCGGTCGTGATGCAGCAGTACTCGACGTCGGGCATCTGGAGGATGCCCTCGCGGAACCGGTGCCACGACTGCGGGTGCACAGTCACGAACACCAGGGCGCAGACGTCGAGCCCCACCTTCCCCGGATCGACCAGGGCCGAGAACCCGGTGATGATGCCGGATGCGGTCAGCTGCTCGACCCGGTTGTAGACGCTCGCCCGCGAGACGTTCACCCGCTCGGCCAAGGCTGACATCGAGATGCGCCCGTTCTCGCGCAGGACGGCGAGGATGCGCAGATTGAGGTCGTCGAGCCGGCCCGCGCTTTGTCCAGCGACCGCACGCGCTGGAGCGGGCGGGCGCGTGAGCGCTGTGGAGGAGGCCCGGGCAGAGGAGTCCGCACTCTGGAGCATGCCGAGGGCCGGGAACCGCAGCCCGCTCCCCGGGGACGGCGCGTTCATGACCGCCGGCTGGGCCGATCCGGAGCCGGTGATCGACTCCGACGAGCCGGTGCTCGCCTACACCGCGGAGCGCCGGTCGCGACTGGCGCAGGCGCTGCCCGCCGAGCTGCTGATCATCCCCTCCGGCCTGCCGCGGGTGCGCTCGAACGACAGCGACCACCGCTTCCGCCCGGGCACCGACCACGTGTGGCTGACGGGCAACGGAGTCGCCGAGAGCGTGCTCGTCGTCGACACGACGGGAGGGGAGGCCGGCTCGATCCTGTACCTGCGTGCTCCCTCCGGCCGCGACGGCGACGAGTTCTGGCAGAACGACGCGCTCGGCGACCTCTGGGTCGGGCCGCGGCCGTCGCTCGCCGAGACGCAGGCAGCACTGGGCATCGAGACCCGGCCGCTGGCCGACTTCACCCGCGACGTGGAGCGGGCCGCGCGGCGGGCCCGGCGCATCCGGGTCCTGCCCACCCTCGACGAGAGCGTCGACGAGCTGGTGCGGAGCATCTGCGGACCGGAGCTCGGACCGCACCTCGTGCTCAAGGCGACGCTCGACGAGCTGCGCCTGATCAAGAACGACTGGGAGATCGGACGGCTGCAGCTCGCCGTCGACGGCACGGCGCGGGGCTTCGACGACTGCCTCGAGGCGTGGCAGGTCGCCCGCGCGATGCCCCGCGGCGAGCGCTACCTCGAGGGCACCTTCGCCCGCCGCGCCCTGGTCGAGGGACAGGGGCCGGCCTACGGATCGGTCGTCGCCTCGGGAGCGCACGCCACGACCCTGCACTACACGCGGAACACCGGGCCCCTCGCCGACAGCGACCTCGTCCTGATGGACATGGGCGTCGAGCTGCCCTCGCTCTACGCCGCCGATATCACCCGCACCTTCCCGGTCAGCGGGGAGTTCACCCCGCTGCAGCGGGACGTGTACTCGATCGTGCTGCGCGCGCAGCAGGCCGGCATCGACTCCCTGCGCGCGGGAGTGCGCTTCCAGGACTACCAGGACGCGTGCGGGCGAGCCCTCACCGAAGGGCTGATCGACCTCGGCCTGATCCGCTGCTCGGTCGACGAGGCCATGGCCCCGTCCGCGTCGTACCACCGCCGGTGGAGCATCTCCCGCGCCGGGCACATGCTCGGGATGGACGTGCACGACTGCAACCACGCTCCGCACGAGACGTACCTCGGCGGAGTGCTCGCGGCCGGCCACACCCTCACCGTGGAGCCGGGCCTCTACTTCCAGCCGGGCGACCTGACGGTCCCCGCCGAGCTGCGGGGCCTGGGCATCCGGATCGAGGACGACCTCGTGGTCACGGAGACGTCGTCGATCCTGCTCTCGGCGGCGATGCCGCGCACGCCCGACGCGGTGGAGGAGTGGATGGCGAGGTTGGCGGGCTGAGAGATCGGGCCCTCGACGCGATCGGCCGACGCGGACTACGGGAGCTGCGGGGGCGCGATCAGTTCGAGGAATCCACCGAGGGCACCTTCGAGGTAGATGATGCGCGTGCCGGCTCGGGCGCCACCGGTCATCCGGTGAGGTGTCCCCACCGGTGTCCAGCCGTGTCCAGCGCAGAGCTCGAGGACACGATCGAGGTCCGAGACCGTGAGCGCGATGTGCACCGTGCCGACCTGTGCGGGCGAGCCGGCGGACTCGAGCTGTCGGGGCGGGTCGTACTGCAGCAGCTCCACCCGGTGGGGGCCGAGGGTCACCGTCGCTGCGCGGATCACGGCTCCACGGACGCCGGTGGTCGCCGCCGTGACGTCGACGTCGAGCGTGAAGGTGCGCTCGAGCACGAACCCGAGACCGAAGCACCACAGCACCAGCGCGTCGTCGAGGTCGGCCACGGTGAGACCGGAGTGAGCGACGTCGGAGACGAGCGGTGATGCCATGACCTCAGTATCGAGCTCCGACACGCCTGCCTGAGAGAAGAGGGTCCCGGCACCCGATCCCCCTACGGACGCAGGCCGCGCAACGAGCAGAGATACTCTTTCCGGATGTCGTTCCCGTCCATGCTCCGCGAAACCGTCGATGCTGCCGAGGATCGATTGCTGGACGCGATGCGCGCAAGTGACGTCGATGCGCTTGGTCGACTGCTCGCACCCGAGCTGATCTTCACGACACCCGAAGGCTCGATCATCAGCCGGGACGAAGATCTCGGAGCACATTCGTCGGGCACAACGAAGTTCGAGTCGATCGATGAAATCAGTCGCAGCACGCTGGCCTCTGCCGGCGGCGCCCAGACCACGTCCGTCGTAGACGTCGTTGTGATCGACCACGGCACACGGATCGAGGCTCGGCTTCAGTACGTCCGCGCATGGCGACGAATCGCCGGGCGCTGGATGGTCGTCTCCGGAAGCGCAACACTCGCACCCGCACCGAACGCCTGATCGTTCCGCTGAAGGATCCCCATACGGAGCAGTGCGCTTCAGAAGGGAACGACCGGTGTGTCCGTTGCAACCTCCTGTCGTCGCCGGGCGAGAATCAGCCCGACATTCAGGACAAACAGCGTCAGGAAGATGAACGCGCCCGTCGCGGCGTCGAGGTCCGTCGTGAGCTCGAGGATCATGAACGCGATGGCGGCGGCGAGAGAGGCGCACGCGGTGATGGTGAACACTCGAATCAGCCCCGTGTGGTTCCACCGCTCCTCGTCAGTGCTCATGAGTGACCTTCTCGCACCCGCTCGTCGGTGCGAGTCACGAGGCCCTTCGAGCTTCATGGCAAGAGAACGCCGTCTCGATTGAGGATCGTCGGTCGGGGTTGAGCGTCCAGTGGCCAGTACCGCAGGCCGTAGGACAGGCTGAACGGAACGGAAGGGGTGAGCGATGGCGGCAGGGTTCAGAGGTGGACGCTCGGCGTCCGAGGTGCGACTCACTCAATGGAACTGGTTCAGTCGCGCAGGAGCGCCGACGGAGCGTGTTCTCATCGGAGTCACTGTCGTGGCGATCATCGGCGGCAACGTCATCTTCGACGCACTGAATCCGGAGGCCGTTCCCCTTGCTGCTCGCCTGGCGGTACTCGTCGAGGCGCTCGTCGTGCTGAACGTTCTGCCGCTCGTCGTGCACGCGATTCGCCAACCTGCACCGTACGCCGACCTGTCAGCCGAGACGGTGCGCGTGCGCTCGCGGGTCACGCCCTTCGCGTCGTTCACCACGGCACGGAGGATCGAGACCGGTCGGTCGAAACAGGTCGTCCTCGAGGTGTCGACGCCAGGCCAGAAGGTGCTCCTCGAACTGCGCGACAGGCTGGGCCGAGTCACCACCGACCCCACCCAGGGCGCGATCGTGACGTTCCTCCAGGGAAGCAGTGTCTCGATGCCGTCCTCTTCGGACGATCCCACGGGCCGGTTCGCTCATGTGAACTTCCCGCAGCACCTCACCCGCGAGCAAGCCATCGAACTCGCCTCCCACCCGCTGACTGTCCCCGACTTCGGCGCCGGCCGCGATGACGTCGGGACGGCATCGCGCGGCGAGTCGCCGTCCCAGTAGGGGATGGTCTACCGGGTGCGGACGTTCAGCGTGTCAGGCGTTCCTCTCGAAAAGGCTGCCGGAGTGCGCCGACGAGCCGGCCCACGCTTCGCGTGCGTTCACTCGGCCAGCGAAGAACGTGGTCCAGGTCTGCTTCAAAGCGGGCTCGGGGAACGTCGTGACTGCTCGGGTAGGCGGCTCCTGCTCCGATGTCGATTCCGAAGAGCCCGATGTGGAACGCGTGGACGAGTAGGAAGCCGGGAACTAGATGCACGCCGACGGCGGCCACAGCGAGCATCGCAACCGGAGTGCGCGGATCGCGTTCCTTACGAATCGATGACCGGTGATTCACGCGGAGAACACCATGAGAGCTCGTGCGCGTTCCACGACGAGTCGGGGCGCTCGTGATGCTCCTGGGGCGACGCGGGTGCTGGCAGCGATGCCTGGCGATGCCCGTTCGCGGCGCAGCGGCGTCACTGTTCCGTGCTGGAGGGCGGCACTCGAGCGGCTGCGAGCTGGCGGGTGCCGGGATCACCGACACCCAGGATGAGGACGCTCTCGATGCTGCCGATCGTGTCGGGATCGATGATCTGCAATTCCTGATCAGCATCCGCTGTCAGCGAGCCGACCTCGCTTCCGACGTCCGCAGGGAACCTCAACTCGCCGTCGTTGTCCTCGAGGGGAGCGCTCGTGAGAAGGACTCGCGGTTCCACTGCTCCGGTCAGGTTCAGCCCGCTGAAGGACAGCCACACTGTCCCGTCCTCTCGCTCCTCGATCAGGAGATCGCCGCTCGCATCGTTGGACACGCTCTCGAGTGACGTGCGGATGGGCAGCTGCTCCAGAAGCGACTGGGCGGCGGGAGCGTCCGTTGCATCAGAGTCATCCGTGGGGATGTTCGTAGGAAGGCTGGGAGCGGCGGACGTCGCCGAGGGGCTGGCGACGGCGGTTCCATCGAGGGGTGCCGTGCACCCGGCCAGGGCCAGAACGAGCCCGGTCGCAGCGGCCTTGACGGATAGCCGGCCGATCGCGTTCGTGTCTGTCATGGTGTGCGCTGCTCCGTCCGTCGAACTGTCGCTCAGCCTACGCAGGGCGCGATTCTCATCGCCTTGTCGAAGTGTCTCCGCGGGGTCAGTGGTGTGAACGCCTGTCGATCAAATCGTCGTGCGAGCAGCGCCGGACATCAGTCGCGCTCCAACCTTGTCCCTCTTGGCATCGTGAGCCAGAGGATGAAGGTGAGGAGTAGGCCGAGGATGCCGCTGACGACCAGCGCAGCGACGGCGAAGGCGGAACCGCCGAACGATCCCTGAGCATCGTTGCTCGTCTCCACCGGCACGAACCAGTCGACGACGGCTCCGACGATGAACAGCAGGCTGACGACGAGAGCGCCGATGCAGGTGTCCCGCCGCACCTTCTCTTGGGACCCATCGCCTGAGAGGTTGACGAGCCACAGGATTCCGATGACGGCCGGGGCGCCAGCGAGGAACGCTAGAAACACAGGTGCTCCTGGTCGATGACGGGCCGCGGCAGCATCCGCAGCTGGGGCAGGAAGAGCGCCGCGGCCGATACGGCGACCATCACGCTCCTCCGTCGAGGGCGACCGAGTGGCTCGCGGTCATCGGGCGGCAACGGTGAGATTCAGGTCCTCACCGACGCGGAGGATCTCATCCGAGGGGAACCGGAACGGGTTGAGGTAGAACAGGTCGTCGGCCGTCATGCCGAATCGTCGGGACCGGAGGACGCGGCGGGGATGACGAGCTCGTCGGATGTCAGGGCCAGCCGGCCGTCCGCCGCGCTCAACTGGACGGCGCCGGTGGTCCCGTCGCTCCTGGTGAACGTCGCCACGCCTAGATCGCCGGTCAGCGGGGAGGTGAAGCCGTCGTCCGTGTTCGTCGCCGGTGGCGGAGTCGGTGGTGCAGGCTGCGCCGTGCATCCCGTCACGACCGCCAGGCATGCCGCGACCGCGACCGTGCTGCGCACTTTCGAGAACGTCCCCACCGGCTCAGGCCAAGCGACGTCACCGCTTTCCTCGTGGTCGCGTCTCGGCCTGAAATGCTCAGCACGGTTCGGAAAGGGGAACGTCTGTCGCGGGCCAGCAGGAAGCCCAACGGCTCCTAGGCTGACCCGATGAGTTCCCCGGCACCGACCCGCCCATTCGTGGGTGTAGCGCGCATCGCCGTCGGTGCAGCCGCGGTCGCGGTGATCCTCCACACCTACGCGCTGAGCATCGTGACCGGCGACCCGAATCCGTTCGACTACTTCGGCTACTTCACGAACCAGACCAGCCTCTTCGCGAGCGCGGTGCTCATCGTCGCCGGATCGGTCGCGCTCGCCCGCCGTCCGACGCCGGTGTCGCTGAGCTACGTCCGCGGCGCGGCGACGGCCTACTCGATCGTCGTCGCCGTGATCTACAACACCCTCGTCCCCGGTACCGGCACGGCCCCGCCCTGGGTCAGCGCCGTCCTGCACGTGACGCTCCCCGCCCTCGTCCTCCTCGACTGGATCGTCGTCAACGACCGCGGACCGCTCTCCTGGCGCCGACTGTGGGTGGTCCTGCCCTACCCGATCGTCTGGGTCGTCGTCGTGCTCGTCCGCGGAGCGACCGACGGGTGGGTGCCCTACGGCTTCCTGCTCCCCGAGAACGGGACGCTCTCGCTCGTCCTGCACGTCGCCGGGCTGACCTGCGCGGTGCTCCTCGCGGGCGCGCTCGTCTGGGCACTGAGCCGACGCCGCAGATCGGCCGGTTGATGTCCTGTCCTCCGTCGCCGTGGATCATGAGGCGTGCTGATTCCCGACGTCGGGCGCGTCACCTCTCGTGCGCCGCGGCTCGGCCGCAGCGGGCTCTGATCACGCGCGACACGAGATCGATGACCAGCAACCCCGACATCAGTTCAGTCTCGCGAACCCGAGCGCCTTGTGCGCGTCCCGTATGGGGATCGTCGAGCGATCACCTAAACGCCGTGGACCGACGCACGCCGCATCGCGACGGCGGGACGATAGAACCCCTGGGAGCCGCCGTCTCTCACCATTCGTCGCCCAGCTTGCGGAGCCGGTTGTCCTCCGGCAGGGTCTGGCGCGAGAAGTCGTGCAGAACGTCGGACGACGCCGTTTCCTGTCCGTCGCGTTCAGCTCGTCGGATGGCCGCGAGGACGACGCATGTCACAGCCACGATCAACGCCGCAGCAGTCGTCAACGTCATCCATGTCGGCTGAACGGTCGAACCGTCCGAGCACAGCGGGTTCCAGAGGAACCCCTCTCCGGTCAGGCTGCCTCCGCCGCGGGTCCGGCACGTCTCGCTCGGGTCCCACATGTAGATGGAGGCAACCGCTCCCATGACGGCTGCGAGACCGCCGAAGACCAAGGCGAGAACGACGGGCGTCGCTGCACTCGGTCGCGGGGGCTCTCCAACGGTCATCGGGACATCATGCACTGCACTTCACGGGATCGATCAAGAACCGGAACAACAGAGGCGGCTGCGAGCGCCCCGCAGGGAGGTCATCGCGCAGCGACACTTCACCGACACGCAGAATCTCGTCCGAAGGGAAGCGGAACGGGTTGAGGGAGAGCAGGTCATCCGCCGTCATCCCCGCTCCTCCCTTTCTCGTGAGGTTGGGGCGACCGGATGGAGTGGCCGCAGTTCCCTCAGGGGCCACAGCGCATTGCTCGTGGCCGGGCTCGTGGATGAGCCCAGAGAGCGCGGACGCCCTTTCGTCGTCGCGGGAGCGACGATCGCGGCTGCAGCCGTTCTCTGCGCTCCCGTGTACGACGCCGGTCTAGCCGTCCTCCGGACCGAGGGGGACGTGCCGACAGCTGCTCTCGGTGCGCCCGCCCGACGCGATGATCCCGAACAGCTGTCGAGCCAGCTCGGAACGACGCCGCAAGCGCGCATCAGCTACGGGCAGCGGTATGTCTTCGCGAAGTCGGTTGCCGTGAACTGCCTTCCCTCGGTCATGGAGTTCAGTGACGGGCAGATGTCGTTGTTGTGCGCCGCCGCTACGAAGGGGGTCGCTGCTTGTGGGACGCAGCCGTAGTCCTGGTCGGGCTGGTCGAGGATGCGCAGCTGACCCGTCTCCCCGGCGGCGAGGTGAAGATCGGACCAGGAGCAGGACCAGGTGAGTGAGGCTCCGGTGTCGTTGGTGATGCTGACGTAGTGGGAAGGGCCATGCACTCCGAACAGCAGATCACCTACCCACAGAACCGCGGCCGCCACTACGGCTAGAGCGCCCAGCGCGATCGACAGTCTCACCGACCGTCGTTGGCGGGGTGGCGTCTGCCGGTCCGGCGAGAGCCCGCTCGGATCCCAACTGTCCAGACCTTCAACCACGGCGTCTCCCCTCAATGGGCGAGAAACGGCCTCGACCGCTGCCCAGCTCGAGTCCGCCCACGGGAGAAGAGTAGGCGTGATGCGGCTCTCACCACGAGGAGCAACCGGCTCGCGACCGAGAGCGTCCGCAAGGCGATCGTTCACAGACGCATTGCGGGACCGGCGATGTTCGTTCGTGAAGTTTGAGACGAAACCGTGCTCTGAGGGCATTCACTACTGAGGGGGTGATGTCGGATGGTCGGTGCTGCTGAGGTGACGCTGGTAAATCGTCTTCGCGGCGGTGACCCTTCGGCGCTGGATGCTCTCTTCCGGATGCACGGCCGCGCGGTCTACCGGGCCGCGGGAAGCTTCCTCGCGGACGCCGGTCATGCCGAGGACGTCGTGCAGGAGAGCTTCTTCCTGCTCTGGCAGCGCCGCTCGGGCGTGCGCATCGTGGGGGAGTCGGTGCTGCCCTGGCTGCTGGTCACGGTACGCAACCTCAGCTTCTCGACCAACCGCCGCGAGCAGCGCCGACGCCACCTGCCCCTCTCCGACGACACCGCCTCTCGCGGCGTCGACGCGGAGACGAGCGACCGGCTGCTCGACGTGCGGCGTCTGGTCGAGCAGATGAGCGCGACGGACCGGGCGATCTGGACGGCGTGCATCGAGGACGACCTCAGCTACAGCGATGCCGCTCGCTCCCTCGGCCTGTCCCACGGGACTGTCCGCAACCGCCTCTCGCGGGTGCGGACATCACTGGCGAGAACCCTGACGGAACGGACAGAAGACCATGGACGATCCTGACCTGAGCGACGAGCAGCTCGAGCGCATCAGCGCACGCCTCGCGCACCGCATCCGCCGCCGCCGACGTCTCGGCCAGGCCGCGGCGGTGACCCTCGCCGGCATCGCGGGCGCGATTCTCAGCGTCGCTGTCCTCACGGCGGTGACGACGGAGCGCGGCACTCCGGTCGCAGCGCCCGTCACCTGCTGGGAACAGGACGGGCAGGGCGTCGCCCTGTCGGGCGAGATTCAGACGCCCGCGAAGCAGTCCACTGCGTCGCTCGCAGCGGCGTGTGCTGCGCTCGCTGGGACCGACGCAGACGGGACGGACGCCGCCTTGTTCTCCCTCGCAGGAACGCAGGTGTGCCAAAAGGGCGGCCGGATCGAGATATTCACGGGACTGACCACCGCGGTCGACTGCACCAACCCGCCCGCGACGCAGACCGGAGTGGACCAGTGACCGTCAGGCGGGCGAGAGTCCTCCCCCTCATAATCCTCTGCCTCTCCGCGGCGCTCCTCGCCAGTGGATGCGCGACGAGCGCCAGCAGCCCCGGGTCGCCGTCGACGGCGCAGCTGCCGGGTGAACTGCTCAGCGCCGAAGACGCGACCAAGCCCGTCTACGAGACCACCGCTGTCATCGGCGATCAAGGATCAGGCGGATGGCTGCTCGATCACCCCGTCAGCCTTCGCATCACCGGCACCGACGGCCGGTCGCAGCTCAGCGTCGACGGTCCCTGCAACACGCTCACCTACGACCTCCAGTCCGCCGGCCTGCAGACCTCCGTCTGGGTGGTCACCGGAGGCCCCGCGACGACGTACGTCGGCTGCCTCGACGCCGCCGACGAACGAGAGCAGTGGCTCATGGACGTGCTGGGCGCCGAGGACGTCAGCCTCACCCAGACCTCCACGACGATGCGCATCCGCTCCGGCCCCGTCACCATCGACGCCACCGCCAGCACGACCCCCATCTCCACCGAGACGCCTGCCGAACCAACAGAGATGACGGAGTCCCTGACACCCACCGTCCCGACGGAGGGCCCACCGGGCACCCCCATCGCCACCGCCGCCTCTGAGGGGCCGATCATCGACGTCCAGCAGCTGACGAACCCGGCGCTCGACCTGGCCAACGGCACCGGAGTCCAGCTCTCGACGCTCAGTGCGGAGGAGAAGAAGCAGTACCCGATCTACGCGGTCGGAACCACGTACGAGGAGCTCGCCGCTTATGACCCCGCTCTCGCGGACCACTACTGGGTTGCACAGGACGAGCCGGTCTGGGCGCTGACCGTGCACGCGCCCGCGGAGAGAACAGACGTGCCCTATGGCTTCGACCTCCATCGGGTGGACGTCTTCACCGCCGTCTACGACGGGATCAGCGGAGAGCTCCTGACGTCACAGGGCGATGTCGACCTCGCGTCTCTCGGTGCGCCCGGCGAGCTGATCACCGCCGGATAGATCCTTAGTTACCGTCCGTATGGGAATCCCCAAACGGGACGCCAGAGGCGATGCGGATGAGGCGAAGCGCGCGATTGCTTGGTGGCGCGCTCGCTACGCTCACGTGATGGTCGGCCTCTCGCAGAGGCGCCGGCGAGCTGACGCTCGCCGTTCGCGCCGCGCCCGGTTCCGGGTTCTGCTCGCTGAGGTTTGTGGTGAGTGCTCGCACCCCTGGGTGGAGCACCTCGCGGACGCCGGCCTGGTCGGCAGCCCCGTGTGCTCGGAGTGCGTCTACGAGCTCGAGCATGGGTTCAGTAGCGGACCGATTTGTCACCGACCGGTTCCGATCGATGTGTTGAGTCGCGCTGATGCCGCTGCGGCGGCGGCAGGGCAGGGCGGCAGTGATCAATTGGTCGGAGGAGGCCAGATTCGGGTCGCAAAAGAAGACCTTGACGCCTCATGTCAGCGTCCGGCGAGAGTGGTCAGCAGGTCCTGGATGCTCGTCTTCTCGACAACCGGGTCGGGGCTGCCGGCGCGGACGGAGGAGAGAACGGGGTCGATCTGCTGGTCGACGTAGGTCCACGTCTGGCAGTTCGCGGCGCTCAGTGCGGGCTCCGCGTCGTCCCAGGCGGTCTCAAGGTTGGTGGCGCGGGCTTTCGCGCCGGCCTGATCGCCGCTGGTGACGAGGGCGAGGGTGTCGGCGGTGATCGTCTGGAAGTTCTGCACGTCGGCGGAGGGGAAGTCGGTCTGAACGGATGCCTTCGCGTCAGCTGCGGACAGCGTTCCCGACGCATCGCAGGCCGGGGCTGCGCCTTCCGGTGCCGGACTGGTGTGCGGCTGGCTGTTGGTGAAGGCGAGCAGCCCGACGACGGCGACGGCGAGGACCGCGAAGGCGACGAGTGAACGGCGTTCGCGGGCGACTGGCGTGGTGTAGTGCTCGGATGCGCCCTTGTCGACATCGGCCTTGCTGAGGGAGAGGTAGACGACGGTGGCGAGGATCGCGAGCAGGAAGATGATGCTGGTGACGAAGGTGCCGAGCCCGAGGCCCTGCTCGTCGGGGGACAGGCCGAGCCAGTCGCCGATATTGGCGCCGAGGGGGCGGGTGAGGATGTAGGCGATCCAGAACGCGAGGACCGGGTTCGCGCCGTAGCGCCAGAGGCCGGTGACGATCGCGAGCAGCGTGAGGGGCAGGAGGATCGAGACGCCAGGGCCCCAGCCGGTGAGCTCGAGAGTCCAGTCGCCGAGGGCGGTGCCGAGCGCGAAGGTGACCAGGACGGTGACCCAATAGAACGCCTCCCGCGGGGTGGTGTCGATGCTGTGGATCGAGAGGGTGCGCTCCTTCGAATACCAGACGCCGAACACGATCACGAGCAGCAGCGAGAAGACGAGGGAGCTGGCCCAGAGAGGCACTCCGAGCTGGTCGGTGAGGATGTCGGTGAGCAGGGTGCCGGTGACGCTCATCACCACGACAGTCAGCCAGTACGCGGCGGGCACGTAGCGTCGCAGCCGCATCTGCACGGCGAGCACGACCGCGGTGACGATGATGAAGATCACAGCCGTCGCGATGAGGCCGACGCCGAGGACCATGTTGATCCAGTCGGCGAAGCTCTCACCGACCGTGGTGCAGAGGATCTTGATTATCCAGAACCAGATCGTGACCTCGGGGACCTTGCTGAGCAGCCGCCGGCCGCGGGACGGTGCTGCCGTCGTTGAGATGTCCATGCCCGCAGAGTCCCAGCCGGGACGTGGGCGGCGGCTCGGGATGCGCCGTGCTGCGTTGTGTTTGCTCACAACGACCCGAAGCTCCGCGGTTCGACCAGGTCGGTACCGAGCCGATGGGCTCAGGTTCTGTGCTTTCACAACGGATGCGGGGGAATCCTCCGCACCCGGAGCCCGCGCATTCGTAGCGTGGACTCCTCCGGCGTGCTGCGCGCCGAGCGAGGAGGACGGCACTGATGCCGAACAGCGGACCCCCGGCCGATGGTGCGATCGCCTATCGGGCGGCGCGACGCTGGCCGCTGATCTCGGCGGGCCTCGCGGTGCTGCTCACGGGACTTCTGGCCGCGCTGATCTTCTACCGGGAGCACGACAAGCCGTTCGGGTTCGACACCGCGTGGATGAACGAGATCATCGAGCACCGGTCGACGTTCTGGTTGGTGCCGTCGCTGGTGATGAACAGCCTCGGCGGCGGGATCGTCGGCACGATCGTGATTCCGCTCGTCGTGTTCGTGGGGCTGCTGGTCTGGCGGGGTCGGTGGGCGGCGACGTACTTCGCGATCGCCGCGCCGCTGAGCGGGCTGCTGGTGCAGATCCTCAAGAACGCTGTCGGTCGTCCGCGGCCGCTGGAGATCCTCGTGAACGCCGACTTCGGCTCGTTCCCCTCCGGCCACAGCGCGAACGCCGCCACGACCGCGATGGTCCTCGCGATCGTCTTCCCGCTGTGGTGGGTCCGCATCGCCGGAGCCCTTTACACGGTGGCGATGATGCTCAGCCGCACCTACCTCGGTGCGCACTGGATCTCCGACACCGTCGGCGGGCTGCTCCTGGGCGCCGGGGTGGCGTTGATCGTCTGGGCGCCGCTCGCGGTCAGGCTGCACACCGAACGTGCTGCATCACCGTCGTTCCGTTGGCGGCGCTTCTCCGGGCACCGTCCGACCAGATGACGGCGGAAGGCAGCGGGCAGCGCTGCCGGTGAGCGGGTCGCTGTGCGCTTGTTCAACGGACCCGGCGAAGCCCCCAGCCCCGGGTGCCGCAGACTGCCCGACCATGGCGGCATGACGCATCTCACCGATCAGCGCCGCCCTCCGCTCCCTCGGATCCGCTCCCGCCTCCTCGCCGGCCGCTACGCCGCCTCGACGGTGCCCGAGGCGACGGCGCTGTTCTGGGTCCTCAAGGTGCTGACGACGGGGATGGGCGAGACGGCGTCGGACTTCCTCGCGACCGCGTTCGACCCGGTGATCGTTGTAGGAGTGACCGGGCTCGCGTTCCTCGCCGCGCTGGCGCTGCAGTTCGCAGCCCGCCGGTACGTCCCCTGGGTGTACTGGCTGGCGGTGCTGATGGTGAGTGTCTTCGGCACGATGGCCGCCGACGTGCTGCACGTGGTCGCCGGTGTCCCGTACCTCGTCTCCACCCTCGGGTTCGCGGTGGCTCTCGCGGCGGTCTTCCCCGTGTGGTGGCGGGTGGAGCGGACGCTGTCGATCCACTCGATCACGACGCCGCGCCGGGCCGCGTTCTACTGGCTCGCCGTCTCGGGGACGTTCGCACTCGGCACCGCAGCGGGCGACCTGACCGCGTCGACCCTCGGCTTCGGCTACCTGCCCTCCGCCGTCCTGTTCGCGGCGATCATCGCGATCCCCGCTCTCGCACACCGGTTCACGGGGCGGAACGCGGTCCTCGCGTTCTGGGCCGCCTACGTCGTCACGCGACCGCTCGGCGCCTCGGTCTGCGACTGGCTCGCGGATCCCGTCGCCCAGAAGGGCCTGGGCCTGGGCACCGGCCCGGTCACGCTCGCGGCCCTCGCGGTGTTCCTGCTGCTGGTCGCGGTGATCGCGCTCCGCCGACCGCGCGCGGCCGTCACGGCGACCCCCTGAGCGCTGGGCTCAGGCGTCGCGTCCGGCGCGGTTCTTCTGCCGCCAGTAGGTGAGGGCGATGCCGGCGAGGCTGAGAACGACGATGCCGACGAGGACGATGTCGATGTACTTCCCCACGAAGTCCGCGACGCCGGGGATCTGCCCGAGGAAGAAGCCGAGGAGGATCACGCCGGTGGACCAGACGGCGGCGCCGAGTGCGTTGAAGCCGACGAAGTGGCCGTAGTGCATCTTCCCGACGCCCGCGGCGACGGGGGCGAAGGTGCGCACGACCGGCACGAAGCGGGCGATGGTGACCGCCCAGCCGCCGAACCGGTCGAAGAACGACTGGGTGCGGGCGACGCTCGAGCGGCTGAAGAGCCCGCTGTCCTTGCGCTCGAAGATCCGCGGCCCGCTCGCGCGGCCGATGACGAACCCGAGCTGGTCGCCCAGGAACGCGGCGGCGGCGACCATCAGGATCACCAGCGGCACCGGCAGGGAGATCACGCCGGTCGCGACGAAGACACCGGTGAAGAAGAGGAGGGTGTCACCGGGGAGGAAGAACCCGATCAGCAGGCCCGTCTCGACGAAGGCGATCAGGCAGACCAGGGCGATCGCCCAGGGGCCGGCGCCGTCGAGGAGGGATTGGGGGTCGATCATCGGTTCTCCTTGCGAGAGGTCGGGTGGGGCTGCGTCGCGGGGATGCGGACGTCGACACCGAGGCCGTGGGGGGCGAGGTTGCGGAGTCGGAGCTCGCCGCCGGCGGCGCGGCTGAGACCGGCGACGATCGCGAGCCCGAGGCCGGCGCCGCCGTCGCGGGAGCGGGCGGCATCCGGGCGGGTGAAACGGTCAGTCGCGACCGCGAGGAACGCGTCAGGAACGCCCGGGCCGTCGTCGTCGACGGAGAGGACGATCTCTTCGGCGCGCTCGACGAGGGTCGCGCTGACGCTGCCGCCGTCGGGCGTCGCAGTGACGGCGTTCGCGAGCAGGTTGTCCAGGATCCGGCCGAAATCGGTCGGGGAGATCGGGTACCGGGCGGCGACGATCGAGGCGGGGGCGACGAAGTCGATCGCGAGGTCCCGCTCGCGGGCGAGCATCCGGGCGCGGTCGACGCTGTCGGCTACCTCCTCCCGCAGAGCCGCCGAGGAGGCGTCGCCGGTAGCGATGCCCGCGTCGATCCTCGACAGGATCAGCAGCCCGTCCGTCAGGGACTGCAGGCGGTCGATCGAGCGGCGCGCGTCGACGACATCGGCGTAGAGAGCCGCCGGATCGTCGCGGACCCGCTCAGCGAGCTCGAGCCGGGTGCGCAGCGCGGCGAGCGGGGTGCGCAGCTCGTGGCTCGCGTCGGCGACGAGCCGCCGCTCCCGGTCCGCCGACTCCCGCAGGTCCGCGATCAGCGCGTTCAGGGTCGAGGCGAGGTCGGAGAGCTCGTCGCGGGCGGGCCCGACCGGGAGCAGCTCGGTGGAGCGTCCCTGGCGCAGCCGGTCGGCGATCGCGCGCATCCTGCCGACGGGGCGCAGCGCGAGGCCGACCAGGACCCAGGACGTCACAGCGAACGCGACGAACAGGATCGCGAGGGCGATCAGGAGCGTCGTGCTGACGCCGCCGACGACGGCCTCGGCGGTGTCGCGGCTCTCCTCGATCAGCGCCTGCGACGCTCCCGAGCGGACCAGCTCGATCGTGGAGGCATCGAGGATGTGATCGAGCTGCTCGCGCACGACGACCGCGACGATCCCGAAGAACAGCATCGCGACCAGCAGGCTCGACACCGTGATCCGCACCCGGATCGACAGGGACCGCCAGCTCACGGCGTCACCCCGAGGCGATAGCCCGCACCCCGTCGGGTGAGGATCTCGACCGACGCCCCGCCCGCGGCCAGCTTGCGGCGGAGGTAGCTGATGTACTGCTCCGCGATGTTGTGGTCCACGAACTCCGCCGACCCCCACACCTCGAGCAGGATCTCCTCCCGCGGCACGAAGTCCCCGGCGCGTGCCGCGAGCGCGCGGAGGACGCCGAACTCCTTGGGGCTCAGAGGCAGGACGGCGCCGTCGACCGTCGCGGCGTGCGCGTAGGGGTCGACGCGCAGATTTCCCAGCACGACCGGTGCCCGGTTCGTGAGGTGCTCTCTGCGGATCATCGCTCGGAGGCGGGCGGAGAGCTCCTCGAAGTGGAACGGTTTCGCGAGGTAGTCGTCGGCGCCCGCGTCGAGGCCGAACACGCGGTCCTGCAGGGCGTCGCGGGCGGTGAGCATGATCACCGGGAGCGTGGCACCGCTCGCGCGCAGGTGCCGGCAGATCTCGAAGCCACTCATCCCCGGGAGCATCACGTCGAGGATCGCCGCGGAGTAGTCCGCTTCGCGCGCCGAATTGAGCGCGTCGACCCCGTTCGAGAACAGGTCGACGTCGTAGCCGTCGCCGGTGAGGCCCCGCTTGATGAGCTCGCCCATCTCGACGTCGTCTTCGACGACCATCACCGCGTCACGCATCCAGGCCTCCTACGGTCATGCTCGCACCGGTGGCGCGGCGGAACCGGCCTACTCCGCGGAGATATGCGGCTTCTCAGCGGTACGCACTGCATACAAAGGCAGCACGTGCGGCCCGATGGAGCAGCACGCCCCTGGTGCGCAGACGATCTCGGACGCGGGCACCGACATGGACGCCGAGCTCCGCTCGGCGCGGTGTTGAGCGCTGTGCGCATTTTGCCTGGAAGCCTTCGGCAGCGTACGGGCCTGCGGCGTCCACGCAAGCCGCTGCGCGGCCGGCTCCTCCGACGTTCTCGGCACGCGGTCGCTGCGCTCCCTCACATCGCGCCGACAACCTCTCCTCCTCCGCCCTCCGGGTTGCGCTCCCACCTCCGACCCTGCTCGGCACTACGTGCCTTCCAGGCAAGAAAACGCTGGGAGAGAAGGAAGAACAACCGAGCCAGACCACCCCCGCTGGCTTGACAAACCTGATTGAGAATCCTTACCCAGACCGGACACACCGACGCCGCCGAGAAGTGGGCCGAGCTGCACGCCTGGTCCCCGGTCAACGACGAGCACGACCCGCACCGCGGCGACCGGTGGGACGACTGATGCTCACCGACTGGCGCAAGGCATGTGTTCGTTCTGCGCGGTGTTCGGATTACTGCGGCGGTCTCATCAGTCGCTAGAGCGCGGCGCTCTCGCGGGCCGCGTGGGCCTGCTGATGGCGGTAGAGCGTCGCTCGACTCCAGCCGACGAGTCGAGCGGCGTCCTCAGCGGTCCGGCCGCGCGCTCGCGCGTCCGCGGCGATGGCGAGTTTGTCCGCGATCACGACCGGATCCGACAGGGGCCGACCGAATCGAGTGCCGTTCGCGCGAGCGGCGGCGATGCCAGCGTTGACTCGTTCGACGATGAGTTCGCGCTCGTACTCCGCGAGTGTGGCGAGCATGTTCAGCATCAGTCGGCCTGTCGACGTCGACGGGTCGATGCCGTCCGAGATCGACCGGACCTGCACTCCGCGCTCGCGCAGCAGGTTCACCGTGTTCAGGACGTCGATCAGGGAGCGGCCGAGGCGGTCAATTCGCCAGACGACGACGGTGTCGCCGTCCTCGGCGTACTCGAGGAGCTTCTTCATTCCGGTCCGCTCGATCGCGGTCTTGCTGCCTGAGGTGACGTCCGCGAAGACGTCGCGCTTCTGCACGCCGGCGGCGACGAGCGCGTCGAGTTGCAGCTGCGCGTCCTGACTCGACGTGCTCACACGCGTATACCCCAGAAGGCTCATGAGCTCATTCTGACTCGGAAACACCCTCCGAGCCTCGTCTTGAGACGAAACTTAATGAGACGTCTTTTCAAGACGTTGGACGTCCCGAGAGCCCGGACTCGCTGAGTGCGGAGCGACCGCCGGACGGCGCGTCTCAGAAAGCTACTGTTTTTCGAGTCGGTCGAAGACAGAGCTCTCCCCTCCGCGAAGGAGGTGCGCTTTTCGAGTCCGCTACGCCTGGGGTGGGCGGCGGAGGGCCTTGGCGATCTTCTTGATGCGCTTCGCGGGAGCGCCGTTCTTGCCGAGCACGACGATGTAGACGAGCGGAGCGAAGACGGCGATCGCGAACAGCTCGGGGAGCTGCTCAGCGAAGGCGTTCAGGAAGTTCACCTCCTCCGGTGACTCGGGAAGCAGGATCGACATGACGAACCTCTCCGCGGGGGACGCGCGAGCGCGTCCGTTCGACACCGAGCCGGTCGGCTCGGCTTCACTGACTACTAGCAACCAGGTGTGTAGTCAGATGAGGAGGGGGCCAGGAGAGCTGGTGCTGCTCAAATCCGGGCCGGGCATGAAAAAAGCCGGCTCGAGGCCGGCGTGGTTTCGGTGGAGCGGTCGTGGTGGGTAGGGCGTCGCGGTCGAGCCGCGGGGTGTGATCGCTGCGTCGTCCGTTAACGCAGAAGACCAGCCGTTCGGCTGGTCTGGGCGCACTTGTAACAAGCGGTACTAGTTTGCGGTATCGGCCATGTCTCGCACAAGCCGTGAGCCAGTTCGCGGCCTAGCGCGAGCACACAGATTTCGCGTACGGGGAGAAGTCAAGGATCCGAAACGGCGAGCGAAGAGGAATGAAATGCGGCAGCACATGCCACGATCCCCACTTTAGATTTTGGGGTGGACGGTATGGAGTTGGTCAAGTCCAGGGCGTGAATCGGCCGTCGTCGTCGCGGGGTCGGCTTCGGAGTGCGGTGAGGCGGTTCAGGTAGGCGGCCTGAAGTTCGCTGAGCTTCACGTACTTCGTGTGATCGCCTTCGCGCTGGTAGTAGTCGAGAAGGCCCTGCTGAATCCACGCACGGATCGTCGCGCGGCGCTTCCGGATCCGTTTCGCTGCGGCGCTCAGCGTGTAGAGGTCGTGCGCGGCCTCGTCTGGCGAACGAGGGACCATTGTCCAGTCGTCGGCAGTTGTCCAGATGCGAGGTTCTGAGTCTTGCGCCACTAGCGGCAAGCGTAGCTCGGCGACGTGGCGGGTTTGGCCGTGTTCGGAAGAAGGCACCCAGAACTCCCCGGTACGGATCGATCACGAGCTGGAGGGACACGAGGTGGGGTGGACGGTCGGACCTAGATCCGGGATATGAAGCGACCGGCGTCATCACGCGGGCGCAGGCGTCGTGTTGTCAACGTCTGGCGATAGACGGCGAGGAGGTCGGCCTCCTTGATGTACTTCGCGTGGTCGCCGTCGATCATCTCGAAGGGCAGGAGGCCCTGTTGAATCCAGGCGCGGACGGTGGCGCGGCGGCGCTGAACGCGACGGGCGGCGGCGCTGATCGTGTAGAGCGTCTCGACGCGGTTGCCTGTGTCCAACTGGTCCGGCCTGATAGTCACAACCTCTACCGACTAATCGTGCTCCACTGGCCGCAAGCCTACAGAAGTCATTTCTAATGGGTCGGAAGCGCGTCGAGCTGAAGAGACTGGTTGAACAGGTCGAAGGGCACCTGGACGACGCGGGCGACCTTGGTGTCCCGCGAACGATCGTTCGCGGACCTTCCGCCTACGTCAGTGGTCCCGGCGGAGGCGAAGCGCGATCCATAGTCCGCATCGGCGGCAGATGAAGGCGGCTCCGTTGTTGAGCTGGTGGAGCTGGCGGCGGTTCTTGGGTCGGCCGCAGCACGAGCAGGTCAGAGGAGTGTCAGTGGGCACGAGAGGTGATCGCGTCGATGATCTGCGCAGTTGTCGGCGCCCCCGCGAGTCCAACTGGAGTCGCGTAGACGCGGCAGGCGAGGTCGTTCGTCTGCCCGGTCGTGGGGAAGAGGTCGGTCCCGTCGAGGGTGATCGTGGGTGATCCGGCGAAGGGTGCATTCGCGGCGTCTTCCGACGTTCGCAGCAGCCGGGTCTCGACCACCGCATCGGGGTGCCCTGTGGCGACGAGAGCTTCGCGGAGGCGCCCGATCGCTTCCGCTGAGTTCGGGCACGCGTCGATGTGGAGAACTTCGAATCTCATCTGCTGATCATGCGCCTCTGACGTGTGTACCCGTCGGGTCACGGACGAACCGGGGAATCAGCCGGACGAACACGACCATGCCGACGAGCTCCACGAGGGTCTGCGAGACGACGACGACAGGAGCGAGCGCGAGTGATGCGGGCAGCGCGAGCGCGAGCGGCAGGACGACGAGGGAGTTGCGGGTCGCGCCGCTGAACACGAGGGCGCGGGTCGCGGAGTACTCGAGGCGGAAGAGTCGCGCGACGCCCAGACCGGCGGCGGCCATGACGACGAGGAAGCCGGCGTAAATCGGGACGAGGACGAGCAGCTGTCCGGCGACCGCGCCGACGGCGCCGGCCTGGGAGGCGACGACCACGAACAGGGTCCCCATCATCAGCGGCACCATGAGCCCGAGCATCGTGGACTCGATGACCCGGCCCGCCCAGTGCCGCCGACCGAGGGCCTGCACGAGAGCGGCCGCGATGAGCGGTACGACGATGAGTAGCAGGAACGCGCGCGCAAACGGACCAATCTCGACCACGGCGACGCCCTCCGGTCCGAGGAAGAGCAGCAGGTATAGCGGGAGGAGCAGGATCTGCGCGAGCATCAGCAGCGGTGCCGCGGCGAGCAGCCGATCGGAGGCGCCGCCGGCAAGGCCGGCGAAGACGATCACGTAGTCGATGCACGGAGTCAGCAGCACCAGCAGCACCCCGAACAGCAGCGCGGGACTGTCAGCCACGAACCGGGACAGGCCGTAGGCGACGACGGGCACAACGACGAAGTTCAACACCCCGACCGCGGCGAGGAAACGACCGTCGCGCAGCGACCGGCCGATCGCAGCGAACGGGACGCCAAGGAACGTGGCGAACAGCAGCAGCGCGAGCACCGGCTCGATCGCGATCTCCAGGCTGTGCGCGGCGGGCAGCAGCAGTCCGAGCGCAGCTCCAGCGGCGATCGCGGCGAGGTAGAGCGGGATCTGGCGGTGTTCGAGCCAGGCGACGAGCGCGCTCACGACAGCACACCGGGAAGAAGGAAGGGCACGGGGTGCAACGGTAAACGTTCGAGCTGCTTGAAGGTCAAGCGGGGGTTCGAGTCGTAGGGTCGGCGTGTGCGGATCTCGGACGTCAGCAAGCGCAGCGGCGTCTCCGCGACGGCGCTGCGGTACTACGAGTCCATCGGGCTCATCACCCCGGGCCGCAGCGGCAACGGGTACCGCGACTACGACGCGGACGTGCTCGCACGCCTGGACCTCATCGAGTCCAGCAAGGAACTCGGCCTCCCGCTCGAGGAGATCGGCCGTCACCTGCGCACCCTCGAGACAACCTCCTGCACCGACGTCCGCGATGCGCTCCGCCCGCTCCTCGCGGAACGAGTCCGGCAGCTGGACGAGAAGCGCGCGCGACTGGATGAGCTGCGCTCTCGCCTCGACCGCGCCGACCACGACCTCGCCGCGTGCCCCGACCGGGACGAGCTCTGCTCGACCGAGTGCATCTTCCGCACCCGCGGACAACACCAGTGACGACAGATCGATCGGGTGCGCTCCGTGCACCCCGAGCATCAGTGCTCCCGCGGCGTGTTCACGTCTGCGAGCCGTTCGAAGCGGCTCATCGGCGTTGTTCTGCCGCTGGTGGTGGCGGAGGTCGCTGACATGATGACCGGATGCTGATCGCGTACGTGGACGAGTCCTACACCCAGGACTTCTACTTCATCGGCGCTGCCGTAACGACACAGGAGAAGTGGGAGCAGCTCGAGCACGGCTACGCCGCTCTCCGGGAGCAGATCGCCGCGGACCACGGGGTCCCGGCGGATGTCGAGTTCCACGGGCACGAGCTGATGGGCGGCGCCGGCGAGTGGGCTCCTCTGCGGGGGAAGCATCGTGAGGCGGCCGGCATCTACGCGGCCGCGTTGCGGATCGCGCAGGAGGCTGAGGTCCGCTACCTGTTCCGTGGCGTGGACGTGAAGCGTCTGAACGCTCGGTACCGGTACCCGGAGCAGCCGCACAAGATCGTGCTGCAGCACCTGCTCGAGCGGGTGAACGAGTACCGCCGTGACGTCTTCTCCTTCGATACCGAGGAGGTGATCGTCGTAGCCGACGAGATCGCGACACAGGAGGAGCACCGGGGGCAGTTCGAGAGCTACCGGTCACTGGGCACGCCGGGCTACCTGACGAGCCGCCTTGACCTGATTTCCTCCCCGATCCAGTTCGCGTCCTCGAGGAACGCCGCCGGGGTGCAAGCGGCCGACCTCGCGATCTACCTGCACCGGCGTCAGCAGACGGTGACGGAGACGCACCCAAAGTCCGCGGCGACGATGGCGCGCCTAGGCGCTCTGATCGACGCGTCGACGTCGCACGACCGGATCTGGACGCCTTAAAAACGAAGACCCCGCTAGGCGGGGTCTTCGGCTGGCAACGTTCCGGGAACCGGCCCGTTGTGACGATCACGATACACGCGGATCCTGGGCGAGTCACGGCGTCACGGACGTCGCCGCTCGATGAGGATCGTGTCGCGCCACCGGCCGGCAGCTGGCCCGTATGTCATCTGCGCGATGCGCTCCCGGGTACCCACGCGCCGGAATCCCGCGCGGTCGTGGAGGGCGAGGCTGGCGGTGTTCTCGGGGAAGATGCTCGACTGAATCGTGCACAGGTCCGCGTCGTCCGCCGCGGCGATGAGCGCGGCCAGCAGCCTGGATCCGACGCCGCGGCCGCGTGAGGTGGCGGTGATGTAGACGGAGTGCTCGACCACGCCCCGGTAGATGGGCCGGGCCGAGACCTCCGACAACGCGGCCCAGCCGAGGATCTGTTCTCCGTCGACGGCGACCAGGCGCCCGACGTCGAGCTTCCCCGCATCGAACGCCTCCCACGTCGGCGACTCGGCCTCGAACGTGGCGTGCCCGGTCTCGATCCACTCACGGTAGATCGCCTCGACCGCCGCCCAGTCCTCGGGGAGCATCGGCCGGATCGCGGTCACGAGCAGCAGCTCCCTCCGGCGGATCCGATGTCGGTGGAGCAGACGCCGGTTTCGGGGAGCACCAGCTGCACGCGCCGGGCGGCGGCGTGATCGCCGGCAAGTTCGTCCGCGATCGAGCGGACCTGCTCATAGCCGGTGACGAGCAGGAAGGTCGGCGCCCTGCCGTACGACTTCATCCCCGCGATGAAGAAGTTCGGCTCCGGGTGGGCGAGTTCCGCGACGCCGTGGGGGTCGACGGTGCCGCAGGAGTGCAGGTTCGGGTCGATGAGCGAGGCGAGTGCGCGGGGCGCTTCCACGATCTCGTCCAGGGAGACGCGGATCTCGCGCAGCATGTCGAGGTCGGGCCGGAACCCGGTGGCCTGCACCACGACATCGACTTCCACACTCTCGCGCTCCTTCCGGCGCCGCCCCATCACCGTGACACCACCGGAGGAGGTCTTCTCGAGGCGGTCGATTTCGAAGCGGTCCAGAAGAGTGATCGCGCCGTCGAGGACGAGCTGGTGCACGGTGCCGCCGAGCTTGCCGCGCTCCTCGAGCTCGTCATCGCCGGATCCGAAGACGCGCAGCGGGCTGGTGCCGCGAATCGCCCACGTGATCCTCGTCTCCGGTTCCTCGCGGGCGAGACGGGCGAGCTTGATCAGGGTGTTCGCGGCGGAGTGGCCGGCGCCGACGACGAGGACGCTCTTTCCGGCGAATCGGGCGCGGTCGGCGCCGAGCGCGTCCGGCAGTGCGTGACTGAGATGCTCCGCGACATCGAGGACACCGATTGGGTCCAGGCCCGCGGAGGCAAGCGCGTTGGGCGTGGAGTAGGTGCCGGAGGTGTCAATGACGGCGCGGGCGGTGACGTCGGTGACGCCCTCCGGGGTGTCCAAGCGCAGCAGGAACGGGGTCGCAGCGCGACCGGTGGAGCGGGTGCGATCCATACCCTCACGAGAGACGGCGGTCACACGGGAGCGGTAGTGGATAAGCGGGGCGAGCTGCGGGGTCGCGGCGAGGGGCGCGAGGTAGTCGCGGACGAACTCGTGCCCGGTGGGCAGCTTTTTCGAGGCGGGCGCCTCCCAGCCGGCGGCGTCGAGCAGGCGCCCGGCAGCGGAGTCGACCAGGTACTCCCACGGCGAGAACAGGCGAGTGTGACCCCACTGCTGCACCGCGGCGCCGGCACTCTCGCCTGCTTCGTAGACCACGACGTCGAGGCCGCGCTCGAGCAGCTGCGCGGCAGCCGCGAGACCCACGGGGCCCGCGCCGATGACGGCGACGGGGAGGCCGGTGAGGCGGCGCTCGTCGGTGCGGGGCGGGACGGTCAGCAGCATGGTCATCAGGTGCACTCCTCAACATCGACGATCATCGATGGACCGAGTCTGCCCCGCTATATCGATGACTGTCAATGTGTGGGAGGGTGGAGGCATGGCGACGACCGAGCTGACTCTCACCGCGGCAGCGGCCGCGTGCTGCGCGCCGCTCGCGCGCGAGCCGCTGAGCGCGGAGGGCGCGGAGCTGCTGGCGCGGGCGTTGAAGGCGATGGCGGATCCGGCGAGGCTTCGCCTGGTGTCGATCGTGGCATCCAGCGCGACGGGCGAGGTGTGCGTGTGCGACTTCACGGAGCCGGTCGGGCTGAGTCAGCCGACCGTGTCGCACCACTTGAAGGTCCTCGTGGACGCCGGGATCCTGGCCCGCGAGAAGCGCGGCACGTGGGCGTACTTCTCCCTCGTTCCTGGCGCGCTCGACTCCCTCGCGGGGATGCTCACCCGCGTCTGATCAGGCGGCCGTGACCCTCGCCGCGAGGGCGTCGACGCGCGCGGCGAGCTCGTCGTAGGCGGCATCGAACGCGGCGTCTGTGCCAGCGGGCACCGGGTCGGGGATCGACCAGTGCAGCGCCTCCGAGCCGAGTTCCTCGTGCGCGGCATCGCAGACGGTGATCACGAGGTCGGTGTCCGCGGCGACGTCCGCGAACTGCTGCGGGGCGCCTTCGGGTAGGGGGAGGCCGTGACGTTCGGCGGTCGCGATCGCGCCGGCGGCCACCGCGGTGGCCGGGTGGGTGCCGGCGGAGGCGACGGGGATGGGGCTGCGCTGCGACCAGAGCTGCGCGGCGAGCTGGGAGCGGGCGGAGTTCGCGGTGCACACGAACAGCACCCGCCGCGCGGCGGCGGTGGTCGACGGTCCGAGCTGGTCGAAGGCGCCGGGGACCAGGTGGACGTAGCTGCGGCGCCGGTCCGCCTCCGAGCGGCGACGGAGGATCATGCCCTCACGCTCGAGGACGGCGAGGTGGTGCGCGACGAGGTTCGAGGGCATCCCCAGCCGGTCCTGCAGCTCCCGCGGCGCCAGGTCCCCGAGGGTGAGGAGGTCCGTGATCCGGAGTCGTGCGGGGTCGCTGAGGGCGGCGTGCCGGGCGGCTCGCGCTTCCAATTCGGTTCGCTCCGTGTTCATTGACTCAATCTTGACTGAGTGATCGGGAGCGGTCAAGATGGCCGACGACATGGACACCACCTCCCCTCCTCCGCTCGCTCGTCGAGCCGTGGCCGAGCTCCTCGGCACGGGCCTGCTCGTCGCGATCGTCGTCGGCTCCGGTATCGCCGTACAGACCCTTTCGCCGGACGACGTCGGTCTGCAACTGCTGGAGAACTCCCTCGCGACCGCGCTGGGACTGGCGGTACTGATCCTCGTCTTCGGCCCGGTGTCGGGTGCGCACTTCAACCCGCTCGTGTCCGCCGTCGACGCGCTCCTCGGTCGTCGCGACCGCACCGGCCTGTCGGGGCGGGAGCTGGCGGTGTTCGTCGGCGCGCAGCTGCTCGGCGGCATCGGCGGCGCGGTCCTCGCGAACGCGATGTTCGAGGTCCCGACCGGATTCGCGACGACCGAGCGGGTCACCGCCGGGCACCTGCTCGGGGAGGTCGTCGCCACCGCGGGCCTGGTCCTCGTGATCCTCTCCCTCGCCCGCACGAACCGCGGCCCGCTCGCGGCGGCCGGGGTCGGCGCGTACATCGGTGCGGCGTACTGGTTCACGTCCTCGACCTCGTTCGCGAACCCCGCCGTGACCGTCGGCCGCGTCTTCACCGACACCTTCGCCGGCATCGCCCCCACCTCCGTCCTGCCGTTCATCGCCGCGCAGCTCGCCGGTGCGGCGGTCGGCGTCGGCATCGCCGTGTTCCTCTTCCCGGGCGCCGCCCGGGCCGCCGGGAACCTCGTCGTCCCGGCCACCTCGACCTCTTCACACGTCTGATCCGGAAGGCCCATCTGATGCATCTCGTCGCCATCGGCGGCAGCGACGCGGGGATCTCCGCCGCGCTGCGCGCCCGCGAGCTCGACCCGTCCGTCGACGTGACCGTCGTCGTCGCCGACTCCTACCCGAACTTCTCCATCTGCGGGATCCCGTACTACTTCTCCCGCGAAGTGCAGCCGTGGCAGTCGCTCGCGCACCGCACCCACGCCGACCTCGAAGCCACCGGCATGACCCTGCGCCTGGACACCTTCGCGACCGACATCGACGTCGCCGGACACCAGCTCACCGTCCGCACCCCCGACGGGACGCTCGACCGCATCGGGTACGACGAACTGATCGTCGGCACCGGCGCCCTCGCCTCTTCCGCCGGGATCGCCGGAGTGGACGAGCTGGGGCCGGAGGACGGAGTGCACGTGCTGCACTCGATGGGCGACACCTTCGCGCTCGAGCGGTTCCTCGACAGCCGCGACCCGCAGACCGCGATCATCGTCGGCGCCGGCTACGTCGGCCTCGAGATGGCCGAAGCCCTCACCGTCCGCGGCCTCCAGGTCACTCAGCTCCAGCGCGGCCCGGAAGTGCTCTCCACCCTCGACCCCGAACTCGGCGCCCTCGTCCACACCGAACTCGACCAGCACGGCGTCGAGGTCCTCACCCGCACGACTGTCGCCTCGATCGAGAAGACCGCGACCGGCCTCGCCGTGCACGCCGACCACGACGGCACACCCCTCACCCGCACCGCCGACGTCGT
This sequence comes from Rathayibacter sp. AY1A7, assembly GCF_002930845.1. Taxonomy (NCBI): domain Bacteria; kingdom Bacillati; phylum Actinomycetota; class Actinomycetes; order Micrococcales; family Microbacteriaceae; genus Rathayibacter; species Rathayibacter sp. AY1A7. Next base: position 24,493 of record NZ_PSTL01000012.1, on the reverse strand, counting down.
CCTCCTCGTCGTCGGCGTGAAGCCGAACACCGACCTCCTCGCCCGCGCCGGAGCCTCCCTCGGCGCCGGCCGCGCCGTCGTCGTGGACGAGGCAATGCGCACCGGCCTCCCGCACGTCTTCGCCGCGGGCGACGGAGTGACCACCCACCACCGCCTCCTCGGCAGCACCTACCTGCCACTGGGCACCACCGCGCACAAGCAGGGACGGGTGGCCGGCGAGAACGCCCTCGGCGGCGACGCCCGGTTCGCCGGCTCCGTCGGCACGCAGGTCGTGAAGGTGTTCGATCTGGTCGCCTCCCGGACCGGACTGCGCGAGCACGAAGCCTTCGCCGCCGGATTCGCTCCGGCGACGACGACCGCGGTTGCGGACGACCACAAGCGCTACTACCCGGGCGCGCAGCCGATCACGATCCGCATCACCGGTGACACCCGCGACGGACGTCTGCTCGGCGCGCAGCTCGTCGGACACCTCGGGACCGAGACCGCCAAGCGCGTCGACACTTACGCGACCGCCCTGTTCGCCGGGCTCACCGTCGAGCAGGTCTCCGACCTCGACCTCTCCTACACGCCCCCGCTCGGCTCACCGTGGGACGCCGTGCAGATCGCCACCCAGACCTGGACCCGCACCACGACCGGAAGCAGCATCCCCGCATGACCGAGAAGCCCACTGTCCTCTTCCTCTGCCAGCACAACGCCGGCCGCTCCCAACTCGGCGCAGGCCTGCTCGAAGTCCTCGCCAGCGACCGCTACACCGCCACCTCCGCCGGCCTCTCGCCCGCCGACATCGTGAATCCCGCGATCGCAGCGACCGTCGCAGAGCTCGGCCTCGACATCAGCGACCGCACCCCTCGCGCCGTCACGGTCGAGGACCTCGAGAACGCGGACATCGTCGTCGCGATGAAGCCCGGCCTCACCCTGCCAGCAACCCCGTCCGGCCGGTTCCTGGAGTGGAAGTTCCCCGACCCGACCGACTGGAGCGCCGAGAGCGTCCGCCCCCTCCGCGAGGCCGTCGCTGCTCGAATCCGGACCGAGCTCCTCGACTAGACGCGACTCGGAGCCACAGAGCGCGCAAGATCGCAGGCTCGGTTCGGTCCGCTACGGTCTCTTGCGCTCCTGAGCGCGACCCTCCGGCTCGGCCTTGCCTTCAGCGACACCGTGTGGTGCGTTCATCGGTTGAGACCGCGGCTCTGTTCTGAGTGGGATGTAGGCCGACCAGTCTCGTTGGGCGGTGGTGGCCCACCGGTTGAGCGATTGGGCTCCGATCCCGGTGAGTTCCTCGAGGGGGCCGAGCGGGATCTTGCCGGCGAGGTTGAAGCGGGCTGCGCTGCGCAGTCGTGCAGCGCTGAAGCTGTGCCGTTTCAGCTCGGATCCGAGGGTGGACGGCTGCACCGGCTGTCCGGCTTTCATCGAGGGGAACAGCCATCCTTGTCCGGGATCTTCGAGCCAGGGGCGCGGAGCATCTCGGAGTTCGAGCGTGAGCTGCGCCAGGACCGGCGGGAGCCGGACGGGTTCGTCTCCGAGCCGGATTGAGACGCTGTTGTGGAGTTCGCTGACGTCGATCTGGGCGCGGGTAAGAGTGACCAGGTGAGTCAAGCGTTGCCCGAACAGGGCGACGAGCAGGCCCGCTACCCGAGCGCGAAGCGGGATTCTTCCGTCCTCGCAGAGCGTGGTGATCGCGGCGAGGAGTTCGGTCTGGGTCTGACCTGGGCTGGGTGTGGTGGGCTGACGGATGACCAACTCGACATCGCCGAGGAGGCGGGCGCCGTGAGCCCACCTTAGGAACGCACTGAGGGCGCTCTGGTCCATGCGCTCATCGAGGACGAACTGCTCCAGCTGCGATTGACGCACCGATCCGAGGTCGGTGTCGGAGTGCGCGAGGTGGCGGAGGAAGCGGTCGGCGGCCTCGATCTTCTGATGAGCTCGGCTTGCCGCGGAGACGCTCAACGGCGATCGCGCGGCGCGTCTGCGCAGGTCGTTGATGATCTCCCAGGTGGCATAGCGGCGCAGCAGTGGCCGGTGCTCAACGGATGCCGCGTCTATCGCCGCGTGGACGCGCCGCTCGGCGCGGACGAGGCGTTCGTCACGTCCGGGCAGCAACCCGACCGCGACCAGTAGATCTCGGACGTAGTCGACTGCTCGCCTGGGTGTGGCGCGATCGAGACTGTCGTGGTTGAGGGTGAGGCGGTCGTTGACGAGGTCACGGATGAGCGCGGCGCTGGCGCTTCGTGTGGTCCAGGCGGCGAGGGTGTGGCTGCGGTGTGAGGCGATGAGGTAGTCGCGCAGCGGCTGGAACACCTCGTTGACGGTCCCATCGTCGCGCGTGATCAACGTCAGGCTGCGCGCCTGGACAGCGCAGGGCGCGCAGAGGCGTCCGATGAGGTCCGTTTCCCCGCCGCATTCGCGGCAGCTGAATCGAGCAGGGACTCCGGCGCAGCTGGCGCAGCAGGGCTCGCCCGCGGGGTCGAGGTAGGCGATGATGCGCGACTCGCCGCAGGTCCGGCAGGGGAGAGGGACGCGGCGGATCTGGTTGTAGCAGCGCAGGCAGTGGGCTCCGCCGAGGAGGTAGCCGGTGATCTTCGCGGTCTGCCCGCACCTGCTGCAGGGCAGCACGGTCCCGGCGGCGCAGCGGGCACAGACAGGCCCGTCGATCGTGCGTTCCTGGATCAGTCCGGGTCGGTTGCAGCGGCTGCAGATTTTGCGCGCCTCTGGCCGGTGACGCCAGCAGCTCGAGCAGATACCGCCCTCGGCTGCGCGAGCCATGATCGTGCGGTGTCGGCCACAGCCAGCGCACTCGCGTCGGCCCGCGGCGCCTTCGCAGCGACCGCAGACCCGTCTCCCGTCGGCGAGCGTCTTCGTCAGCAGCCGGGCATCGCCGCAACTCAGGCACCGCGGAAGCACGACCTGCACCAGCCCATCTCGAGTGAGGTCGTGCAGAAAGCGCTGCGCGACGCGCGGCATGTAAGCGTCACCCGACACCGCGAAATCGGGACGGCCCTGAACGTGATGCCGCAGCCGAGTTTGACTGTTCGACGTCGGCACGTACCGCTCCACCAACTCCTTGACCTCGGCGACCGTCAGGGTCGTGAAGACGTCGCAGGATTGGTGCAGGCACTCGACCAACATGGTGACTTGGTCGCTGCGTGGGGGCGTCACCGAGGCGTGTCAGTCCGCGCGGCGGATGGTCGCCGGAATGGGGCGCAGATCCCCGATCGAGGGTCCCTTGCGGCGCCCGGCAGCGGTTGCGGCGACCTGTGTCACGGTTCCGGTCTTGGTGAAGGTGACCAGCTCCGCCGGGCTGCAGTCGAGGATGTCGCAGAGCGCTCCGAACACATCCATGTTCAGCCGTGCCGGCTTGGAGGTCACCAGGCGATAGATCTGCTCGCGGGAGAGCTGGACTCCCCGCTCGCTCAGCAGAGGCACCAGATCCGTCGTCTTGAACAGACCCTTCTGAGCCATCAGCTGGCGGAGGTTCCATGTCATCTCGATCGCGGTCATCGCGTGCTCTCCTCCTGATAGACGTTCGCCAGCGCGCGCGCCAGGATCCGATTCTTGTAGTCGTTGCTGACCGAGGTGTAGAGCGCCGTCGTCGACGAGTAGGCGTGGCCCACCTGCTCCTGAACGAAGCGCTCGGGGTACCCGAACTCGATCAGATGCGTGACGTAGGAGTGGCGCAGGCTGTGCAGGGTGAGCGCCGAATCCAGTCCCGCGCCCTCGCGCAGCGCCGCGAACCGAGAGTCCAGGTGACGGACTGAGACTCGGGCTCGGCGTTCCGTCAACCAGAGCGCCGAGCTGTCCGTCTCGCCATAGAGAGGCCGCGCCTGCTCCACCCACTGGCGAAGGCCGTGGATAGCCCACTCGAACTCCGGAACCGCGAGCACTGAGCGACGGCGGGCAGGGCCGCCGCGTCGGGACTTCCCGTGACGGACATGCACCATCCCGTAGGTGCCCCACGCGGGTGCTTCCGGGTTCGGATGCAGATCGGTCACATCCAGCATCCGCGCTTCATTACGGCGCAGACCGAACGCGTAGATGGTCTTCAACATCTGCGCATCCCGCAGAGCCCCCAACGCGCCCTTCTTACCCTGCTCAGTGATCCGGTCGATCTCCGCGTCCACGTGGGCGAAGAAGACCTCGAGCTCGTCGTAGCTGAACGGGCGCCGCGCGGGCCGCGCCTCGAACTCGGCAACGTGAGCGTGGGTGTTCCAGTCGTGACAGACCTGCACCGGGTGCGTGCCGAACCGCTTCTCACAGACCACCGGCCAGTCGTAGCGGGGATCGGTGATGAACGCCGAGAACCCGCGGATCATCAGGTGATAGCTGCGGATCGTCGACTTCGCGAGCGGCTTCGGACCCGACAACAGCGACGCAGTGAACTCCTCGACATCTGCCGCACGCCAGTTCCACGGATAGTCATCAAGGAACAGCCGCAGACGACGAATCAACCCGAGACGGCTGGAAACGGTAACCACGTCCAGACCGCGAGCGCGCATCTGCCGCTCCCACCCCGTCAACATCTCCTGGAACGTCTGCTGCTCCGGCGCGATCAACGTCACCGGCGCCAACGCCCGAAGCGTTCGATCCATCACCACACCACCCGATCTGACTGCAACAAAGTTGCATCAAATGCATCATAACCGGGCGGTGCTGGCACCCGAGACGCAGGAGTCGACCGGCTGCTCGAAGTGATTCCGAGCCAGGCGGCGCTCATTTCGGGGTTCGGAGGGGGCGAGCCCCCTCGGAACCCCCGTGAATCCCGATTCGGGGCGCTGCCGCGGCGGCGACGGAGCGCCGCACGGTGGAGCCGCTTCGCGGCCGAGCTTGGAGGGGCCTTGTTCACCTCTCCGCGGTCCGACCCTAATTCGCTTCGCCGGCTGCGTGCCGCGGATCCCCGACGCGGTCGCGTGCTCCCTTGTACCGCCAGGGATCCGCGGCACTTCGCCGTCTCCGCTCGAACGGATCTACCCGCCGGAGAGGCAAACAAAAACGATCAGTCAGACTCAGCAGTGACAGACGTCAAGTCGGGAGAATCGAGATGATGCAGCAGAAGCAACTTGGCCTGATTGTCTAATCGAAACCGTCATGCGTGCAGTGCACCATGACCTACCGGGTGCTCGAGAAGAAGGGCATCGAGTACACCACCGTCGACATCACCACCAACCCCGCAGCGCTCGCGTACGTCACGGAGGAGCTGGGCTACTCCGCCGCCCCCGTGGTCGTCGCGAGCGACCAGGACCACTGGTCGGGGTTCCGCCCCGACCTCATCGAGAAGCACGCCGCATGACCGGCCCGGACATCACCGGTGACGACTACCGGGCCGGGTACCTCGCCGGACAAGCCGACCGGCAAGGCGAAGTCGACTGGCTGGAGAACGAGGCCGACCGGCTCTACCGCCTCGCCTACGGCGACGAGCGCCGCGTCCAGGACCTCACCGTCACACGCGCCGAGCTCGAACAGCGCAGAGCGCTGTCCGAGCCGCCGGTCGAGGTCACCCGCCGCGACGCTCTGGCGTCCTGGGGCATCGAGACACCCCCCACCGACACCCCCGCGGCCGAGGCCGCGAACGAGAACCTGTCGACGCCGACGGGACCCACCAACCGCACGAGCAGGAGTCTCAATGAGCACGTCAAGGCGTCCCGACTGTCTTCTCCGTGGCGCGAGGCCCACGATCACCCGGTCGACGGTGAGCGTTGGAACCGTCCGGCGGCGCGCCTGGGATAACGATCAGTTCAGTTAGCTGACGGCGGCCTTCGGGAGTCAGTGTCGCATCGAGTGTGTCACGATGCGTTGCTCACGACGTCGCCGGGCTCTATGGCGAGGAGCGATCTTGCGCGTTTTCGCACGACGAGAATGGCGGCAAGCCGGTTGGCTCCGAAGGACAGCAGGATCAACCCAGTGGCTCCTGCCAAGTTCGCTCCGAGCGCGGAGGCCAGGTAGAACGATCCGACCCTGATCATGATGAAGAGACCCCACAACCAGACCCCAGGGGTACTGAGCTTGTATTGGAGCTGCGCGTTGGTCGTCCTGAACCGAGTGACCAGACCCATGATCGTTCCGGTCACGGTGACTAGGGCGAGTTCGCCGATGATGATCCAGTCCGCTTCGACCCAGCGGAAGCCGCCCCATAGTTCAACAGCGAGGTAGACGAGCCCAGCTCCGATGATCACGACGGGCAGTCGCAACATCCGATGCAGCTGCGTAGAGCGCCAGATGAACTGGCGGATGATGAGGATGATGATCCCCGCCGCGATGATGACGTCGTCCAGAATTTGGTTCGCCGCGCCCCAGTTCCACTGCATCGGTCCGCTCCATTTCGATCACAAGTGATGGATCGACAGTATCACTAGTGATTGAATGAGTACATGCGCGCGTCAGAACTTCACCGTCTTGCCCGCACCCTCCGCGAGATCGCACTTGAGGCGACCGGGAATGTGGGCGCGAACCGCGTCAACGCAGGTCAGCTCGCTGTCTTCGAAGACGTCGCGCGGCACCCGGGGGCATCGATCCGAGAGGTCACGGACCGAACCGGGCTGGCGCAGAGCCTCGTGTCGCGGATCATCCACGCCGCCGCTGCCGCAGGCGCACTGTCCGTCACGACCGACGATCGAGACCGCCGCAGGGTTCAGGTCGAGCTCAGTAGCACCACACGCGCAGCGATACTCCAACGGGCCGACGAACCACTCGGATCAGCACTCACCAACTTCACACCGCACCTGACCGATCAGGAGCGCGCCGCGCTTGAACAGCACTTGGCTGCCGCCGCCGAACTCCTCTCGCGAGGCGCCCGTGTGAACTGATGAGCCTCACGTCAACCGCCGTAGGGCGAGCCTCTGTTCGCGATCCCGGAAGGAACGACACTGACGACTTGCTCGAGTCTGGAGATGGGCAATGGAGGGTAGGTCGCGAGCCGGGTCGTCCGGCGGCGCGTCGCCGATCTACGCAGCGCGAATCGGAGGTGCTTCGCTGAATGTGCGATTGTCTCGGAGTGGCGCCCAGAGCACGCTCACACGTCGTCGAGAGAGAGCAAGAAGCGCCTGCGTGTGCTTGTACCCTTCGCCGCGTTTCTTGAGATAGAAGACGCGGTTCGGTCCTTCGCGGATGATGGAGGTCTGCGCTGACAGGTAGAGCGAGCGGCGCAGATGTCGGTTGTACCGCTTCGGCCGGTGCATGTTCCCGGTCCGGCGTCCGGAGTCGCGCGGAACGGGTATCAGCCCGGCCGCTGCGGCGAGGTGGCCGTCGTCGGCGTAGTTGTCGAGTGGCCCGGCTGCGGCGAGGAATTCGGCTCCGAGGATCGGACCCATCCCGGGCATCGATTCGATGATCTCGGCCTGCGGGTGCGCGTGGAACATCGTGGTGATCTGGTTCTCCAGCGTTCGGAGACGCTTGTCGAGGGCGAGGATCTGCGTTGCGATGTCGGCGATGATCTGCGCCGCGATCGTCTCGTTCCCGATTTGCGTCTGTTGTCCGCTCGCGGCCTCGAGAGCAGCCTCCGCGACCGCCGGAGCGCCTTGCACGCCGCGGCGAGCCAGCCACTTCGTCAGGCGCACCTGCCCCATCCGGCGAAGCGCGGTGGGCGTCTGGTAGCCGGTGAGGAGGGTGAGAGCGCCCTTGTGTTTGGCGTAGTCGAACGCGCGGTCGAGGCGGGGGAAGATGCCGGTCAGGACGTCGCGGAGCCGGTTGAGCATGCGGACGCGATCAGCGACGAGATCGCCGCGATGTGCGATCAGGAGCTTGAGGTCGGCAATGATCTCGACCGGCAGCCTGATTGGGGCCAGGTCGTGCCGGTGCCGCGCCGTCTCGGCGATCACGTAGGCGTCGCGGGCGTCCGTCTTCGCTTCGCCTCGGTATGCGCCGGCCATCCGGTTGACGATCCGTCCGGGGACGTACAGCGCGGACTGTCCGTGGCTTGCGAGCAGCGCGAGAAGCAGCGCAGACGTGGTGCCGACGATGTCGACTGCCCAGGTGAAGTTCTCGCCGAGAGTAAGCACTTCGGCGAGCGGGTCGAGGATCGCACTTTCGTCGTTGCTGACCTTGCGCGACCAGAGCATCGCGCCCTGGTCGTCGATCGCTGTCACCCAGTGATGCGCCTTTCCTGCATCGATGCCCACCCAGATGTGAGCTTGTCGATCGTTCAACCCGTCCTCCTCAGTCGTGATCTGCCTCGTGTAAGCCCGAGGAGCACCCAACCGTCATCTCCGTAAACAGCGACCGAAACGCACATCTCAATTAGCGGCCAGGGGCACCCCAGAGGACCGGACGGCCACTCCTGCTGAGCCACACGATCGGCGACGACAGATAAGCCACATCCGGCCCCCTCGGGCCGCCACCAAACTTACGGAGACGACAGATGAGCACCAGGACCATCACCGGCAACCTCGCCGCCGACCCCGAGGCCGTGCAGGCGGGCCGCGTGCAGATCGTGAAGCTGCGCGTCATCGAGAACACCGGCGAATACCGCGCGGGGGAGTGGACCCCGCACGACGCCCCGACCACGCACTACGTGGAAGCGAAGTTCGAACTCGGCGAGCACGTGCTCGCCTCCCTCCACAAGGGAGACGCCGTGATCGTCGTCGGCTACGAGCGCACCGTCGCCTGGGGCGAAGGCGAGAACCGCCGCACCGGCCGCGTCCTCGAAGCCGACGCCATCGGCCCCAACCTCACCCGCGCGACCGCCGTCGTCACCACGACCACCCAGCGCGCACCCCGCCGCAGCGCCGCCTCCGCGGCTGAGTAGGACTCGGCCCTCCGAGATACTCCGCCATCCGCCGCAGAGTTCGCCGTTCTACGGCCGATAGTCGCGGTTCTCCGTAGAGGACGGAGGCGGTCCGGGGTTGGGCTGCTGGAAGCTGCCCACGCCCAGAGCGGCGAGTCCCGCGGACACCGCCGCGCCCAGAAGGCGGAAGACGATCACGAATGCCTTTCCGACGAACTTCAACACGTTTGCCATCACGAGACCATCGCTTTCCGGAACTGATCGCAACGCTAGTGGTTCCGAGCGAATCCCGGTGGGTTCTACTCCGAGCCGTTCGCGATCCGGACCGCGTAGAGGATGACGTGATCCTCCGGGATCGCTGCGCGCACTTCCGGGATCGCCGCGGCGCTTGTCGCCGCGTTGCTGCGCACCACCGTTGATGCCAATTCCGCGCGCGTCCGGTGTGCCAGTTCCCACATGCCTCCATCGTCGCATCCGACGCTGACACGACCCGCTCGAGCGTGGGGGCCGGCGGCGCCGGCCCGTGAGGGGCGACCCCCTCACGCTCCCCGGTGTCCCGTTCCGGGGCGCGAGCTGCACTCGCGCAGCGGCGACGGAGCACCGCCAATGGGAGGCCGCGATGCGGCCCGTTCCATCCGTTTTCTTCACCGCTCCGCGGTTCCAACCTATTTCGCTCCACCGGCTGCGTGCCACCGATCCCGGACGCGCCCTACGGGCTTATTTCGCCCGTGATCGGTGTCACTCCGCCGGCTCCACTCACACGGTTTTCCCCGCCGGAGAGGCAAAGAAAAACGATCAGCCAGGAGCAGGAGCAACACACATGGACACCCTCGAAGCGATCCTCCGTGACCAGATGGTCACCTACCTCGTCAGCAAGAACATCCTCTGCCCGCGCACCGGGGCCGTTCTCGACTCGCGCACCTGTGTCGTCTTCAACGACGCGGACGGGGATCCCGCGGTCGTCATCTCGCCCGAGGGCTGGCAGCAGATCGCGAAGGAGCCCGCCACCCTCGACCGCCTCGCGGAGCGCGGGATCACCGTCGACATCAACACCGCGCTGGCCGCAACCCGCTGAGAGGAACAGACCATGTACCGCACCGACACCGACACCGGCCTCGCGACCCCCGATCAGGTCGCCCTCATCATCACCGACCAGCGCGCTCACTGGGACCAGAACGCCGACGACAGCGACGACGTGATGCTCGCCGCCGTCCGAAACGACCACGCCCTGCCGGGCGCCGAGCCCGTCGAGGACGACGGCTCCGCCCTCGCCGCCGCACTGATCGCGTTCCTCACCCCGGACCCCGCCCGCACCGCACCGGTCATCGACGCCGACACCGGATGCACGACGCCCGAGCAGATCGGCCTCATCGTCGCGTTCGAGCGCAACTACTACGAGGAGCACGAGAGCTACAGCACCGAACGGCTGCTCGCGGGCGTCCGCAACACGCTCACCCTCCCCGGAGTGTGGGTGCTCGGAGGGTTCCCGTCCGGGAGGACGGCACCGACCACGCCGCCGCGCTGATCGCGTTCCTCATCCCGGCGGTGACTACGTGATCGAGCGCAGCCGTGTCGATGAGCGGCCCGGGGCCGCGCGCGCGGCTCATCAGCTCTCGCGCCTGTCCAGCGGCCGACTCCAGCAGGAGGCCGACCGTGTGCGCCTGCACGGCGAGCGGCTGACGGGGCTGAGTCGGAAGACGAGCCGCCGCCTGATCGAGCAGGAGGAGGCGATCCGAGCGAACCGGATCGCCGCGGCGGACAGCGCCGCTGAGCGGCGGCTCATCGTCGGAGTCGTCATCGCGACGGGCGCTCTTCTCGCGGTCGGGCTGCGGCTGATCCTCACCTCAGGGCAGCTCCCTCCTCTGTTCTGACGAGCGGGCCGCGCTGACTTGTTGTCATGCTTACAAGTCGGACCTCGCCCACCGTCCCGCCTCCGCCCGCGCATCCCGTCAGGGCGAGCAGCAGTGCTCCTGCCAGTGCGATCCCTGCGGTCGTCCGCCTCATCGTGTCCCCCGATCACTCCGCCGCGGCACGTCGCCGGGCGCGTCACCTCGACGCCAACAGCAGCCGCCCGCCCGGACGGAGTCGTCCTGGCGGGCGGGCAGCCCCCGTCCCGGTCACGCGCGCGGGATGACCACCGAGACGCTCGCGCGCGAGGCGCCCGAGACGGCCGTGACCGTGCCGGTGCCGGCGGCGATCGAGCTCTTGCCCGTGCGGAACACCTTGGTCACCGTGGCGCCCGGGGCGACCGCGGCCGAGGACGCCGTGCCGTAGGGCGTCACGACGGTCAGATCGGCGGCCGCGCGGCCGGTGTTCGTCGCCGTCACCGTGACGACGACCTTCCCGAGGATCAGCCGCGAGGTCGCCTTCGCGGTGACGGAGGCGCCGGGCGCAACGCTCGCTCCGGCCAGCGCCGTCGTCACGCCGTCGACGCGCGCGGTGATCGAGACGGTGCCGGCGGTGGAGCCGGTGCGGATCCGGGGGAGCGCGGCGACGCCGTCGGCGCCCGACAGCACCGCGGCGGTCGTCGCTCCGCTCCCGAAGGCCGCCGGCCCGGTGATCGCGAAGCCCACCGAGCGGCCCGCGAGGGCGCGACCGGAGGAGTCGCGCACCAGCACGGACTGCGCGAGGTCGCGCGTCGTCGCGGTCGGCACGCTCTGCAGCGTCCCGCGCGCCTCCGCCGAGGCCGCGAGGGCGATGCCGTTCACCTCGATCTCGGCCACGCCCGTGGACCCGCCGTACTCGCCGGCTCCCCACGCCGTGAACACGAGCCGCAGCGCCGTCGTGGTCACCGGAGCGAACGTCGCGCGGTTCAGCACGTCGCGCTCGCGGCCGGGAGCCGCTCCGCTCACGGGAGTCCAGACGTCGCCGACCAGGTGCTCGACCCGCCACGACCGCGCGGGGATCAGCCCGCGTCCGTCGGCGTCGGCCGCGTCGCTCGCGAACAGCACCGAGGCGCTGTCGACGGTCACGGCGCTCGGCCAGCGCAGCTCGACGTGCTGCTCTCCGACCCGGGGCCAGGAGCCCCAGATCGTCGAGGCGGCGCCGTCGGCGACCGCTCCGACCGAGGTCCACGGCGAGGTGTACGAAGCGCTCGTCGACGAGGCGAGCGGAGCGATGTCGCCGACGTAGTCGGTGCACGGCACGGTCACGGTGACCGTCGCGGTCCGGGTGAGCTCGTCGATCCGGTCGACCCGCACGGACATGCCGGAGTTGAGCACTGCGCTCTCTCCGGCGAGCACGAACTCGTTCGCCTCGCTCGCGTCGCCCGGACGCTCGAGCAGGTCGCCGGCGTACGGCTGGCCCGGGTTCGAGCGCAGGATCTGCACGCCCGAGACGTCGCGGCGCACCTGGAAGGGACTCGTGTACGCGCCGCCGTCGGACATCGTGTCGGCGCGGTCGTTGTACTGCGCCCAGTAGCGGATGCCCGTGTCCTGCGGGTCGTTCCAGGTGAGCGCACGCCGGCCGGCGGGTCCGGCTCCGAGGGTGTCGAGCGTCGTGGTGCGGGGTGCGCCGCAGACCGGCTGGCGGGTGTTCGGCAGCGTGCCCAGGCGCGCCAGCGACGGGGACGACAGCGGCAGGAACGACCAGGCGCCGCCCATCACGTCGGTCCGGTTGCCGTACTCCTCGCGGCGGCAGTCCGCGGGCAGCGGGGTGGAGGCGTAGTCGCGGGTCGTGGCGCAGTTCACGCTGTAGGCGTGCGGCAGCGAGAGGTTGTGGCCGAGCTCGTGCGCGAGGAAGTACGCGTCCGGTCCGGGCTGGAACGCGCGTCCGCCGTCATCGGGATCGCCGGACTGCTCGCCGTTGGCCCAGTTCGGGCACGGGTCACCCTCAGGCACCATGGCGACCAGGTGCTTGCCCGGTCCGCGCTGCCAGCCGGTCCTCTGCGCGATCCAGTCCTGCAGTTCGCCCGTGTTCGTGCAGCCGATCGGCTGGTCGACGACCTGCCAGTCGACGACCTGGTCGAGCTCGAAGCGGATCGCCCCGCTGGTCTCGCGGGAGTAGAACCGGTCGACGAGGTCGAGGGCGCGGACGGCGTCGGCGGTCGTGTACCCGCCCGGGACGGTGCCCTGCGGAGCGACGAGCGCGATCGTCACGCGGTGCGTCTGCACCTGGGCGCGCGCCGGGATCTCGACGTCGACGAAGTCGGCGTCGAGGGCGAGGGCGGCCTGCTGCGTCGTCGCGTCCGCCTCCGGCTCGATCACGGTGGGCTCGGCGTCCGGAGCCGCGACGGGGCGGTCCGGAGCGGGAGCGGGAGCGGCGGGAGCGGGGGCCACCGGAGCGGCCGCCGCTGGAGCCGCGGCGGGCCCTCCGGCGACGAGCCCGGAGGCCAGCAGCAGTCCGGTGAGCGCTCCAGGGAGCAGGGCGTGTCGTCGTCGCATGGTCGTCCTCTGGGTCGGTCCTCGCTGAGTGCCCCGAGCGGCAGCAGGCGGGGGCACGAGCTCCCGCCGACCTCCTCGCCGCTGAGGAGTCGGCTGACGTTACCGTGAACATCCGTGCAGGAACGGGCAGATGTCCCTCCGCGGCGGCCCCTTTCCGGGTGGGGACCAGAAATGACGAAGGCCGGGAGCGGGACCCCGGCCTTCAGCGACGATCAGATCTCGGTGTGCCCCAGATCCGCCGCGTCCAGCAGTCGGATCTCGGTCTCACATGCAGGGGTCGCAGGTGGGGGAGGGCCGGCCTTCCAGCCGGCCCGCGAGGGGCGATCCCCTCACACTCCCCGGCATCCCCGTTCCGGGGGCGCGAGCTGCACTCGCGCAGCGGCGACGGAGCGCCGCCCAGAGGTTCGGCCGGCGGTGCCGGCCGCTGATGTTCGCCCGTTGGGCTCACGCTTCTTTGCCGTGAAGCCTTCGGCGGCTCCCTCCGCTTCGCTGCGGTCGTCGCTACCTACGGGCTCCGTTCAAGTGGCTGCGCCACCGGCTCCTCCGAAACTTCGGCACGCGGTCGCTGCGCTCCCTTATTTCGCGCCGAAACTCCCTCCACCGCCGCCCTCCGGGTTGCACTGCGCCCTTCGGTTGCTAAGGCGGAGAACCGCCTTCCTTACCGTTATTTCCGTGGATCCGGGGCAGTTGTAGGCTCCGGAACGCGCCAGGGGTCCCGGGTATGGCTGACCGCCTTCAGCCGCCTGATGGCACGCCATGATTAGCCGCCCGGGACCCCGCAACGGCAGGACCGCTCATTGAGAAACGCGACCAGATCGCCCCGTAAGGACATGCCGGCAAGGTCGTTCACGGCGCACCGCACCCCTCAACGGAAGGACCCTGCATGCCCCAACTCTGGGCCGGTATCGACGCCGGCAAGACCGAACACCACTGCGTCGTCATCGACGGCAACGGAACCAAGCTGCTCTCCCAACGCTTCAAGAACCGAGAAACGGCGATCCTGACCCTGATGGGCGACGTCGCCTCCCCGCCAGGCGGCACCGACGTCGCCTGGGCAACGGATCTCAACCACGGCGGGACAGGGCTGCTGCAGACGCTCCTGCACTCGCATGCGCAGCCGCTCTTCTACATCTCAGGCCGCGTCGTGCACCACGCCTCGGGCGCCTACCGCGGCGAAGCCAAAACAGACGCGAAGGACGCGGTCATCATCGCCGACCAAGCGCGGACCCGGCGAGACGTGACGCTGATGCGCCAGGCCGACGAGGTCACCGCGGAACTGCGCCTGCTCTCGGCGCGACGAGAAGACCTGGTGCACGATCGCACCCGCGCCGTGAATCGCCTGCGCGCCATCCTCGTCCACTACTTTCCGTCGCTCGAGGGGGCATTCAACTACGCGACGACCAGGGGACCTCTGGTGCTGCTCACCCGGTACGCGACCCCCGGTGCAATCCGGCGCATGGGGGAGAGCCGGCTGGCGGCGTGGTTGAAGGGACAGGGCTGCTGGAAATCCGCGGCGGTCGCGAAGACGGCGGTGGAAGCCGCGCGCGAGCAGACATCGGTCGTCGTGGGGGAGGGGGCAGCGGCTCGGCTGGTGAGCCGGTCCGCGCGTGATCTCCTCCGCATCCGCGACGAGGTCGCCGAGCTCGACGGGGAGATCGAAGCCGCTTTGCAGGACAGCAGATCCGCGGATCTTCTGGTGTCGATTCCTGGGTTCGGGCGCAGGCTCGCCGCGGATTTCCTTGCCGCGACCGGTACTGACCTCGCCGCGTTCGATACGCCGGACCGGCTGGCCAGCTTCGCCGGTCTCGCCCCGGTGCCGCGTGACTCCGGGAAGATCTCCGGCAACCATCACCGGCCACGGCGATACGACCGGCGACTGTTGAACGCCTGCTTCCAGGCGGCGTTCATCGCGTCAAGGAACTGCCCGGTCTCGCGCTCGTTCTACGAACGGAAACGCCAGGAGGGGAAGTCGCACAAGTAGACGCTGATCGCTCTCGCTCGGCGCCGCATCAACGTCATCTGGGCGATCTTCCGCGACCAGACGACCTACAACCCCACCCCGACCCGGCCGAACGATCCCGTCACCCCGCTTCGGCGGCACGGTCCCGAGTCGCCATCGAGGAGCAGATCCGCCATCGCCCTCGCGGCGGCCTGACGCGGCTAGGTGAGGAGTTCGGCCTGGATCCGGGCGGCGACAGCCTCGTCGAGGGGCCGGACGTTCTCGGCGCGAGGTGGCGATCGGCCGATCCTCTCAGTGCTCGTGGCGGTGGTGGCTGTCCGGGTAGTGCTCGTGGGTGTGGGTGATTGCCTCGTGAGTGTGGACGTGCCGGTGCCGGGTGCCGGCGGGGACAGGCTCGTCGTGTTCGTGCTGGTGGTGCTCGTCCCGGTCGTCGTGGGTGTGCCAGTGGTCGTGGGTGAGCGGCTCGTGGGTGTGCTCGTGCTCGTGGCGCTCGGTGAGGTGCAGTCCGATCCCGACGGCCATCAGCGCGGCGGCGACGAGGAGCGGTGCGGTCACCGGTTCGCCGAGGACGACGGCGAGGACGGCGCCGAAGAACGGGGCGACGGAGTAGTAGGCGCCCGCCCGGGCGGTGCCCACGTGCCGGAGGGCGACGATGAAGAGCACGAGGCTCACCCCGTAGGCGAAGAAGCCGACGGTCATCGCGGCCGCGATGTTGCCGAGGGCGGGCAGCTGCGCCCCGAGGGCGAAGGCGAGGACGAGGTTGACTGGACCGGCGACGCCGCCCTTGACCGCGGCGAGCCAGGTCGCGTCGGTGAGGGCGACCTTCCGGGTGAGGTTGTTGTCGATGCCCCAGCACAGGCAGGCGCCGAGGATCGCCAGCGCCGGCCAGGGGCTGCCGAACGCGATCCCCGCGGGCACGGTGAGCACGACGGCGCCCGCGACGATGGCGAGCATGCCGACGGCGATGCGCCGGTCGACGTTCTCGCGGAAGACGAACCAGGCCAGCAGCGCGGTCGCGACTCCCTCCGCGTTCAGCAGCAGCGACGCTCCCGAGGCGGGCGTGTTCACGAGGCCG
This sequence comes from Rathayibacter sp. AY1A7, assembly GCF_002930845.1. NCBI lineage: Bacteria > Bacillati > Actinomycetota > Actinomycetes > Micrococcales > Microbacteriaceae > Rathayibacter > Rathayibacter sp. AY1A7. Next base: position 8,366 of record NZ_PSTL01000012.1, on the reverse strand, counting down.
ACGAGCAGCAGGACGGGGCCGAGGATCCCGCCGAAGAGGATCGCGCCGCCGAGCGGTGCGTACTCGCCGCGCTCGAGGCGCACGCGCGGGGAGCGGCGGACCAGGCGCAGGAGGCCCAGCCCGATCCCGGAGCCGCAATAGAGGAGTCCCGCGAGCAGCCAGGGGCTGACGGAGTCGAGAAGGAGCTTCGCCGCGGGCGTTCCCGCGCCGAACAGGACCGCGGAGAGCAGCGCCGCCTGCACTCCCCGGCTACGCAGTGCGGTCCGCATCGGACGCCTCCCCGTGGTGGTGGGCGGGAGTGCCGCCGAGCTGGTGCTCGGCCTGGAAGATCGCGTCGGCCACGAGCTGCCGGGCGTGCTCGTTCATGAGGCGGTAGAACACCCGCGTCCCCTCCTGACGGGTCGAGACCACCCGCGCCAGCCGCAGCTTCGCGAGATGCTGCGACACCGCCGCGGGCGACTTCCCGACCCGCTCGGCCAGGTCGTTCACCGCGAGCTCGCCGTCGGCGAGGGCGAGCACGATCCGCACCCGCGTCGCGTCGGCCAGCATCGAGAACACCTCGACCGCGAGTTCGACGTACGGGCTCTCGACGTGCCGCCCGCACCTACTGTCTGCATCCATGCGCAGATTCTTTCAGATGAGGAGTGGTCAGGGGAACACGGCTGCAGTGTCCGGTCGGTAACCCGAATACGGACCAGGCACTGCAGCCGCGATCACTGACGTCGCGGCAAGGGCGACATCAGTGAACGTCTGTGGGCCGCGCTGGTGCGGGAGTCGATCATCCGAGGGTGACGCCGCGGGCTCGCATGAACGGTTCGGGATCGACGCGTGCGCCGCCGGTGCGGGTTTCGTAGTGGGAGTGGCAGCCGGTGGACGCTCCGGTGGTGCCGACGAGGGCGATGATCTGGCCTGCGGTGACGGTCTGTCCCGCGTCGACGAGGAGGGTGGAGTTGTGGGCGTAGCCGGTCTGGATCCCGTTGCCGTGATCGAGAAGGACCCAGTTGCCGTAGCTGCCGAACGCGCCCGAGTAGGAGACGGTGCCGCTGGAGGCGGCGGCGACGGGGGTCCCGCAGCTGGCGACGATGTCGGTCGCGTAGTGGAAAGGGTTCACTCCGGCGACGGGCTGCTGCGGGCGGGGTCCGAAGGGGCTGCTGATGCGGCCGGAGACGGGCTTCACCCATCCTTGGGAGGAGGGGCCGGCGACCGGCGCCCCGCCGCCTGCGGGTGTGGTGCCTCCGGCTGGAGTGCTGCTGGCTGGCGCAGCGGCGCGGGCAGCTTCGGCGATTCGGGCGGCTTCGGCCTGGGCAGCGATGCGGGCGGCTTCCGCGGCTGCTCGGGCTGCTTCCGCGGCGCGGCGCGCGTCCTCGCCTGTCTGGTAGTCGGCTTCGGTCGCGGCGCGGTTCTCGGTGAGGACGGCGAGTTGGCTGCGGAGGGTGCTCTCGTAGTCCTGCTGTTCCTGCACTCGGGTGTCGGCGGCCTCGCGCGCGGCGATCGCGTCGGCGAGAGCGGCGTCCGCGGCGGCCGCGAGATCCGCGAGAGCGTCGCGGGCGATCTCTGCCTGAGCGGTGAGGGCGGTGGCGGTGTTGGAGTCGGTACGGGCGGTCGTGTAGATCGCGTCGGTCTTCTCTGTCAGCTTGGTCATCGATGCGAGCTGATCGAGCAGGCTGCCGCTGTCGGCGCTGGTCAGCAGCGCGAGAGTGAGGTTCGTGCCGCCGGCGCGGGAGAGGGTGGACGCGAGCTGACCGGCCTGCTTCCGGGACTGCTCCGCAAGGGCTTTCGCCTCATCCGCGGCGGTCTGGAGCTCGTCGGCTCGATAGGTGGCTTCGTCGAGAGTCGCCTGCGCCTTCTCGTAGTCGGCGACGCGCGCGTCCTGAGTGCTGCGCGCGGTGTCGGCGTTGTCGCGAAGCTCGGTGAGCAGCGCGGTGATCTCCCCGATCTGCGCCTGCTTACTGGTCTCGCTGGAGCGGGCCGCTTCGACGTCCTCCCAACTCGGATACTCCGCCGCCATCGCCGGAGCGGGAGCGAGGACGGCCAGCAGGACGCTGAAAGCGACCGCGGAGACCGCGAAGCGGTGGACCCTGCGGAGCGGGGTGTGGTGGTGGCGGGTCATGCGGAGGCCTCCGTCGTGCGTCGGGGTCGTCGAGCGAGGTTGAGGAGTGCGCTGGTGGTTAGGGCGGTGACGGTGGCGGCGATGAGGGCGACTGCGCCCGCGCGGCCCTGATCGAAGAGGACGGCGTCGTCGGGGTAGAGCATCGCGATCCACCACGACGGCGCGAGGATGCCGCCGGTGTCGCGCAGCGTCCAGCCGAGGAGGAGGAATCCGGCCACGGTGGCGAGCAGGGTGAGCAGCTGCTCGATGGCGTCGCTGGTGCGTTCGGGGCGACAGGAGAGGGCGGTGGCGAGCAGCAGTCCGGTGGTGATGCTGGTGGCGATGATCGCGGCGCGCCCCTGGTAGAAGAACAGCGACCATTGCAGCCAGTCGGTGCCGTAGTACGCAGCGAGGTTCGCGAAGAAAAGGACCACGGCGACGCTGGGACGCCGCAGCACCTGCACGAGAACGCCGGACCGGCGTGACGCACGAGGGAGGGCGAACGGCGGCAGGTGTGCAGCGCGGTTCGCGCGATGAAGATCGACCGGTCTCCCGGCGACGAGCAGCGCGGGGACGACGGCGGCGAGAAGCAGGTGCTGTCCGAGGAGGGTGCTGAGGTGCACTTGGGCGTAGACGCCGGGTCCACCGTTCGTCGACCAGAGCAGAACCAGCACGCCTGCGCACCAGGCGATCGTGCGCCGGAGAGGCCAAGTGCGGCCGATGCGGCGCAGCCGCGTGAGAGTGCGCAGGTACCAGAAGGCCACGGACACGGCGGCGGCGAGGCCGATCCAGTCCAGGTGCCAGGAGGTGAACAGGCGGGCGACGGTGACCGGGTCGGGGTAGGGGTAGCCGAGGAGGTTGCGGCGGGGATCGTTCACCGTCGCGTCACCGATCGGGGTCTCGGAGAGAGACAGCGCGACGGACACACCGATTGTGGCGGCCATGATCACCAGCTCCACTGTGGCGAGGCGCAGGAACGCCCGGCGACGACGTCCCTCGACTCGCAGGCCGGGCAGCACGCGGGCGCGGTGCCACGCGCCGATAGCGCCGAGTGCCAGCAGGGCGGTGGTCTTGATGATCAGCAGGGTCCCGTAGGGGGTGGCGAGATCGGTGGGGTCGGAGAGGCGGAGGGAGGCGTTGATGATCCCGGAGAGGGCGACGGCGGCGAACGCGAATCCGGCGACCCGCGAGTACCGTTCGGCGACGTCGGGCAGGGCCGCGCCGAGGCGTCGGGCGAGGAGGACGACGCCGAGCAGGCCTCCAGCCCACAGAGTCACCCCGACGAGGTGCACGGCGAGGCTGTTCACGGCGTTGACGTGCTCGTCGGCGCCGGCCGCGTGACCGGTCAACGCGAGCGGGAGCAGAGCGAACAGGGCGAGCGCGAACGCAGCACCGCTCCACGCCCGGTCGGGGGTGAGCAGGGTGATCACGTGCACGGCCGCGGCGGCGGCGAGGGAGAGCAGCAGGACCTGCCCGAGCTCGAGCTGGGTGATGTAGAACCACAGCTGCGCGGGGAACGTGGGGGAGCTGACGGGGGCTCCGATCGCGTTGGCGACGGTGAAGACGAGGACCGCGGCGGCGGAGAGGACCCAGGCGGCGGCCGCCCAGGACGCCCACCGGATCGCGGTCTCCCGGACCGCGTCCCCGGGACGGTTCGAGCGGGGCAGGAGAAGGGCGACGAGGAGCAGTCCCACGGTGAGCGTTGCGGCGAGGTCGTGTAGGACGCGGGCGAGGGGCAGGCCGCGGGTGGCGACGACGCCGGGGTCGATGAGGAGCCGGTCGGGGTCCAGGGCGCCGGTCGCGGCGAGGGCGAGCAGTGCGGCGCCGGCCGCGAGGGGCGCGCCGAGGATCAGCGCGACGCGGGTCGTCCGTGAGGGGCGCTGCGGCGCTTCGTCGAGGGTCGGGTGTGTGCTGGGCACTGCGGGGTGGCTCGTCTCGTCGTTCGGGGTGATCCGGGGTGTGTGCGTCATGTGCGGGGTCAGATGGGGGTGACGAAGCCGTTGATGAGGTTTTGGAGGCGGTAGATCCCCTCGGTCCACAGGCCTGTGAGCATGGCGGTGCCGATGAGGATGAGCAGCGCTCCGCCGAGGAGGTTGATGGTGCGGATGTGGCGTTTGAGGAACGCTGTTGCGGTGCTCGCCCAGGAGAAGCCGAGGGCGATGAGCAGGAACGGGATCCCTAAGCCGAGGCAGTAGAGCAGCCCGAGAAGGGCGCCGCGGCCGGCGGAGGCGCCGTCGAGACTGAGGGCGGAGATCGCGGCGAGGGTGGGGCCGAAGCAGGGCGTCCAGCCCAGGCCGAAGACGACGCCGAGAAGGGGCGCGCCGAGCAGGCCGGTCGCGGGTTTCCATCGCGGCTTGATGGTGCGTTGCAGGAAGCGGATCTGTCCGATGAACACGATGCCCATGAGGATCACGAACGCTCCGAGGATCCGCGTGATCACGTCCTGCCATTGCAGCAGCCACGTGCCGAGGGCACCGAACGCGGCGCCGTAGGCGGTGAACACGACGGCGAAGCCGCTGATGAACAGTCCCACCCCGAGCAGCAGCCGGCGGCGGCTTCCGGTGGCGAGGTCGGGGTTCCCGCCGATGTAGGCGAGGTAGCCGGGGACGAGGGGGAGCACGCACGGAGACGCGAAGGACACCAGTCCCGCGAGGATTGCGATGGGCGCGGCGATCAGCAGCTGGCCGGCGAAGACGGTCTCGCTCCAATTCACGGCGCCTCCGCGATGGCATCCGCGATGAGGGTGTCGAGGATGGAGCGGGCGGTGACTCGTCCGAGGATGCGGGACGCGGGGCGCCCTTCCGCGTCGAGGACGATGGTGGTGGGGACGGCGTTCGCAGCGAACTTCCCGGAGAAGGCGAGCTGCGCGGCCGCGTCGACGTCGACGATCGAGGGGTAGGTGATGCCGTACGTCTGGGCGAAGGCGGCTGCGGTGTCGGCCTGGTCGCGCACGTTGACGCCGAGGAACTCAGCGCCCTGCCCGGTGTACTGCTCGTACAGGGCTTGCAGGTCGGGTGCTTCCGCGCGGCAGGGGGCGCAGGCGGCGTACCAGAAGTTCACGACCAGGACCGTGCCGCGGTAGTCCTCGGCCGTGATCGTCTCGCCCGTCTCGCTGAGCCCGGTGAACTCCACCGGCTCGCCTCGGGTCTCGGCAGGCCACTCGACGACGGTCCCGTCGCCGGCGACGTAGTTCTTGTTCGACCCGGTCCGGTACTGCTCCGACAGCTGATCCTGGGCGCAGCCGGTCGTGGCCAACGCGACGGCCGCGACCATCGGCAGGGTGAGCAGGGTGCGTCGCGGGAGACGGTTCACGAGGCGAGCGCGGCGTCGAGGGCTGCCTTGATGTCGTCGAGTCGTTGAAGGTCGATCGCCTCGTCGTTGACGAAGATGGTGGGGGTGCCCTGCACGCCGAGGTCCTGGCCGGCCTGGAAGTCGAAATCGACGCGCTCGGCGGTGGCCGGGTCGGCGACGTCGGCGTCGAACTGGGCCATGTCCAGCCCGAGCTCCTCGGCGAAGCCGCGGAACACGTCGGCCTTGGAGTCCTGGCTCTCGCCCCAGCTGGCCTGCGTCTGGAACATCCGGTCGTACATGTCCTCGAACCGGTCCTGCTGCGCGGCGGCCTCGACCGCGATCGCGGCGTTCTTCGAATTGCGGTGCGAGGGGATCGGGAAGTAACGGGTCGCGAACGTGACCCGGCCGGCGTACTCCTCCCGCAGTTCCTCGATGGTCGGATACACCTGCCCGCAGACCTCGCATTCGAAGTCGAGGAACTCCACCAACGTCACCTCCCCGTTCTCGGCGACGTCGAGGCGGTGGGTGTTCTCCTCCAGCACCGCGGTCGACGCGGCGACCTCCTCGCGAGAGGGCGAGAACGGGCGGAACGTCGTGATCGCCGCGATGACCGCGACGATCAGGACGACGGCGCCGATCGCGATGAGGTTGACCTTGGTGCTGGTTTTCATGGAGTGCTTTCTGTCAGGCCGGAGGTCGGCAGAAACGGTGGAGCAGGGGATGCTCGGGTCAGGGTTCGCGGGAGCAGTCCGTGCCGGAGCGCTCATCGGTCTCGGTATGGGAGGTACGGGGGAGGGTGTGCACGAGGACGGTGTGACCGATGTGCTCGAGCCCGCGTTCGAGGAACTCGCGCACGTGCTCATCAGCGATCGCGTACGACGCGCTCCGGCCGGTACGGTGCACCTCGACGACGCGGTGCGAGCGCAGCAGCCGCAACGCGTGCGAGGTCGCGGAGGGGCTGAGACCGCTGTGCTCCGCGAGCTCGCCAACAGTGCGCGGGCCGGGGAGCAGCGTGATGAGGATCCGCAGACGTCCGGGATCGCCGAGGAGCCCGAAGACGTCGGCGAGATCCTCGATCATCACGGTGGAGGGCATCGCGTCGACGGGCAGGGAAGCGGCGGGCGCTGCGGGCGGGGAATCGGGGGTGTCGGTGCTCATCGGTGCCTAGATCAGGTTCGTGGTCTCGGAGAACTCTTCGGGCTCGCACTGGATCGTGACGTGCTCGATGTGGTGGGTGTCCTTGAGGACGACGAGGACCCCGGCGAGGACCTTCTCGTAGTCGGCGCCGCGTTCGAGGACGATGTGCCCGCTCGCGCTGTCCATCCCGGAGGTGATGGTCCACACGTGCAGATCGTGCAGCGCGACCACGCCCGGCACGGCGAGGACGTCGCGCTGAATGGCGGGCATGTCGACGTCGTCGGGAGCGGACTCCATCAGGATCCGCAGCGCCTGGCGGGTGAGGTTCCAGGTGCGGGGCAGGATGAACAGTCCGATGCCGACACCGATGATCGGGTCCGCGTACGGCCAGCCGGTGGTGAGCAGGATGATCGCGGCGACGATCACGCCGACGGATCCGAGCAGGTCGCCCATCACTTCGAGGTAGGCGCCCTTGAGGTTCAGGCTCTCCTTCGATCCCGCCATCAGCAGCCGGAAGCTGATCAGGTTGATGATCAGCCCGATCACCGCGGTGATCAGCAGCGGCGCTCCCGGAACCGCGGGCGGTTCGGAGAAGCGCTGCACAGCCTCGAAGATCACGTACCCGGCGACCGCGAACAGCAGGATCCCGTTCGCCAACGCCGCGAGGACCTCCAGCCGGTAGAAGCCGTAGGTGCGCTGCGAGGTCGCGGGGCGGGAGGCGAGCGTGATCGCCGCCAGCGCCATCCCGAGCCCGAGGACGTCGGTGCCCATGTGGGCGGCGTCGGAGATGAGAGCGAGCGAGTTGACGGAGAACCCGACGACGAACTCGACCACCATGTACGCCGCGGTGAGGCAGAACGCGATGACGAGGGGCCGACGGTGCTTGCCGGCGGCGGACACGGCGGACCCGTGAGCGTGATCAGATCCCACGAGCACCACCCTCAATAGCTGCATGAATGAACATATGAACAGTCTTGCATCTTTCGGTGAGTCGCGGTGCGGTTCTATCCCGCATTGTTCGAGAGCCAGGCGTAGGGGTCGATGGGGTCGGTGCCGCCCGCCCACACCTCGAGGTGCAGGTGGGGTCCGGTGCTCTGACCGGTGGAGCCGACGGCGCCCAGACGCTGACCGGCTTTCACGGGTTGCCCTTCGGAGACGGTGAGGGATCCCCACTCCATGTGGGCGTAGAGGGTGCTGACGAGTTCGCCGTCGACGACGTGGTCGATGACGGCGTAGTTGCCGAATCCGGTGTCGGTCTCGCCGGTCTCGCGGACCACGCCGTCGGCGACGGCGCTGATCGGCGTGCCGGCGCCGGGGGTCATGTCCAGGCCTTTGTGGAAGGTGGAGCAGCCGCTGCACGGCGCCACTCGAGGGCCGTAGTCATCGGAGATGCGCACGCCGACGGGGAAGGGCCAGCGCACGGAGCCGCTGGAGAGCTCGGTCGCCGTGGACCCGGTCTCGGTTGCTGCTTCCGAATTGTCGTCAGTTGCGTCGAGGGGGCCCACGGCGTCGGTCGTCTCGGTGGTGACCTCGACGATGCGTGCGGGTGCAGCGGCGGCGGTGAAGTTGTCGCGGATGACGATGCTGTCAGGCAGGTCGGAGGCGACGAAGGCTTGCGCGCTGACCGCGGCGGCGACTCCCGGGGTCTGCGAGGCGGCCGCACTGGAGGCGGGCAGCAGCGTGCCCGGGAGGGCCATGACGGTGGCGAGCGCGATCGCGGAGAACGCGGCCGCGGCCGGGAGGACTCGGCGGGAGATCGGGTGGGGCTGCGGCGTCGGACGGGCCGGTCGGCGACGGGGCGGGCGAGTTCGGTGTTCGAGCGCGATGGCGGCGCGGCGGGTTCCGGGGG
>NZ_PSTL01000011.1:0-104037 GCF_002930845.1 Rathayibacter sp. AY1A7 | reverse complement strand
CGCCCGGTCTCGATCCGCCGCTCCGCGGCTACTCGACCAGCATCTACGGGCGCTCGCCCGGTCTCGATACGCCGCCGCGCGGCTACTCGACCACCAGGAGGACACCGGCGGCCGCAGGCTCGCCCTCCGATCCGCCACCCTCTCGCCCGACCCTCCGAGGCGAACCGGCGATCCGCGTGCGAGCGGATCGTCGTAGCCGTACGCACGACGCTCTTGAGAACCCGGCCACCCTCCCCCGCCGACCGCGCCGAGCCGGGCAGGGACCGGCTCGCCACAGACACCGCGAACCGGCGATCCGCGTGTCAGCGGATCGTCGTAGCCGGACGCACGACGCTCTCACCGACCCGGCCACCCTCCCCAGCCGACCGCGCCGAGCCGGTCAAGGACCGGCTCGCCACAGGCACCGCGAACCGGCGATCCGCGTGTCAGCGGATCGTCGTAGCCGTACGCAGGACGCTCTTGAGAACCCGGCCACCCTCCCCAGCCGACCGCGCCGAGCCGGGCAGGGACCGGCTCGGAATTCAATACAGACAGTTCGGCCCCAGCAGGCTCTTCAGCTCGCCGAAGAGGTCCGGGGTGATGCGCACGGGGAACGGCACCTCGAACACGCGGGCCGTGTCGCCCTTGATGAGCTTCAGGCGCACCTCGGTCTGGCCGGAGTGGCGGATGAGCACGTCGCTGAGCTGCGAGACCGTGTCGGTGGTCGCGCGCGACTCGGGCATCGAGACGGTGAGCGGTCCCGAGTCGCCGTCCTGGCTCATCTCGGGGGCGAACAGGCTGAACGCGTGCAGGTTCATCCCGTCGTCGCGCATGCTGACGCGGCCTCTGACGACGACGATGGAGTCGTTCGTGAGCGCCGGGGCGAACTCCTGGTAGGCCTTCCCCATGAACATGCAGGTGATCTCGCCGCCGAAGTCCTCGACCTGGATCATCCCGTACTGGTTGCCGGAGGCCTTGGCCATGCGGTGCTGGACGCTCGTCACCAGGCCCGCGACGACCACGGTCTCGCCGTCGGCGATCGTCTCCGAGATCAGCAGGTCGGCGATCGTGGTGCTGTAGTGCTTGGCGAGCTCGGTCTCGAGTCCGGCGAGCGGATGGTCGGACACGTAGAGCCCGAGCATGTCGCGCTCGAAGGCGAGCTTGTCGCGCTTGGCCCATTCGGGCCGCTCGGGCACCTGGATCGCGGCCTGCGGCTCGTCCCAGAGGCTGTCGAAGTCGAAGCCGACCTGGCCGTTCGCCTCGTTGCGCTTCTCCCCTACCGCCGCCTCGACGGCGTCCTCGTGCACCTCGACCAGGGCGCGGCGGGTCGAGCCGAGCGAGTCGAAGGCGCCGGCCTTGATGAGCGACTCGATGGTGCGCTTGTTGGTCACCTGCAGCGGCACCTTGCGGAGGAAGTCGTGGAACGTCTCGAAGCGCCCCTTCTCCTCGCGGGCGGCCCGGATGCCCTCGACGACGTTCATGCCGACGTTGCGGACGGCGCCGAGGCCGAAGCGGATGTCGGTGCCGACGGCGGTGAAGAAGCCGATCGACTCGTTGACGTCCGGCGGGAGCACCTTGATCCCCATCCGCCGGCACTCGTTGAGGTAGGCGGCCATCTTGTCCTTGGAGTCGCCGACGCTGGTGAGCAGCGCGGCCATGTACTCCGCGGGGTAGTGCGCCTTGAGGTACGCCGTCCAGTAGGAGACGACGCCGTACGCCGCCGAGTGCGCTTTGTTGAAGGCGTAGTCGGAGAAGGGCAGCAGGATGTCCCAGAGGGTCTTGACGGCCTCCATCGAGTAGCCGTTGGCGATCATGCCGCCCGAGAAGCCCTCGAACTGCTTGTCCAGCTCGGACTTCTTCTTCTTGCCCATCGCGCGCCGCAGCAGGTCGGCCTGCGCGAGCGTGAAGCCCGCGAGCTTCTGCGCGATCGACATGACCTGCTCCTGGTACACGATCAGGCCGTAGGTCCCTCCGAGCACCTCCGAGAGCGGCTCCTCGAGCTCCGGATGGATCGGGGTGATCTCCTGCACGCCGTTCTTCCGCAGCGCGTAGTTGGTGTGGGAGTCGGCGCCCATCGGGCCCGGCCGGTAGAGCGCGAGGACTGCGGAGATGTCCTCGAAGTTGTCGGGCTTCATCAGCCGGAGAAGCCCGCGCATCGGGCCGCCGTCGAGCTGGAAGACGCCGAGCGTGTCGCCACGCGCGAGGAGGTCGTAGGCGGCCTGGTCGTCGAGCTCGAGGTCCTCGAGCACGAGGTCCTGTCCGCGGTTGGCGCGGATGTTGTCGAGGGCGTCGTCGATGATCGTGAGGTTCCGCAGCCCCAGGAAGTCCATCTTGATCAGCCCGAGCGACTCGCACGCGGGGTAGTCGAACTGCGTGACGATCTGGCCGTCCTGCTCCCGCTTCATGATCGGGATGATGTCGAGCAGCGGATCGCTGGACATGATGACGCCGGCCGCGTGCACGCCCCACTGGCGCTTGAGGTTCTCGAGTCCGAGCGCGGTGTCGAAGACCAGCTTGGCCTGCGGGTCCTCGGCGATGACGTTGCGCACGTCGAGCGCTTCCTTGTAGCGCGCGTGGGCGGGGTCGTTGATGCCGCTGAGCGGGATGTCCTTGCCCATGATCGCGGGCGGCATGGCCTTCGTCAGCTTCTCGCCCATCCCGAACGGGAAGCCGAGGACGCGCGAGGCGTCCTTGAGAGCCTGCTTCGCCTTGATGGTGCCGTAGGTGACGATCTGCGCGACGCGCTCGTCGCCGTATTTCTCGGTGACGTAGCGGATGACCTCGCCGCGGCGACGGTCGTCGAAGTCGACGTCGAAGTCGGGCATGGAGACGCGGTCGGGGTTGAGGAAGCGCTCGAAGATCAGGCCGTGGCGCAGCGGATCGAGGTCGGTGATCTTCATCGCGTAGGCCGCCATCGAGCCGGCACCGGAGCCGCGGCCGGGACCGACGCGGATCCCGTTGCGCTTGGACCAGTTGATGAAGTCGGCGACGACGAGGAAGTAGCCGGGGAAGCCCATCTGCAGGATGACGCGGGTCTCGTAGTCCGCCCGGTCGCGCACCTCCTGGGAGATGCCGTCCGGGTAGCGCTCGCGCAGTCCGGCCTCGACCTCCTTCACGAACCAGGTGTCCTCCGTCTCGCCCTCCGGCACCGGGAAGCGGGGCATGTAGTTCGCCGAGGTGTCGAACTGGACGTCGCAGCGCTCCGCGATGAGGAGCGTGTTGTCGCAGGCCTCGGGGTGGTCGCGGAAGACCTGGCGCATCTCGCGCGGCGACTTGAGGTAGAACTCGTCCGCGTCGAACTTGAAGCGCTTGGGGTCGTCGAGGGTGGTTCCGGACTGCACGCAGAGCAGCGCCGCGTGCGAGGTCGCGTCGTGCGCGTGCGTGTAGTGCAGGTCGTTGGTGGCGACCAACGGGAGGTCGAGGTCCTTCGCGAGCCGGATGACGTCGCCGATCACCCGCCGCTCGATGTCGAGGCCGTGATCCATGATCTCGGCGAAGAAGTTCTCCTTGCCGAAGATGTCGCGGTAGTCGGCGGCCGCCTGGCGGGCCTCCTTGTACTGGCCGAGGCGCAGGCGCGTCTGGACCTCGCCGCTCGGGCAGCCCGTGGTGCCGATCAGGCCCTCGGAGTACTGCGAGAGGATCTCGCGGTCCATGCGCGGCTTGAAGTAGTAGCCCTCGATCGACGCGCGCGAGGAGAGGCGGAAGAGGTTGTGCATGCCCGTCGTGGTCGAGCTGAGCAGCGTCATGTGGGTGTACGCGCCGGAGCCGGACACGTCGTCCCCTCCGCCGTCGCCCCAGCGGATGCGGGTCTTGTCGGAGCGGTGCGTCCCCGGGGTGAGGTAGGCCTCGGTGCCGATGATCGGCTTGATCCCCGCCGCCGTCGCGGTGCGCCAGAAGTCGAAGGCGCCGAACACGTTCCCGTGGTCGGTCACGGCGATGGCCGGCATGCCCTCCTCGACCGCCGCGTCGATCAGCGGCTTCACCCGCGCTGCACCGTCGAGCATCGAGTACTCGCTGTGCACGTGGAGGTGGACGAAGGAATCGTTACTCGGCAAGGATGCGCCTCCGGCGGACTGCGGGCAGGGGAGGGATGGCCGGCGACCCGGGAGGGCCCGTGGACACGGCGGGAAGAAGTCTAACCGCGCCGGACGCGGGTCCGGCCGGGAGAGCGCGGATCACTCCCCGCGCAGCACCTCGAGGGCGTGCACCAGGTCGTCGGGGTAGGACGCCTCGAACTGCACCCACTCCCCCGAGCCCGGGTGGGTGAAGCCGAGCCGGACCGCGTCGAGCCACTGGCGGGTGAGGCCGAGCCGCTTCGAGAGGGTCGGATCGGCGCCGTACATGGCGTCGCCGACGCACGGGTGGCGCTGGGCGGCCATGTGCACGCGGATCTGGTGGGTGCGGCCGGTCTCGAGGTGGATCTCGAGGAGGGAGGCGAACGGGAAGGCCTCGATCGTCTCGTAGTGGGTCACCGAGGGCTTGCCGTCGGCGCGGACCGCGAACTTCCAGTCCGAGGACGGGTGGCGGCCGAGCGGGGCGTCGATCGTCCCGGCGAGCGGGTCGGGGTGGCCCTGCACGACCGCGTGGTAGACCTTCTCGACCGTGCGGTCGTGGAACGCCCGCTTGAGGTGCGTGTAGGCGCGCTCGGACTTCGCGACGACCATGAGGCCGCTCGTGCCGGCGTCGAGCCGGTGCACGATGCCCGCGCGCTCGGCCGCACCGGAGGTCGACACGGTGAAGCCCGCGGCGGCGAGGGCGCCGAGCACCGTCGGTCCCTCCCAGCCCACGGCGGGGTGCGCGGCCACTCCGACGGGCTTGTCGATCACCACGATGTCGTCGTCGTCGTGCACGATGCCGAGGCCGGGGACCGCCATCGGCACGATCCGCGGCTCCTCGCGCGGGCTCCACTCGACGCTCAGCCAGGTGCCGGCGTGCACGCGGTCGCTCTTGTCGAGGACCCGTCCGTCGGCGCTCACTCCGCCCGCCTCGGCGACCTCGGCCGCGAAGGTGCGCGAGAAGCCGAGCAGCTTCGCGACGGCCGCGTCCACGCGGAGGCCGTCGAGCCCGTCCGGGACCGGCAGCTCTCGGGACTGCGCCATCAGCGTCCGCCGGGGCGGTCGGCGTCGCGGGCCGCCTCCTCGACGGAGGAGGCCGCTGCGGGGGCGCCCGCTCCGGGGGCAGCGGGAGCGCCGTTCTCGGACACGACCTGGTCCTGCTCGTCGCGGCCCGCGCGCTCACGGGTGCCGTCGAGGCCGACGCCCCGCACGCTCAGGAGGACGAACAGCGCCATCGCCGTGCAGATCGCGATGTCGGCGACGTTGTAGATCGCCGGGAGCAGCCACGGCGTGAAGAGGAAGTCGACGACGTGTCCGAGCCCGAAGGAGGGCTCTCGGAACAGCCGGTCGAAGAGGTTGCCGAGGGTGCCGCCGAGCAGCAGGCCGAAGAAGACGCCCCACGCGGTGGAGCGGATCCGGCGCGAGAACCAGATCACGGCGACGACGACGCACGCCGCGATGATCGAGAAGATCCAGGTCGACCCGCTCGCGAGGGAGAAGGCGGCGCCCGGGTTCTTCACGTAGTGCAGGATCAGGACGTCGCCGAGGACGTGGACGTCCTCGCCCAGGGTCAGGTTCGTCGTGACCAGGAACTTCGCGGTCTGATCGATCGCGAAGACCGCGAGCGCGACGAGGCCGAGGGTGACGAGCACCCTCGGCCTGACGTCCGCTGCGGCGGGACTACGCCCCAAAGCCCGACAGCGAGGACTCCGTCGACGCCGGCTGGGTGTCGAGGTCGCGGAGCTGGCCCTCGATGTAGCTCTTCAGCTTCTGGCGGTACTCGCGCTCGAAGGTGCGGAGCTCGTCGATGCGGTGCTCGACCGTCGCGCGCTCCTCCTCGAGCTTCGCGACCTGCTGGCGCTGCTTGGCCTCGGCCTCGGCGACGATGCGGGCGGCCGTGGCACGGCCCTCGGCGACGAGAGCGTCGCGCTTCTCGGCACCCTCGCGCACGTGCTCCTCGTGGAGGCGGCGGGCGAGCTGCAGGAGTCCGCTGGAGCTCTCGGCCTCGTCGACCGGAGCCGACTGCGAGGAGCTGACGGGAGCGACGACCGGTGCGGGAGCCGGGGTGGGCTCGGGCTCGGGCTGCGGCTCCGGCTCGGGTGCCTCGTCGACCACCGGGGCGGGAGCAGGAGTGCTCTCGCGCGGGGCGTCGGGGACTCGGGCATCCGACGGGCGGCTGTCGCCGGAGGAGAGGCGCTGACGAAGCTCCTCGTTCTCCTGGTTCAGGCGGCGGAGCTCCACGACGACCTCGTCGAGGAAGTCGTCGACCTCGTCCTGGTCGTATCCCTCACGGAACTTGGTCGGCTGGAACCGCTTGTTGACAACGTCTTCGGGAGTGAGCGCCATGGCTTTCCACCTTCGATTTCAAGTAGGTACACGTTTAACAACGCGCGACTAAAGCTAGCAACTTCAGGCGCACGGCGCAGTGCTGACACCGCGGGGAACGTCCGGACGTGCCAACGATACAGGGACGGTCAGGCGCGCTGGAGCCACGTGGCGATGTACATGCCCACGATGACGCAGAGCATGGTGAGGCTCCAGCCGAAATCGAGGGCGATCGGACCGATCGAGACCGGCTTGATCAGGCGTCGGAAGAAGCCGATCGGCGGGTCCGTGACGGTGTAGACGCCCTCCGCGGCGACGAGGCCGGCACCGCGGGGGCGCCAGTCGCGTCGGATCACGCGGACGAGGTCGAGCACGAACCGCGCCCACATCGCGAAGAAGTAGAGCAGCAGCACGAAGTACAGGACGCTCCCGAGGAGCGAGACGACGGAGGTCACCGGGGGCCAGGGCTCCCCGGGATCAGGACTTCGCGAAGAACGACGCGTCGGCGTCGCTCTCGGCGGAGGCGGAGTCGCCGGCGACGGTGATGTGCGACGGCGAGAGCAGGAAGACCTTGCTCGTCACGCGCTCGATGCGGCCGTAGAGGCCCTGCGAAAGTCCGCTCGCGAAGTCGATGAGGCGGCGGGCGTCCGCATCGCTCATCTGCGAGAGGTTGATGATCACGGGGATGCCGTCGCGGAAGTTCTCCGCGATGACCTGCGCGTCGCGGTACTGCTTCGGGTGGACGGTGAGGATCTCGTTCATCTCGGCGGGTGCCGTCGCCTTCGGGGTCTGGGGGGTGGGCTTGCGGAGCGGGGTGACCGTCGCGCGGGGCTGCTGCACCGGCTCGACGGGAGGGACGGGCTGCACCGGGGAGACCGGTGCGCGGTGGGCCGTCGCCGGGGCCGCCTCGACGGGCTCTGCGCGCTCGTACTCGACCTCTTCGTCGGCGAGTCCGAGGTAGACCATCGTCTTCTTCAGCGGGTTGGCCATGGGGTGTCCTCCGTGTCGTGTGTGCTCCCACAGGTGGGTCACCACGAGGTTAGGTGCGGGCGGGGCGTTCTCCGGTGATTGCCGATCCGATTCGCAGGTGTGTCGCACCCTCCGCGATCGCCTCGGCGAAGTCGTTCGACATGCCCGCCGAGATCGCCGTGGCGGAGGGCTCGACGGCGCGCACGCGGTCGGAGATCGACCGGAGCCGGGCGAAAGCCGGACGGGGCTCCTCGTCCAGCGGGGCGACCGCCATCACGCCGCGCAGCGTGAGGCCGGGCGCCCCGGCGAGAGCCTCGGCGAGGGGCTCGACGTCGGCGGGCGACGCTCCCCCGCGGTCGGGATCCTCGGTGAGGTTGACCTGCAGGAACACGTCGAGCGGCTCCTCCCCCGCCTCCAGCAGCGGGACGAGCGCGAGCCGGTCGACGGAGTGGACCGCGTCGGCGTAGCGGCGCACCTGGCGCGCCTTCTTGCTCTGGAGCTGCCCGATGAAGTGCCAGCGCGCAGCGGTCCCCGCCAGCTCGGCCGACTTCTCCTGCGCCTCCTGGTGCCGGTTCTCGCCGAAGTCGACGACGCCCAGCTCGAGGAGGTCGCGGAGCAGCGACACGGGGTGGAACTTGGTCACCACGATGGTCGTGATCGAGGACGCCTCGCGACCGGCCGAGCGGGTCGCGTCGGCGACCCGCTCGGAGACCTCGGCCCAGCGCGCGGCCAGCTCCGGATCCGGCACGACTACTTGAGGAAGTCGGGGATGTCCAGGTCGCTGTCGTCGTCGTCGAAGGACGGGTCGGCGACAGGGGCCGGGGCGGCGACGGGGGTGCTCGACCAGATCGAGCCGGCCGCAGGGGCGGCTGCGGGAGCCGGGACGGGCTCGTCGGCCGACTCGCTCGCCGAGCTCTGCTGCTGGCGCGGCTGGGCGATCGCGGCCTGAGCGGTCCCGCCCGGCTCTCCGCCGTCGAACCCCGCGGCGATGACGGTGACGCGCACCTCGTCGCCGAGCGTGTCGTCGATCACGGCACCGAAGATGATGTTCGCCTCGGCGTGCACCGCCTCCTGGACGAGGCGCGCCGCGTCGTTGATCTCGAAGATGCCGAGGTTCGAGCCGCCCTGGATCGAGAGGAGCACGCCGTGCGCGCCGTCGATGCTGGCCTCGAGCAGCGGTGAGGCGACGGCCAGCTCGGCCGCCTTGATCGCGCGATCGGCGCCGCGCGACGAGCCGATGCCCATCAGCGCCGAGCCCGCGCCCTGCATGACCGACTTCACGTCGGCGAAGTCGAGGTTGATCAGGCCGGGGGTGGTGATCAGGTCGGTGATGCCCTGGACGCCGGCGAGGAGCACCTGGTCGGCGGTCGCGAAGGCCTCGAGCATCGAGATGCCGCGGTCGCTGATCTCGAGCAGGCGGTCGTTCGGGACGACGATGAGCGTGTCGACCTCGTTCTTCAGCGTCGCGACGCCGGCCTCGGCCTGCGTCTGCCGACGGCGTCCCTCGAACCCGAAGGGCTTGGTCACGACGCCGATGGTGAGGGCGCCGATCGACTTGGCGATCCGCGCGACGACGGGCGCGCCGCCGGTGCCGGTACCGCCGCCCTCGCCCGCGGTGACGAAGACCATGTCGGCCCCCGCGAGGACCTCCTCGATCTCCTCGGCGTGGTCCTCGGCGGCGCGGCGGCCGACCTCGGGGTCGGCGCCGGCGCCGAGTCCGCGGGTCAGCTCGCGGCCCACGTCGAGCTTGACGTCGGCGTCGCTGAGCAGGAGCGCCTGGGCGTCCGTGTTGATCGCGATGAATTCGACACCGCGCAGGCCGAGCTCGATCATGCGGTTGACGGCGTTGACGCCGCCACCGCCGATGCCGACGACCTTGATCACGGCGAGGTAGTTCTGGTTTGAAGTCACGTCTCCGGCCTCCGGGCTGAACCTTAAACCTGTAGTTGAGGCTTAAAGTTATGCTGAGTATGCATTTGGGGTTCGGCTCCGACGGTAGGCGGAGTCCGGTCGCGCTCCCAGCAGACACGCCCGCAACGCTCGAAAGAACCCGCGGATCCGCCGCCGGTCAGGGCCGGGGCGCCACGACGGCGGCCTGGGGCGAGGACACGTCGTAAGTGCCGACGACGGCGGGGTCGGTCGCGGCCATCAGCTTCTCGAGCACGACGGCCTTGAGCGCCGACTCGTCCGACCCGCCCCAGACGACTTCCGTGCCGTTCTGCAGGGTGAGCGAGACGTCGTCGCCGGTCGTGGCCGTGGCGGCCGTCACCTGCGGAGCGAGCGACGCGGGCAGGGAGCGCAGCACCCGCGCGGTCGCGCGGAAGCCGGCTCCCGAGGCGTCGCCGGACGCGGTGGTGAGGACCGGGTAGCCGGGCTGCGCCGAGTCCGCCGTCTCGATGACGACTCCGGCCGCGTCCACGAGCTCGAAGCGGCCCCCCGCCGCGATCACGCCGAGGGGCGTGCGCTCGACGATCGACACCACGAGGGTGCTCGGCGGCCGGGTCTGCACCGAGTAGCTCTGGATGAGCGGGGACGCGCCCAGCACGCGGCCGACCTCGTCCCGGTCCACCAGGGTGAGCGGGACGCCGAGCTGGTCGTCGAGCTCGCTCTGCAGGGCGGCGGCGTCGACGCGCTGGGTGCCCGCGATCTCGATCGTGCGCACGGCCATGAGCGGCGAGAAGGCCGCGACTCCGACGATCAGGGCGAGGGCGACGAGCGACCCTGCCACGACCAGGGCGATCAGGCGGCGCCGACGCGAGCGCTTCGTGAAGCGGCGGACCTCCCCCCGCTCGTAGCGCCTCCGCTCGCGGGCGGCCCGAGAGACGGCCCGGTTCTCGGCACCGGGCAGACGCAGGCCCGAGAGGGTGCGGCGGACCGCGCCCGCGCGCGACGGAGTGCGCTCGGCCGGCTCCGGGTCCACGCGGATCGCGGAGACGATCCGGATCGGCTCGGTGTCCGGCTCCGGCTCGCCGCCGCGCGTGGGGCCGCTCCGACCGGGCGCCGGAGGGCGTCCGCCGTCGGGCCGCTTCACGGCCGCTCCCCCGCTTCGGGCGCGAGGACCGCGGTCATCGTGCGACCGGCGCGGCCTCGCTCGAGCCGAGCGACTCGAGCACCTTCGGGATGATCCGGTAGACGTCGCCGCAGCCGAGGGTGATGACGAAGTCGCCCTCGCGCGCGATGCCGGCCGCGAGGCGGGCCGCCTCCGCCCAGTCCGGGACGAACGAGACGTGCGACGGGTCGGCGAACTTCTCGCTGACCAGCGCTCCGGTCACTCCGGGCTCCGGATCCTCGCGCGCCCCGTAGACGTCGAGGACGATCGTCTCGTCGGCGTAGCGCTCGAGCGTCTCGGCGAACTCGCGGGCGAAGAGGCGGGTGCGGCTGTAGAGGTGCGGCTGGTGCACGGCGATGATGCGGCCCTCGCCGACCACGGTGCGCGCGGCGGAGAGGGCGGCGGCCACCTCGGTGGGGTGGTGGGCGTAGTCGTCGTAGACGCTGACTCCGCGGACCGCTCCGTGCAGCTCGAAGCGGCGCTCCGTGCCTCCGAACGCCGACACGGCCTCGAGCGAGGCGGCCGGATCGAAGCCCAGGCCCACCAGCACTGCGAACGCGCCGGCCGCGTTGATCGCGTTGTGCCGGCCGGGGATGCGGAGGCGGGCCGAGTAGCGCCTGCCCTCGTACTCGACCGAGAAGCCGACGGGGCCGACGAGGTCGAGGTCGACGACGCGGACGTCCGCCCCCTCGGCCTCACCGAAGGTCAGCACCCGTCCGCCGTCCAGCCGCTCGGTGACGCGGACGGCGCCGGGGTCGTCGGAGGAGATGACGACGAGCTCGCTCGCGGAGGAGGCGAAGGTGACGAAGGCCTCCTCGAACGCCTCCAGCGATCCGTAGTGGTCGAGGTGGTCCGGGTCGACGTTCGTGATGAGGGCGACCGCGGTGTCGTAGAGGAGGAAGCTGCCGTCCGACTCGTCGGCCTCGACGACGAAGACCTCGCCGGAGCCGGCGGCGGAGGAGGTGCCGAGGCTCTCGATGATGCCGCCGTTGACGAAGCTGGGGTCGGCGTCGACGCCGAGGAGGCCGGTGACGATCATCCCGGTCGACGTGGTCTTGCCGTGCGCTCCGGCGACCGCGACCAGGCGCTTGCCGCGCACCAGCCAGGCGAGGGCCTGCGAGCGGTGCAGCACGGGCAGGCCGCGCTCCTTCGCGAGCAGGTACTCCGGATTGTCGGGCCACAGGGCGGAGGTGACGACGACCGCCTCGGCGTCCCCGAGGTTCGCCGCGTCGTGGCCGATGGCGACCGGGACGCCGAGCTCCCGCAGCTGCTCGATGGGGTGGGACTCGCGGACGTCCGACCCGGTGACGCGGTGCCCGGCGTGGTGGAACAGCCGGGCGATCCCGCTCATCCCGGAGCCGCCGATGCCGATGAAGTGGACCGAGCCGAGCTCGTCGGGGACGGTGATGCCGAGGTCGGGCTTGATCACGGGGCTCTCGCTTTCGGGTGGGTCGCGGCGGGCGGGAGGGGCCTCCCGCGGTGCGCCGGATCAGTGTAGACGGTGGGCGGGAGTGCTCTCCCGAGCCGCGCGGAGCGGGCTCAGCGCGGAGCGGAGAGGGTCGACTCGATCAGGTCGACGAGCCGCCCGGAGCCGTCGCGGACTCCCACGCGGGCGGCCCGGCGCGCCATCTCGTCGCGACGGGCGGTGTCGCCCAGGAGCGGTACGAGCTCCCGCTGGACCCAGCCGGGGAGGAAGGCGGCGTCCTCGACGAGGACCGCTCCCCCGGCGTCGACGACGCCGCGCGCGTTGTAGCGCTGCTCGCCGTTGCCGACCGGGTACGGGACGTAGACCGCAGGCAGGCCGAGGGCTGTCAGCTCGCTGACCGTCGCTGCCCCCGCGCGGGAGACGGCCACGTCCGCGGCGGACAGCGCGAGGTCCATCCGGTCGCAGTAGGCGAGGAGGTGGTAGCCGGCCACCCCCGGGTCCGTGATCTCGGCGCGGTCGCCCGTGATGTGGAGGACCTGGAAGCCGGTGGCGACGAGATCCCGGGCGGTGGCGTGCACCGTCGCGTTGATCCGTCGAGCGCCGAGGGAGCCGCCGGTGACCAGGAGGGTCTGCCGGGACGGGTCGAGGCCCAGCGCCGCCATCGCCTCGTCGCGGCGCGCGGCCCGGTCGAGCTCGGCGATCTCGCGGCGCAGCGGCATGCCGACGACCCGCGCGTGCGGCAGGGGCGTGCCCTCGAAGGCCACGCCGACCGAGCGGGTCGCGCGCGCGCCGAGACGGTTGGCGAGCCCGGGGCGCGCGTTGGCCTCGTGGACGGTGAAGGGGACGCCGGCGCGGCGCGCCGCCAGGTAGGCGGGTGCTGCCGCGTACCCGCCGAAGCCGACCACCGCGTCGATCCGCCGGTCGCGGATCGTCCGGACGATGCCGGCGATGGTCGCACGGAAGGCTCCGGGGAACCGCAGCGCCGCCGCGTTCGGGCGGCGCGGGAACGGCAGCCGCGGGATCACCGAGAGCTCGTAGCCGCGGAGGGGGACGAGGCGGGCCTCGAGCCCCTCGGCGGTGCCGAGCACGAGCACCTCGTCGTCCGGGTTCCGCCTGCGGATCTCGTCGGCCGTCGCGAGCAGCGGATTGACGTGGCCGGCGGTGCCGCCGCCGGCGAGGAGGTAGCGGGTCACTCCGCCGCCGCCTTCCTGCGGCGCAGCACGCCCGCGCCGGGCAGGGGCGCGGTCTGAGTGCGGGCGAAGGAGAGGACGACGCCGATGGCGAGGAGCGAGCTGAGCAGGGCGGTGCCTCCGGAGGAGATCAGCGGCAGCGGGACCCCCAGCACCGGGAGCACCCCCAGGACGACGCCGATGTTGACGAACGCCTGGCCGATCAGCCAGACCATGATCGCGCCGGTGCTGATCCGCACGAACGGATCGGAGGACGCGTGGATGACGCGGAAGAAGGCGACCGCGAGGACCACGAACAGCGCCAGGACGACGATCGCTCCGATCAGCCCGAGCTCCTCGCCGATGATGGCGAAGATGTAGTCGTTGTCCGCGGCGGGCAGCCAGGACCACTTGGCCTTGGAGTTGCCGAGGCCCACGCCGAAGATCCCGCCGGAGGCCATCGCCCAGGTGCCGTGCACCGGCTGCCAGCACGAGTTCTGGTACTCCTCGACGTTGGAGCAGTCGCCGAGGAAGGACATGATCCGGGTGAGGCGGTTGTCGCTGGAGACGGCGAACAGCACCGCTCCGATCGCACCGACCACCACGATCGGCACGAGGACCTTCATCTGGACGTTCGCGTAGAAGAGTGCGGCGAGGACGATGCCCGCCATGATCACGACCGTGCCCAGGTCGCCTCCGATGAGGACCAGTCCGATCGCCGCGCCGCCGACGATCAGGACGGGGATGAGCGCGTCCTTCCAGTCCTTCGGCGACCGGTAGCGGCGGGCGAGCAGGAGCCCCAGCCAGAGGGCGAGCGCGAGCTTGATGATCTCGGAGGGCTGCATGCTGAAGGCGCCGAGGCGGATCCAGTTGCGGTTCCCGCCGACGGAGTCGCCGAGCGGTGTGAAGAGCACGAGGCACTGGAGGACGCAGCCGGCGATGAGCAGGATCGGCGTCACGCGCTTCCACACGCCGAGGGGCAGCCGCGAGACCACCAGCATCATCGGGATCCCGAGGAGGGCGAACCCGCCCTGGCGCAGGAAGCCCCCGAAGGAGTCGTCGCTCGACACGTAGGAGGTGACCGACGAGGAGGAGAGCACCATCGTCAGTCCGAACAGCACCAGGAAGAGCGTGGTTCCGAAGAGGAGGTAGAAGTTCGGCGAGTGGGAGGCGAAGACCTTCGAGAGGACGATCCGCGCGGAGCGGGCCCCGCTCCGGTCCTTCCCGCGCGGCTCAGTGCGCGAGCGGCCCGCGGGGCGGCTCGTCGTCGGAGCGGTCATCGGCTCCCCCTCCCAGGTGTGTCGCCACGGCGGCCGCGAAGGAGCGGCCCCGAGCCGCGTAGTCGAGGAACTGGTCCATCGAGGCCGCGGCGGGTGCGAGCAGGACGACGT
Organism: Rathayibacter sp. AY1A7; assembly: GCF_002930845.1. Classification (NCBI taxonomy): domain Bacteria; kingdom Bacillati; phylum Actinomycetota; class Actinomycetes; order Micrococcales; family Microbacteriaceae; genus Rathayibacter; species Rathayibacter sp. AY1A7. The sequence goes on along the minus strand of NZ_PSTL01000011.1, from coordinate 89,674 downwards.
CCCCCGAGCGGGCGAGCGTCGCGGCCGCCTCGACGGCCGCCTGCATCACCGCACCAGTGTCGTCCGGCACCGCCTCGCTCACGGGGAGGGCGGGCGCGTGTCGTCGGAATGCCGCGAGCAGCGCCGAGCGGTCGGCGCCGATCACCACGGCGCCCCGCAGGCGGCCGACGTGCGCGGCCACGAGGGCGTCCACGTCGACGCCCTTGAGCAGGCCGCCGACGACCCAGACGACCGACGGGTACGCGCGCAGCGAGGCGTCGGCGGCGTGCGGGTTCGTGGCCTTGGAGTCGTTCACCCAGGTCACCCCGTCGTGCTCGGCGACGACCTGGATGCGGTGGGCGTCGAGCTCGAAGGACGCCAGCGCGGTGCGGACGGCCGTGACCTCGATCCCGCACGCTCGGGAGAGCGCTGCCGCGGCGAGCACGTTCTGGACGATGTGCGGAGCGGCGAGGTTCCGAGCGGCGAGCTCGTCCACGGTGGTGATCTCGAGGGCACTGGTGCGGCGGTCCTCGAGGAAGGCGCGGTCGCAGAGGATGCCGTCGACGATCCCGAAGTCGCTCGGGCCGGGCACGCCGAGGCCGAACCCGATCGCCCGGGCGCCCTCCACCACCTCGGCGTCGAGGACCATCTGCTCGGTCGCCGCGTCGGCGCGGTTGTACACGCAGGCGACGCGGGTGCCGGCGTAGACCTTGCCCTTGGCCGCGCGGTAGGCGTCGAACGAGCCGTGCCAGTCGAGGTGGTCGTCGGCGATGTTGAGGCACGCGCTCGCGATCGGCTCGATCGCGCCCAGGTAGTGCAGCTGGTAGCTCGAGAGCTCCACGACGAGGACGTCGAAGCCCTGCGGGTCGCGGACCGCGTCGAGCACGGGCACGCCGATGTTGCCGCAGGGGGCGGCGCGGAGGCCGCCGGCCACGAGCATCGTCGCCGTGAGCTGGACGGTCGTGGTCTTCCCGTTGGTGCCGGTGACGGCCACCCAGTCGGCCGGAGTGCCGTCGGCGCGCACGACCTTGTCGCGGACGCGCCAGGCGAGCTCGACGTCGCCCCACACGGGGATCCCGGACTCCGCCGCCCACACGAGGATCGGGTGCGTCGGCCGGAAGCCGGGCGACACCACGACCAGCTCCGGTGAGAACGCGTGCAGCTCCTCCGGAGCGGAGTCGAGGCGGTCGGCCCGGTGCAGGCGGGCGCCGATCACCTCGAGCAGGCGCTCGCGCTCCTCATCGGCGCGGTCGGCGAGGACCAGCACCTCGGAGCCGAGCTCGGTCAGGGTGTCGGCCACCGAGAACCCGGTGACGCCCAGGCCCAGCACGGCGACGCGCAGGCCGCGCCAGTCCGAGTGCCAGCTGCGGAGGGAGTCGGGACGGGCGGGATCGGTCATGCCAGCGACAGCCATTCCAGATAGAAGAGCCCGACTCCGGCGGCGACGAAGATGCCGGCGATGATCCAGAACCGGACGACGACGGTGATCTCGGCCCAGCCCTTGAGCTCGAAGTGATGGTGGAGCGGGCTCATCAGGAAGATGCGCTTGCCCCGGGTCAGCTTGAAGTAGATCCGCTGGAGGATGACCGAGCCGGTCACGATGACGAACAGGCCGCCGATGAGGATGACCAGCAGCTCGGTGCGGGTGAGGATCGCCAGGGCCGCGAGCGCGCCGCCGAGGCCGAGCGAGCCGGTGTCGCCCATGAAGATCTGCGCCGGCGAGGTGTTCCACCAGAGGAAGCCCACCAGGGCACCGGAGACGGCCGCCGCGATGATGGCCAGGTCGAACGGGTCGCTCACCTGGTAGCACTTGTCGACGACCTCGGGGTTGAGGTGCTGGTCGAAGCACCACTGGTTCGACTGCCAGAACCCGATGATGACGTAGGAGCCGATCGCGAGGATCGAGGACCCGGTGGCGAGTCCGTCGAGCCCGTCGGCGACGTTCACGCCGTTCGACGTGCTGGTGACGATGATGCAGATCCACAGCACGAACAGGCCGATGCCGATCCAGCCGAGGGAGGCGAAGTCGAACGGCAGGTCGCGGATGAACGAGATCGAGGTGGACGCGGGTGTGAGCCCGTTGGAGTCGCGGACCATGATCGCGATCACCGCGAAGGCCGCGGCGACGATGACCTGGCCGGCGATCTTCGCCCAGCCGCCGAGGCCGAGGCTGCGCTGGTTGCGGGTCTTCAGGAAGTCGTCGACGAAGCCGACGAGTCCGAGCCCGACCATCATGAAGAGCACCAGCAGGGCCGACGGCGCGATCGCCCGGTTGCCGAACAGCATCCCGAGGAAGTAGCCGACCACGGTGCCGATGATGATGACGATGCCGCCCATCGTCGCCGTGCCGTGCTTGACGTGGTGCGACTTCGGTCCGTCCTCGCGGATGAACTGGCCCCACTGCAGGCGGTGGAAGAGGCGGATGAACAGGGGCGTCATCAGGAGCGTGAAGGCTCCGGAGAACGCGCCGGACAGGAGGAGTGCCCTCATCGGTGACGCTCCCCGAGACGGTCGGCGAGGAAGCGCAGCCCCGCGGAGTTGGACGACTTGACCAGCACGGTGTCGCCGGGTCGCAGGTAGTCCTCGAGGAGGTCGAACGCCTCGTCGGAGGTCTCCGCGAAGACGGACTCGCCGCTCCACGATCCCTCGCGCTCGGCCGCGACGTGGATCCGGCGGGCGCCTCGGCCCACCACCACGATCTGGGAGATGTTGAGGCGCACGGCCAGCAGGCCCACGCGCTCGTGCTCCTCGTCGGCCCACTCGCCGAGCTCGCTCATCTCTCCCAGGACGGCGACGGTGCGCCCCCCGGGCTTCGCGATCTGGGCGAGGGTGCGCAGGGCGGCCGCGGTGGAGTCGGGACTCGCGTTGTACGCGTCGTTGATGACGCGGACGTCCTCGCCGCCCAGGACCTCCATGCGGCCGCGCTCGGCAAGGGTGACGGTCGCGAGAGCCTCGACGATCGCGGGCAGCGCCACTCCGACAGAGAGCGCGGCGGCGGTCGCCGCGAGGGCGTTCATCACGTGGTGCTCGCCGAGGACGCGCAGCAGGAGCTCGGCGCGAGCGGCCTCGCGGCCCTCCCCCGCCGAGACCTCGATGGCGAAGCGGGTGCCGTCGGCGGTCGCGTCGATGTCGACGGCGCGGACGTCCGCGCTCTCGCCGCGGCCGAACCAGAGGACCCGGGCGGCGGTGCGGCCCGCCATCGAGGCGACCCGGCCGTCGTCGGCGTTCAGCACGGCGACGTCGTCGGCGGTGAGGTCGGCGACCATCTCTGTCTTGGCCTCGAGCGTGCGCTCGATCCCGCCGAACTCGCCGGCGTGCGCGAGGCCCACGGCGAGGACGACGCCGACGTCGGGCCTGGCCATCCGGACGAGGCGGCGGATCTCGCCGACCGCGCTCGCGCCCATCTCGGCGACGAGGAAGCGCGTCGACTCGGACACCTGGAGCATCGTGATCGGCGCGCCGACCTCGTTGTTGAAGGATCCGCGCGGAGCGACCGTCTCGCCGACCCGCTCGAGGACGGTGCGGAGGAGGTTCTTGGTCGTCGTCTTGCCGTTCGAGCCGGTGACGCCGATGACGGTGAGCCCGCCCTTCGCGCGGACGCGCCGGACGACCTCGGTCGCCAGCGCGCCGAGCGCCTCGACGGAGTCGTCGACGAGGACCTGCGGCACGTCGAGGTCGAGGGGGCGCTCCACGATGAGGAGCGCGGCACCGCGCTCGAGAGCGGCGGGAGCGAAGAGGTGGCCGTCGGTGTGCTCGCCGCGCTTGGCGACGAAGATGCCGCCGGGCGCGATCTCGCGGGAGTCGGTCTCGGTCGCTCCATCGATCACGGTGGCGGCCGTTGCGGACGAGCCGGCCAGGTGGAGGCGTCCGGAGACGGCCTCGGCGATCTCGGTGAGGGTGAGGGCGATCATCTACAGCCAGCCCGCCTCGCGCAGCGCGTGACGGACGTCGTCTCTGGCCGAATACGGCATGTGCACTCCTGCGATCTCCTGGTGGTCCTCGTGGCCGGGCCCGGCGTAGAGGATCGAGTCCCCTTCGCGCGCGAGGGCGACGGCGGCGCGCACGGCGGCGCGCGGGTCGGCGATCTCGTGGATCTCCCGGTCGGGCACGGCGGCCCGGGCGCCCTGGAGGAGCGCGGCGCGGATGGCGGCCGGATCCTCCCAGCGCGGGTGGAAGTCGGTGACGACCACGACGTCGGCGAGGCGGGCGGCGATGGCGCCCATGTCGCTCCGCTTGGTCGTGTCGCGGTCCCCGTCCGCCCCGAACACCATGAACAGGCGGCCGGGCGTGATGGTCCGCAGCGCCTCGAGCGCGTTCTGGAACGCGTCGGGGGTGTGGCCGTAGTCGACGTAGACGCGCGGTCCGCGCTCCCCCGAGACGAGCTCGGCGCGGCCCGGAATGTAGACGTCGAGACGGCTGTCCTCGAGCGCGTGCGCGACGGCGTCCAGGTCGAAGCCCGACTCCACCAGCATCACGATCGCCAGCGCGGCGTTGGAGGCCATGTACCAGCCGATCAGCGAGACGGTGACGACGACGGAGCGGTTCTCGGGCCCCTCCAGGCGGAAGGTGGTGCTGTCGGGCGTCGCGTCCAGCACCGTCATCGACCAGTCGGCGGGCGTCGTCGGGGCGACTCCGACGACCGGCGAGCCGGCGAGTGTCGCGACGGGGATCCGGCTGCGCTCGGCGAGCTCGCGCCCCCAGGCGCTGTCGACCGTGACGACGCCGCGGCGTGCGCGCTCCGGCTCGAAGAGGTCGGCCTTGGCCTCGAAGTACTCGCGCAGATCGGAGTAGTCGTCGAGGTGGTCGTGGCTGAGATTCGTGAAGCCGACGACGTCGAAGACGAGGCCGTCGATCCGGTGCCGCGTGAGCGCCTGCGCCGACACCTCGATGGAGACCGCGCGGACGGCGGACTCGCGCATCCGCGCGAGCAGGCCGTGCAGCTCGCTCGCCTCGGGAGTGGTCAGCGAGCTCACCACGGCGACGTCGCCGATCCGGCGCTCGGCGGTGGAGCTGAGGCCGGAGACGACTCCGAGCCGCCGCAGCAGCGCGTCGAGGATGTAGACGACGCTCGTCTTGCCGTTGGTCCCCGTCACGCCGAAGAGCGTCGGGACGTCCTCGCGGGTGCGGTGGATCCACGCGGCGACGTCGCCGAGGGCGGCCCGCGGGTCGGGGGTCACCAGCACGGGCAGGCCGCTGTCGGCGGCGAGCTCCGCTCCGGCCGGGTCGGTCAGCACGGCGACGGCTCCGGACGCCGCGGCGGCCGACGCGAAGGCCGCGCCATGGGCACGGCGTCCTGCGACACCGACGTAGAGGTCTCCGGACTCGACCTGGTTCGAGTCCAGCGTGACTCCGCTCACCTCGACGCCCTCGAGGCCGCGGACCGGGCCGAGGGAGAACTCGGCCACGAGCTGCGAGAGGCTCCGCGGCACGGGGTGCTCGGGGCGGAGGGTGGACTGCGGGCGAGGGTCGTGCACTGCCCGCTCTTTCTCTCGTTCTGGTGCGTGGATCGTGGTCCCGGCGGGGCTCACCACGTCGTCGGGTACTCGACGGGCGGCACCGTGGACGGCTCCACCCGGTTGGTCTTGAGCACCTGGGTCATGACCTGCTGGAAGACGGGAGCCGTCGCCTGGGACGTGTTCATCTTAACCGGATCGGCGATGGTGACCGTCACGACGTACTCCGGGTCCTCCGCCGGCGCGAGCCCGGCGAGCGAGACGGTGTAGCTCTTCGAGTAGCCGCCCTTCCCGTCGGGCTGCTGCGCGGTACCGGTCTTGGTGGCGATGTTGTAGCCGTCGACATGGATGTCGTTCGCCAGCCAGCCCTCGTTGTAATGGGTCTGCAGCATGTCGACGACCTGCTTCGCGGCCGAGCTCGACACCACCGGGGTGCCCGTCGCATCGGGGACGTCCACGACGGAGCCGTCGGCCGTGGTGCAGCCGTCGATCAGCTGCGACGGGAGCCGCACTCCGCCGTTGCCGAGCGTCTGGTAGATGCTCGCGACCTGCACCGCGGTCGCCGAGACGCCCTGGCCGAACATCGTCGTGTAGTTCGTCTGGTTGTCCCAGTCCTGGTAGTCGGCGAGCAGGCCGCCCTCCTCGCCGGGGAAGCCGCTCGTGGTGGGCGTGCCGAGACCGAACTTCTGCAGGTAGTCGTAGCGGGTCTGGGCCGACAGGCGGGAGCCGAGCATCGAGATGCCGACGTTCGACGAGTCCTTGAGGATGCCGGTCAGCGTGTAGTTCGTCGGGGTGTGCGCGAAGTCGTCGCTGAACGAGGCGCCGTCCTTCTCGAAGGAGTCCGGGACGACGACCTGGGTCGTCGGGCCCGCCTGGCCCTGGTCGATCAGCATCGCGGCCGTCATCGGCTTGAAGGTCGAGCCCGGCTCGAACGGCGCGCGGAACGCGCGCGAGCTGCGGTCGGCGGAGGCGCTCGCCTCGACGTTGTTGGGGTCGACGGTCGGCGTCTCGGCCACGGCGAGCAGCTTGCCGGTCTTGACCTCCTGCACCACGACGATCCCGTAGCTGCCGCCGACCTCGGCGACGCGCTGCGAGAGGACCTGCTGGGAGTAGTACTGGAGGTCGGAGTCGATGGTGAGCTTCAGCGTCCCGCCGTCGACGGCCGGGGTCTCCGAGACGGTGCTGCCCGGGATCCGGACGTAGTCGGCGCTGCGCTCGTAGCTCTCGGACCCGTTCTGCCCCGCGAGGCAGGTGTTCTCCGCGTACTCCATGCCCTCCTGGGCCGCTCCGTCCGCCCCGACGTAGCCGACGAGGTTGCCGGCCACCGCGCCGTTGGGGTAGCTGCGTCCCTGCTGGGTCTCGAAGTAGGTCCACGGGATGTCGAGCGCGACGAGCTTCTGGTAGGCCTCGAGGTCGAGCCCCTCCGAGAGGATCAGGTAGTTGGCCTTCGCGTCCTTCGCGAGCGCGGCGTCCACCGCTCCGGTGATCTGCTCGACCGACTGCCCGGTGATCGCGCCGATCTCGGAGGCGGCCTGCTGCACGCTGACCATGACCTTCTGGTCCTCGCCCAGCTCGCGCGGGAACTCGGCCACGTTCTTCGGCGAGGTCGTCAGCCGGTAGCGCGTGGTGGTGTCCGCGAGCACCGTCCCGGAGCGGTCCACGATGGGGCCGCGCTGGCCGTAGGTGACGACGCTGTTCGACTGGTTCTGCGCGGCCGCATCGGTGAGCTCGTTCGCCCGCACGATCTGGATGTCCACCAGCTTGCCGATGAAGAGTCCGACGACGGCGACGATGATGACGAACGTGACGGCCGTGCGGCGTCTGCTCGAGCGGTGGTGTCTCACTGCGGCGGTGTCCTTCTTGCTCCGGGCGGGCGGGCCGCCGTTCGTCGGGTCCGGATGGTCGTCGTGCGCCCCGCGGGGCGGGTGCCCGCGCGGAGGCGGACCGCGACGCCGTGCGTCAGTGCGTGATGGGCGCGGGCAGCTCGCCCTGCAACGGTACGGCCGCACCGTCGACAGCCGGGGAGGACGCGCTCGCGCCGGGCTGGAGAGCCGGGACGAGGGCGTTGGGCACGAGCGGCGCGGAGGCGGTGCCCGCGACTTCGCTCGACGCGGCGGAGGAGGGGTCGCCCAGCACGGCGCCATCCGAGAGGCGGAGGTAGACCGGCGCGGTGTTGGCGACCATGCCCAGGCCCTGAGCGGCGGTGGCGAGGTTCTGCGGCGAGCTCAGCGTGTCGACGGCGTCCTGCTTCTCCGCGTTGCTGCGGGTGAGCGACTTCTGCTCGGTCTGCAGCGCCGAGATCTGGTAGGCCCCCTGCGAGAGGCCGACGCTCACCAGGAGCTGGACGACGATGATCGCGAAGAGGCCGGCGACGGCGACGATCCCGTAGACGAGCTTCGGGCGCGACTGCGCCTGACCGGCCGGGACGGCCTCGATGCGGGGGCGGGGCGCCTCCTCCTCGGGGCGTGCTCGGCGGGCGGTGTCTATGACGGCGGGGTCGATGACGGCGGTGGCGCTCATGCGGTGCTCCTGATCCTCTCGGCCGCGCGCAGACGCACGGGTGTCGCTCGGGGGTTGCGGGCCTTCTCGTCGTCGGAGGCGAGCTCGGCTCCGCGGATGACGAGTCGGAACTCGGGTCGGTGCTCCGGCAGCTCCATCGGGAGGCCGGCCGGGGCGGTGGAGGAGGACGCGGCCTGGAGCGCGCGCTTGACGATCCGGTCCTCGAGCGACTGGTACGCCTCGACGACGATCCGCCCGCCCTCGTTGATCCGGCCCAGGGCGGCGGGGATCGCCCGCTCGAGGACGGACAGCTCCTGGTTGACCTCGATCCGCAGCGCCTGGAAGACGCGCTTGGCGGGGTGGCCGTTCCGCTGGATCGCGACCGGGGTCGCCGCCTGGATGATCTCGACGAGACGGCCGGAGCGCTCCAGCGGAGCCTCGCGACGGGCCTCCACGATCTTCTTGGCGTAGCGCGCGGCGAGGCGCTCCTCGCCGTACTCGTGGAAGATGCGGCGCAGGGCGGTCTCGTCGTAGTCGGCGATGATGCTCGCCGCCGTGAGCGGGGCGGTCGAGTCCATCCGCATGTCGAGCGGCGCGTCCTTGGAGTAGGAGAACCCGCGCTCGGTCTCGTCGAGCTGGAGCGAGGAGACGCCGAGGTCGAAGAGCGCACCGTCGATCGTGTCGATGCCCAGCTCGTCGAGCACGTCGGGCAGCTCGTCGTAGACGGCGTGCACGAGGTCGATCCTGGAGGCGTGGGCGGAGAGCCGCTCCCCCGCGAGCTGCAGCGCCTCGGGGTCGCGGTCCAGGCCCACGAGGTGCAGGCCGGGGAAGCGCTCGAGCAGCGCGAGCGAGTGCCCGCCCATGCCGAGCGTCGCGTCGACGACGACCGCCCCGTCGCGCTCCAGCGCCGGAGCCAGGAGCTCGACGCAGCGCTCGAGCAGCACCGGGAGGTGCCGCTCCTCGGTCGGGCGCGGAGCGCCCTTCGGAGTGTTCTCTGCCATGGCGGTCCCGCCGTTCCCGTTCCTGTCGTCCGATCCCCATCCACCTCGCGTCCGGACACCGGGGAAGGTGCGTCCGGGCGCCGAGTGGCTGGGAGTCGCGCGACAGGACCTAGAACAGGCCGGGGATCACCTCCTCCTGGGTGTCGGAGAACACGGACTCCTGCTCCTGCAGGTAGGTCTCCCAGGCGCCCTGCGCCCAGATCTCGGCGCGGTTGCCCGCTCCGATGACGGTGAGGTCGCGGTCGAGGCCCGCGTACGCACGCAGCGGAGCCGGGAGGGTCACGCGGTTCTGCTTGTCCGGCGTCTCGGCGCTCGCGCCCGAGAGGAACACCCGGAGGAAGTCCCGCGCCTGCTTGCTGGTCACCGGCGCCTGCCGGATCTTCTCGTGCATCACCTCGAACTCGGCCTGGCTGAACACGTACAGGCACCGCTCCTGGCCGCGCGTGACGACGACTCCGGAGGAGAGCTCGTCGCGGAACTTGGCGGGGAGGATCACGCGGCCCTTCTCGTCGAGCTTGGGGGAATAGGTGCCGAGGAACACGGATTGCCCCCCACTTCTTCCGGCCAAGGATGGTGTGTCCTCCACAGTACTCCACTTCCCCCCACTCACAACCCCGGCGCGGCGCTGGGCGCGCCGGAGAGGCCCCGGTCATCCGCGTGTTTCCGAGGAATCGCGACAGTGGGGCGAAGTGGAGGGGGAAGGCCGCGGGAGGGAGGCCGCGGGCACGAAAAAAGGGCCGATCCGTGAGGATCGACCCTGTGGTGGAGCGGAGGGGGGGCTAGCCGCGCCCGTCTCCGCGGTTGTCCCATCTGTCGTTCAGTCGGTCCATGAAGCCGGACCCCTGGCGGTTGCCCGAGCGGGGCTTCGACGGACGGCCGACGTCGGGCAGGCCGGGCTCGGCGGAGCCGCCGGCGGCCGGGCGCATGGCCACGATCACGCCGCCGAGCATGAAGGCGAACCCGAGGATGCCGACGAGGGGCTGGCGCACGACCACGCCCGCGACGAGCACGGCGAGACCGAGGATGCCGAGCAGGATGCCGAGCACGAGGGCTCGGTAGTTGGTGCCGCCGCGCCCCTTGCCGACCGCCGCCACGAAATCGGCGTCGTTCTGGTAGAGGTTCCGCTCCATCTCATCGAGGAGCCGTTGCTCGTGTTCCGAAAGCGGCATCGTGACCCCTTCAGGGTGCGGCGTCGACCCTTTCGGGGATCGGCACCGGAATAGGCGGCGTCTGGGCTCGACCGGTCGGGCGGCGCTTCAGTGTAGACCGAGCCCGACGCAGGCACCAGGCACCTTCGGTGCATAGGCTGGTCGGGTGAACCACAGCTCTCGACTGGTCGATCGCGTCCAGCTCCGAATCGATGAATTCCTCACCGGGCGCACGCCAATTCTGCGCTCCATAGGAGAGGACGTCTCCGCCCTCGGCGACCTTTCGCGGGACTTTCTCAGCGGGGGCAAGCGGTTCCGCGCGCGCTTCTGCGAGGCGGGCTGGAACGCGGTGTCGAGCACCTCGAGCGAGGCCCATCCGAGCGGCTCCGATCCGATCGCGAGGGTGGGCGCCGGGCTGGAGCTGTTCCACGCCGCCGCCCTTGTCCACGACGACGTGATCGACAACTCCGACACCCGCCGCGGCGCTCCCGCGGCCCACCGGCGCTTCTCCTCCTTCCACGCCGACGGCGGCTGGACCGGCGACCGCGACGAGTTCGGCCGCTCCTCCGCGATCCTCCTCGGCGACCTCCTCCTGGTCTGGTCGGACGAGATCTTCGCCGCGGCGGAGTGGTCGCTCGGGGATCGAGTCGCAGCCGAGCGCGCGCGCGCGGAGTTCAACCTGATGCGCACCGAGGTCACGCTGGGCCAGTACCTCGACATCCTCGAGGAGAGCGCGTGGGTGCAGCACCCCGAGCACGAGCACCTGCAGCGGGCGGAGCGGGTGGTGGTCTACAAGAGCGCGAAGTACAGCATCGAGGCGCCGCTGGTGATCGGCGGCTCCCTCGCCGGCGGCGACGACGCGCAGCTGGACGCCCTGCGCCGCTTCGGGCTCCCGGTCGGGATCGCCTTCCAGCTGCGCGACGACGTCCTCGGAGTCTTCGGCGACCCGGCAGTGACGGGCAAGCCGGCCGGCGACGATCTGCGGGAGGGCAAGCGCACCGTGCTGCTCGGCCTCGCCCGCGGCGCGTGCTCGCCGGGCGAGCGGGCCGAGCTCGACGCGGTCGTGGGCCGGAGCGACGCCGACGCGGCGTCCATCGCGCGGGCGCAGGAGATCATCGCGGGCAGCGGCGCCCTCGAGCGGCTCGAGGAGCGCATCGACCAGGAGGTGGCCGTGGCGATCGCGGTCCTCCCCGACGCGCCGCTCCGCACGGAGGGCGTGGCGGAGCTGCGCGAGCTGGCCGCCCAGGTCACGGTCCGCACCTCCTAGGAGCGGACGGGCGGGATCAGGCCAGGGCCTGGGCGACCCGCCGGACCTCGGCCTTGCGGCCGGCTCGGAGGGCGACGATCGGGCTCGTGCCCAGGCTCTCCTCGACCGTCAGCATCCAGTCGACCGCCTCGTCGTCGGTGAAGCCGGAGTCGGCGAGCAGGATCGCGGTGCCGCGGATCTCGCTCATCGGCTCCCCGTCGCGGAGGAAGAGGGCGGGGACCTTCAGCACGCCGTCGCGGCGGGTGCCGAGCAGGTGGCGCTCCTCGAGGAGGCGGCGGACCCGGCCGGCGCCGAGCCCGGTCAGCTCCACGAGGTCGGGGACGGTCAGCCACTCGAGCTCGGAATCGGTCGAGGTGGCGGGGGAAGCGGACGAGTCGGTCACGCGTCAAGACTGCCACGAGCCCGGAGGGCCGCCAACTGCGGGCGTCCGGAGAAGGAGTCGGGCCCGTCCTGCGCCGCCCGGGCGTCGCTCACCGGTTCCCCCGGGGGTCTTGCCTAGACTCGTCGCGTGACCACCAGCCAGCTCGACCCTCTCCTCGGCCGTCTCGTCGACGGCCGGTACGAGGTGCGCTCGAGGATCGCCCGCGGCGGCATGGCGACGGTCTACCTCGCGCACGATCAGCGCCTCGAGCGCCGCGTGGCGATGAAGGTCATGCACGGCCACCTCTCCGACGACGCGACGTTCAAGAACCGCTTCGTCCAGGAGGCGCGCTCCGCCGCCCGTCTCGCCCACCCGAACGTGGTCAGCGTCTTCGACCAGGGCCAGGACTCGGACATGGCCTACCTGGTGATGGAGTACCTCCCCGGGATCACCCTGCGCGACCTGCTCAAGGAGCGCGGCCGGCTGACCGCCCAGCAGGTCGTCGACATCATGCACTCCGTGCTCTCGGGTCTCGCCGCCGCGCACCGCGCCGGGATCCTCCACCGCGACCTCAAGCCCGAGAACGTGCTCCTCGCCGACGACGGCCGGATCAAGATCGGCGACTTCGGCCTCGCGCGCGCCGCCTCCGCCAACACCGCCTCCGGCCAGGCCCTCCTCGGCACGATCGCCTACCTCTCCCCCGAGCTGGTCACGCGGGGCACCGCCGACACCCGCAGCGACATCTACGCCATCGGGATCATGATCTACGAGATGCTCACCGGAGAGCAGCCCTTCACGGGCGAGCAGCCGATGCAGATCGCGTACCAGCACGCGAACGACTCCGTCCCGTACCCCAGCGCGACGGTCGCCTCCGTCCCCACCTCGCTCGACGAGCTCGTCCTCTGGGCGACCGAGCGCGACCCGGACATGCGGCCCCGCGACGCCGGCGTCATGCTCGCGCAGCTGCTCGAGGCCGAGCGACTCATGGGCATCACACCGAGCGACCGCCGCGGCGACACGCAGGCGGTCACCCCGCTCCCGGCGCCCGTCGCCGATCCGGCGCCCGCGACGGCCGTCTTCGATACGGCGGAGCCCGGGCAGACCTCGGTCTTCGACCCGGCGCCGGCCCCCGGAGCGGTGCTCGTGGTCGACGAGGACGACGACACCGTCGCCCGGCTCGCGAGCAGGCGCCGCGTCCGACGGCGCCGCGGCGTCCTGCTCACGGTGGTCGTCCTCCTCCTGGCGCTCATCGGCGGCGGGACGGCCTGGTGGTTCGGCGAGGGACCCGGCGCGATCGTGTCGATCCCGGACGTCGTCAGCCAGTCGCAGCAGGACGCGACGGCCCAGCTGCAGGCGCAGGGCTTCGAGGTGCAGCCGCAGGAGACGCCCGACCTCACCGTGCCCGCGGGGACGGTGGTGAGCTCCGATCCGCCCGGCGGGCAGGGGGTGCACAAGGGCTCCGTCATCACGCTGACCGTCTCGAGCGGGCCGCGCCAGCTGCCGGTCCCGTCGCTCGCCGGCCTCTCGGAGGCCGACGCTGCCGCCGCGGTGACGGGCGGCTCCTTCACCGTCGGCGACGTCTCGAAGATCTTCGACGCCGACGTCGACGCGGGTGTGGTCGTCTCCGCCTCGCTGCCGGACGGATCGGCGCTGCCCGAGACGATGTCCGAGACCAGCACCATCGCGATGGTGGTGAGTATCGGACCGATCCCGAACGTCGTCGGCCTCTCGATCGACGACGCGACGGCGAAGGCGGAGGCGGCCGGTCTCGCGCTCGACCGCAGCGGCGAGGACTGGAGCGACACCGTGGCCGCGGGCGTCGTCCTCACGCAGGCGAACCCGGAGGCGCCCGCCGTGACCGGCGACACCGTTTCGGTCATCGTGTCGAAGGGGCCCGAGCCCGTCGCCGTGCCGAACGTCGTGGGGATGAACCGCGACGAGGCGAAGGCGGCCCTCGAGGCGGCGGACCTGTCGTGGAGCTACTCCCTGACGACGCTCGGCCCGCTGATCGACGCGGCGCCGAACGAGCTGACCAAGGTCACGAACCAGTCCAACAAGGCCGGCGATCTCGTGCAGCGCGGCACGACGATCCAGCTGTCGATCACCATCACGACCTGACGCCGCCGGTCGAGCCCTCAACGAGGACTCGACCGGCGGTCGGGGTCGGATCAGATCGCGCGGCCCCGGAGCTCCTCCGCCACGAGGAACGCGAGCTCGAGGGACTGCATGTGGTTGAGGCGCGGGTCGCAGACCGACTCGTACCGCGTGGCGAGCGTCGCCTCGTCGATGTGCTCGGAGCCGCCGAGGCACTCGGTGACGTCGTCGCCCGTGAGCTCGACGTGGATGCCGCCCGGGTGCGTCCCCGCGGCGCGGTGCGCCTCGAAGAAGCCCTTGACCTCGTCGACCACGTCGTCAAAGCGACGGGTCTTGTAGCCGGTCGGCGTCGTCAGCCCGTTGCCGTGCATCGGATCGGTCACCCACAGCGGCAGGGCGTCGCTCCGCTTGACGGCCTCGAGCAGCGGCGGGAGGGCGTCGCGGATCCTCCCGGCACCCATGCGGGTGATGAAGGTGAGGCGACCGGGCTCCCGCTCGGGGTCGAGCTTGTCGATCAGCTCGAGCATCGTCTCGGGCGTGGTCGACGGGCCGAGCTTCACGCCGATCGGGTTGCGCACCCGCGACAGGAAGTCGACGTGCGCGCCGTCGAGCTCGCGGGTGCGCTCGCCGATCCAGATGAAGTGGCTGGAGGTGTTGTACGGCGTGCCGGTCCGCGAGTCGATGCGCGTCATGGGGCGCTCGTAGTCCATCAGCAAGCCCTCGTGGCCGGTGTAGAACTCGGTGCGCTTCATGCCCTCGAAGTCGGCCCCGCACGCCACCATGAACTTGACCGCGCGGTCGATCTCGCGGGCCAGCTGCTCGTAGCGCTGGTTCTGCGGGTTCTCGGTGAAGCCCTTGTTCCAGTAGTGGACGAGGCGCAGGTCGGCGAATCCGCCCTGCGTGAAGGCGCGGATGAGGTTCAGCGTCGAGGCGGCGGTGTGGTAGCCCTGCACGATGCGGCGCGGGTCCGCGGCGCGGGACTCCGGGGTGAAGTCGTAGCCGTTGACGATGTCGCCGCGGTAGGCGGGCAGGGTCACGTCGCCGCGGGTCTCGAGATCGCTCGAGCGCGGCTTCGCGAACTGGCCGGCCATCCGGCCCATCTTGATGACGGGCATGCTCGCGCCGTAGGTCAGGACGACGGCCATCTGCAGCACGGTCTTGACGCGGTTCCGGATCTGCTCGGCGGTCGCTCCGGCGAAGGTCTCAGCGCAGTCGCCGCCCTGCAGGAGGAACGCCTCGCCGCGGGCCGCGGCTCCGAGACGCTCGCGCAGCTGGTCCACCTCGCCGGCGAACACCAGCGGAGGGAGCGCGGCCACCTCGGCGGACGCCGCTCGCACGGCCTCCGCATCGGGCCACTGCGGCTGCTGCTTGATCTCGAGCTCGCGCCAATAGTCCAGGCCGGCGACCACGGAGGGGGCGGCGAGGACGTACGGTTCGTTCGGATCGATGACCACGAGGGTGTTCCCGGTTCTGACGGGCGCCAGCGGCGCGCGGAGGGCCGCCGTCCGGACGGACGGCAGCGGTTGACGAGCTTATCGCCTGGCAGGGCGCTCGGCCGGGAGGGGGCCCCGGCATCGAGCGGGCGCTCAGCGGGTGAGGGCCGCGCGCTTCTCCTTGACCGAGGTCGCGTAGACGTCGAGGTACTCCTGGCCGCTCAGGGCGAGGAGCTCGTACATGATCTCGTCGGTGATCGAGCGGAGGATGAACCGGTCGCCCTCCATGCCCTCGAAGCGGCTGAAGTCGAGCGGCTCCCCGAAGACGATGCCGATGCGGCCCAGGTTCGGCAGGCGCTTGCCGATGGGCATGATGCGCGCGGTGTCGATCATGGCGACCGGGATGACGGGCACGCGGGCCTCGAGGACCATGCGCGCGACACCGGTGCGGCCGCGGTACATGCGGCCGTCGGGGCTGCGCGTGCCCTCGGGATAGATGCCCAGGGCGTGGCCGCCCGCGAGGACGCGGAGGCCCGTGTTGAGCGAGGCCTCCGACGCCTTGCCACCGGAGCGGTCGATGGGCAGCATCCCCGTGGCGGTGAAGAACGTCCGCGTCGCCCAGCCCTTGAGGCCCTTGCCGGTGAAGTAGTCGCTCTTGGCGAGGAAGACCATGTTCCGCTCGATCACCAGCGGGAGGATCACGGAGTCGATGAAGGAGAGGTGGTTGCTCGCGAGGATCACGCCGCCGTTCTGCGGCACCTTGTCGGCGCCGACCACCCACGGCCGGAAGATCGTCTTCAGGAGCGGGCCCGCGACGATGTGCTTCATGAACCAGTAGAACATCGGGCTCCTCGGCGGTGCGGCGGATCGGGTGCGGCGGGTGCCGCTAGAGGGAGCTCGCGTGCAGGCGCGCCAGGTCGGCGGCCCCCACGACTCCGGCGTCGTTGACGAGCTCCGCGATGCGGAACTCGGGCTCGGGGTGGTAGCCCCGGGCGGGGAGGTTGTCGAGGTAGGCCTGGCGGATGGGGTCCAGCAGGAGGTCGCCCGCCTGCGCCACTCCGCCGCCGATGACGAACATCTGCGGGTCGAGGACGGCGCTCAGGCTGGCCGCCGCCTCGCCCAGCCAGTGGCCGAGCTGGCGCAGCGCCGCGAGGGCGCCGAGGTCTCCGGCGGTGATCAGCTCGGAGATGAGGTGGCCGTTCAGCTCGCCGCCGTTGCGGGCGCGGGCGTCGGCGATGCCCTGGCCGATCCCGCCCGCGTCGGCCAGCTCGCCGGCGAAGCGCTGGAGCGCGCGGCCCGAGCCGTACTGCTCGATGCAGCCGCGGGCGCCGCAGCCGCAGGGCAGGCCTCCGGGGACGACGCGCATGTGCCCGATCTCGGCCGCGGCGCCGAAGCCGCCGCGCAGGAGCCGGTCGTTGATGACGATCGCGCCACCCACTCCGGTGCCGATGGTGAGCATCAGCATGTCGCTGACGAGGCGGCCCGAGCCGTAGCGGAACTCGGCCCAGCCGGCGGCGTTCGCATCGTTCTCGATGATGATCGGCAGGTCGATGCGGGCCGAGAGCTTCTCGCGGAAGGGCTCGTTGCGCCAGTTGATGTTCGGGGCGTAGTAGACGATCGACTGCGAGGCGTCGATGAAGCCGGCGGCGGCGACTCCGACCGCGGAGACGTCTCCCGGGAGCAGGCCGGAGCGCAGATGCTCGACCATCTCGACCACGACGTCGACGATCAGCTCGGGGTGCCCGGCGGGCGTGGGCCGACGGTCCTCGCGGAGGATCCCCCCGAACTCGTCGACCAGGGCTCCGGCGATCTTCGTGCCGCCGATGTCGATCCCGATCGCGTGCACGCGAACCGCCTTCCCGTCGCCACCGGCGCGGCAGCGTCGGCGGGCCGCCCTGAGCGGCGGCCAGGACGAGTGTAGTGACCGCGAGCGCTCCGATGCGGCTCAGCGGCGAGACCCGGCGACGCGTGTCGGCCCTCCTCGCGGAGCCACCGCTGGATCGTTACCCTGAACGGATCCACAGCTTGCGCCGCGCCGGTAGGGTGGAGACGACGTTCATTCAGGTACCGAAGGAGTTGCCGTGGACCAGTTCGATTCCCCCCTGGTGGTTCCGGCCGATCCCCAGGCCAACACGACCGCCCTCCTGCTGGACCGCGTCCGCGAGACGCCCGATCGCCCGCTCTTCGCGCTGCCCGACGGCGACGGATGGCGCGATGTGACGGCGCAGGAGTTCCTCGACCAGGTCACGGCCCTCGCGAAGGGCTTCGTCGCCGCCGGCCTCGAGCCGGGCGAGAAGGTCGGGCTGATCTGCAAGACGCGCTACGAGTGGACGCTGATCGACTTCGCCGTCTGGTTCGCCGGCGGGATCCTCGTCCCGGTGTACGAGACCTCCTCCCCCGCGCAGGTGCAGTGGAACCTCGCCGACTCCGGCGCGCACGCCGTGATCGTCGAGACCCCCGAGCACTTCGCCCGCTTCGACGAGATCCGCGCCGACCTTCCCGAGGTCCGACTCGCCTGGCAGATCGGGCTGGGCGATCTGGACAAGCTCGTCGCGCGCGGCGTCGACGTGCCGGACGCCGAGATCGAGCGCCGCCGCTCGATGGCGACCGGCACCGACATCGCGACGATCATCTACACCTCCGGCTCCACCGGCCGCCCCAAGGGCTGCATCATCCGGCACTCGAACTTCGTCGAGCTCAGCCGCAACTCGGCGGTCGCCCTGACGGAGCTGATCCACCAGCCCGGCGCGTCGACGCTGCTGTTCATCACCACCGCGCACGTGTTCGCCCGCTTCATCGCGATCCTCTGCGTGCACGGCGGGGTGAAGGTGGGGCACCAGGCCGACACCAGGCAGCTGCTCCCCTCGCTCGCGTCCTTCAAGCCGACGTTCCTCCTGGCCGTGCCGCGCGTGTTCGAGAAGGTCTACAACTCCGCCGAGCAGAAGGCCGAAGCCGGGGGGAAGGGGAAGATCTTCCGCCGCGCGGCCGACGTCGCCGTCGCCCACTCGATGGCGCTCGAGGCGGGCTCGGTGCCGCTCGCTCTGAAGCTGCAGTTCCTCCTCTTCGACCGGCTCGTCTACTCGAAGCTGCGCACCGCCATGGGCGGGAACGTCCGCTTCGCCGTGTCCGGCTCGGCGCCGCTGGGAGACCGGCTCGGGCACTTCTTCCACAGCCTCGGCATCAAGATCCTCGAGGGCTACGGCCTCACGGAGACGACGGCGCCCGCCACGGTCAACCGCACCGAGCGTTTCAAGATCGGCTCGGTGGGTCCGGCGATGCCCGGCGTCTCGATCCGGATCGCGGGCGACGGCGAGATCCAGGTGCGCGGCATCGACGTCTTCGGCGGCTACTGGAACAACGAGGCGGCGACGGCCGAGTCGTTCGACGGCGAGTGGTTCCGCACGGGCGACCTCGGAACTCTGGACGAGGACGGGTACCTGCGCGTCACCGGGCGGAAGAAGGAGATCATCGTCACCGCCGGCGGCAAGAACGTCGCTCCGGCGGCGCTGGAGGATCCGATCCGCGCGAACCCGCTGGTCGGCCAGGTCGTCGTCGTCGGCGATCAGCGCCCGTTCATCGCTGCTCTGGTCACGCTCGACTCCGAGATGCTGCCGACGTGGCTCGCGAACAACGGGCAGGACAAGGGCCTCTCACTCGAGGACGCGGCCGTGAACCCGGTCGTTCTGGCCGAGGTGCAGCGGGCCGTCGACGCGGCGAACGAGCGCGTGTCCCGCGCCGAGTCGATCCGGAAGTTCGTGATCCTCCCGACCGAGTTCACGGAGGCGAGCGGTCACCTGACTCCGAAGATGAGCATCAAGCGCAACGTCATCCTCGCCGACTTCGCCGACACCATCGCCGCCGTCTACTCCGCCGCCCCCGCCACCGAGGGCATCTCCCTCCGCTGACCCCGCGCTCTCCCCGCGTCACCAGCAGGCCGTCCCGATCGCAGCCGCCTCCGGGACAGCGCGCCCAGCTCTATCCCGTCGGCAGAACGCCCGACGCTCTCCTCGACGCGCCCCTGTCGCGGTGCCGACCGCGCCGGGCCGGGCAGGGACCAGATCCCCTCAACACAGCCGTATCCGGGAAAGCGCGTCCCAGCGCTTTCCCGTCGGCGGAACGCACGACGCTCCACAGAACGCGCCCACCTCGAAAAGCCGACCGCGCCGAGCCGGGCAAGGACCGGCTCCCCTCAACACAGCCGTATCCGGTGAAGCGCGTGCCAGCGCTTCACCGTCGGCGGAACGCACGACGCTCCATGGAACGCGCCCACCTCGAGCGGCCGACTGCGTGGAGCCGGGCAAGGACCGGCTCCCCACCAACACAGCCGTATCCGGGAAAGCGCGTCCCAGCGCTTTCCCGTCGGCGGAACGCACGACGCTCCATGGAACGCGCCCACCTCGACAAGCCGACCGCGCCGGGCCGGGCAGGGACCGGCTCGGAATCCAACTCAGAACCAGTCGGATTCCCGGACGGCCTTCATGGCGGCGCGGCGGTCGTCCTGGGAGAGGCGGTCGAGGTAGAGGCGTCCGTCGAGGTGGTCGCATTCGTGCTGGAGGGCCTGGGCCATGAGGCCGTCGCCTTCGAGGACGATCTCGTTGCCGTCGAGGTCGGTGCCGCGGACCTTCGCGTGCGGGTAGCGGATCGCGGGATACCAGAGGTTCGGGACGGAGAGGCAGCCCTCGTCGACCGGTTGCGGGTCTCCGCTGAGCTCGATGATCTCGGGGTTGAGGATGTACCCGATGACGCCGTCGACGTTGTAGCTGAAGGCGCGGAGGTTGACGCCGATCTGGGGGGCTGCGACGCCGGCGCGTCCGGGCGGTCGGACGCTGTCGACGAGGTCCTCGACGAGGCCGCGGACGCCGGCGTCGACCGTCTCGATGGTCGTGGACGGGGTCTTCAGCACCGGGTCCCCGAAGATGCGGATCTGGCGTTCGGTCATGTGGTGCGCTCCCTCAGGGCCTCCTCCGCGCTCAGGAGGGCGTTCTCGACGACTTCGCTCGCTGCGGGGTGCGGCCAGTACTGGCTGCGGGCGAGTCCGCGGATGCCGGTGCCGGCGCTGGCGGCCTGGACGAGCGGCTGAATGAGAATACTGGCCTGCGGCCCGATGATGTGCGCGCCGAGGAGGGCGCCGTCGATGCCGACGACCAGGAGGCAGGCGCTGGAGTCGTCCTCGAGCGCCCAGCCGAAGGCGGTGGAGCCGTACTCCTGGGTGACGGTGACGACGTCCAGGCCCTGGTCCCGCGCTTCGGCCGCGGTCAGCCCGAAGTGGGCGATCTGCGGGTGGGCGAAGATCGCGCCGGGCACCGGCGAGAGGGTGTTGGAGAGCAGCTCGCCCGGGTGCAGGAGGTTGTGCGCCACGAGGCGCGCCTCGTGGTTGGCGACGTGCTTGAGCTGCCAGCGCGACGACACGTCGCCGAGGGCGAAGAGGCCGGGCACGGGGCGTCCGCCGGAGAGGACGCGCTGCTCGGGGTCGACGCTGATCCGGCCGTCCTCGTGCAGATCGATCCCGACGGAGGCGGCGGCGACCGTGTCGCTGTTGGGGTCGCGGCCGAGCGCGACGAGCAGCAGGTCGGTCTCGACCGTCGTGCCGTCGCTGAGGGCGACGCGGAGCCCGTCAGGGCGGGCGTCGACGCTCTCGGCGCTCACTCCGGTGAGCACCGTGTACCGCTCGGCGGCGATCCCGGTGAACCGGCGCGAGACGTCCTCGTCGAGGGCGCGGAGGAGGCGGTCGCCGCGGACGGCGACGGTCACGGCCGTGCCGAAGGAGGAGAAGACGTGGGCGAACTCGACGGCCACGGCGCCGCCGCCGAGGATCAGCATCCGCTCGGGGAGCTCGTCGAGCCGCATGACCGAGGACGAGTCCTGGATGCGGGGGTCCGGCTCGTACGCGGCGAGGAGCGGCCTGGGCCGCGAGCCAGCGGCCACGACCACCTGCGGAGCACTGATGCGGGCACCGCTGGCGCTGACGAGGACGTGCGGGCGGTCGCCGTCTCCGAGCGACTCGAAGCCGAAGCTCTCGCGGAGGACGGTCACGTTCGGGGAGCGCTGATCGCGGTACTCGAAACCGCCCTCGCTGATCGCGTCGATCCGGCCGAACACACGGTCGCGCACCTCGGCCCACTCGGGGCGGCGGAGGCGGGAGTGGACGCCGATCGGGCCGCCCTGGTCGACGTCGGAGACCACGTCGGCGACGTGGACGAACATCTTGGTCGGGATGCAGCCGGCGTTGAGGCAGGTGCCGCCGAACCACTCCCCGTCGTCGAGGATCGCGACCCGCAGGCCGTCGAACTCCGGACCGACGACCGAGTTGCCGGAGCCGGCCCCGACGACGATCAGGTCGAAGGCGTCGGTGGACGCGTCGGGCCCGTCGGTGCGGTCCTGGTGCGCGGCGGACGCTGCCCCGGAGCCCCGGGGCTCAGACACGTCGGACCGGCATGCCCTCGACCACGAGCGCGGCGAGCAGGCGTGCGGCGTCCTTCGTGCCCTCGCGCAGCTGCTCCCACTTCACCACGGAGCCGGCGGCGAGCACCGGGTCGTAGGGGATGCGGACGATGTCGCGGACGCGGGAGCGGAAGTGCGACTCGATCTCCTCCAGCTTCACCAGGCTCGTGCCCTGCGTCGCCGTGTTGAGCGCGACGACCGCGTTGCGCACCAGGGCGCCGTAGCCGTTCGCGTCCAGCCAGGTGAGGGTCTCGGAGGCCAGGCGGGCCTCGTCGACGCTGCCGCCCGAGACGATCACCACTGTGTCGGCGCGCTGCAGCGTGGGCCGCATCACCGAGTGCACGATGCCCGTGCCGCAGTCGGTGAGCATGATCGAGTAGAAGCGCTCGACCAGATCGGCGACCACGTTGTAGTCGTCCTCGTCGAAGGCCTCGGAGAGCTGCGGGTCGGTGTCGGAGGCGAGGACGTCGAGGCGGGTCTCGTCGCGGGAGACCATCGTCGAGAACTCGGTGAATCCGGTCACGCCGGCCGCGCGGTTCACGACATCGCGGACGGTCGCCCGCGTCTGCTTGGGGACGCGCTCGGCCAGGGTGCCGCGGTCGGGGTTCGCGTCGACCGCGATGATGCGGTCCTCGCGCGCGTCGGCGAGGGCCATGCCCAGGAGCGTCGTGACCGTGGTCTTGCCGACGCCGCCCTTGCGGGTCATGACCGGGACGAAGCGGGTGCCGCCCTCGAACTGCCGACCGATCCGCTCGTCCATCGCCTTCCACGCCTTCACCTTCGCGGAGTCGCCGAGGTTGACCGTGTGGAAGGTCAGGCCGTAGAGGAAGCGGTGCCAGCCGCCCGTGGGAGCGGGACGGGTCTTGCGGTTGACCTCCAGGAGCCTGTCCGGGGTGAGCATCGACGCCGACTCGGGGACGGCGGCGCTCGGCGCGGACGGGGCGGGAGCGGCGCTCGAGGACTCGGCGCGGAGGCGGTCGCGGCGCGTGGGGACGGCGGCGGGCTCCCCCGCGGACTCGGACGCCGCGGGCTTCTCGGCGGACTCCGCTCGGGCGGGGATCCCCGCCGAGACCGGTCCGTTCGCGCCGGACGGGTGAGCGGGAGCCGGTGAGGGGGTCGGAGCAGGACTCGGCTCCGGGGGCACGAGAGCGTGCGAGCGCGAGGGCGGCAGGCCGAGGCGGCCGACGTCGATCGCGTCCTCGTCCTCGACCGGAGCGGGGGCGGTGGAGCGGCGCCGCGGGCCGGGCGGGGTGATCCGCACGCCGTCGGGCAAGAGGGTCGGAGCGGTGTCGCTCGCTCGCGGGGAGTACTGACCCGATTCCCGAGCCGCGTCCATGGCGGTCCGCGGCGTGGGACCGGTGCCGGTGTCGGGCTGTTCGTCGTTGCGCTCATCCATGCGAACGAGCCTCCTTCCGCTCAGGACGAGTGTACCGGCGGGCCCGGATCGCGCCGGGCGGCTTGGTCGGAGCGCGCTCCGACTGCTAGTGCGGCCGCTTCCGGAGGCGGCGCGGACGGCGCGTGCAGCGAACGGTTAGGTTCTGCCGCCCGGAGGAACGTAAAGTAGTCAGCCATGCATGTACTCAGCGTGAGCTCCCTCAAGGGCGGCGTCGGCAAGACCACGGTGACGCTCGGCCTTGCATCCGCGGCGTTCTCGAAGGGCCTGCGAACGCTGGTCGTCGACCTCGATCCCCAGTCCGACGTGTCGACCGGAATGGACATCAACGTCGCCGGCCACCTCAACATCGCCGACGTCCTGACGTCGCCGAAGGAGAAGATCGTCCGCTCGGCGATCGCCCCCTCCGGCTGGACCAAGGAGCACCACGGCACGATCGACGTGCTGATCGGCAGCCCCTCCGCGATCAACTTCGACGGGCCGCACCCCAGCATCCGGGACATCTGGAAGCTCGAGGAGGCCCTCGCGAGCGTCGAGGCCGACTACGACCTCGTGCTGATCGATTGCGCCCCCTCGCTCAACGCCCTGACCCGCACGGCCTGGGCCGCGAGCGACCGCGTCGCCGTCGTCACGGAGCCGGGCCTGTTCTCGGTGGCCGCCGCCGACCGGGCGCTCCGGGCGATCGAGGAGATCCGCCGCGGACTCAGCCCGCGCCTCCAGCCGCTGGGCATCATCGTCAACCGCGCCCGCGTCCAGTCGCTGGAGCACCAGTTCCGGATCAAGGAGCTGCGCGACATGTTCGGACCGCTCGTGCTCAGCCCGCAGCTCCCGGAGCGCACCTCCCTCCAGCAGGCGCAGGGCGCGGCGAAGCCCGTCCACGTCTGGCCCGGGGAGAGCGCCCAGGAGATGGCGCACAACTTCGACCTGCTGCTCGACCGCGTCATCCGCACCGGACGCATCGGCGAGCAGGTCCCCGCCGCGACCTAGGGCCGGCGGGTCCGCCGGACTTCTCCGGCTCGAGGTCTCGGGACGCGGGCGATGCTCGGTGCTCGAGGAATGCCAGGGACGGCGCCGGTGGACGCTCGGCGTCGGAGTTCAGCGCGGACTCTCGATGCGAGGGCGGAGCCCGTCGTCGGATCCGCAGGGCGGGACACGGACTGAGCCCGTCATCGGACCAGCAGGGTGAGCGGGCGTGATCGGCGGGTAGCTCGCGTCCGGCGGACGGTTCACGCGGGCGGGGCCCGCCATTCGACCAGCACGGTGAGACTCGGGTGGCGCCCGTTGCTCGCACAGCACGGCTGCAGGCGGATCCGCTCCTGACCAGTTGAGAGCGCGGAGGAGACCCGGGAGTCCCCGGAGCAGCGGCCGACCCGCGAGCGGTGGGCGGTCAGCCGACGCGGCGGGAGGCGCGGCGCTGGGCGAGCTCGTCGCCAGGGTCGACCGACTGGTGGTCGAGCTCGACGAGGCTCGACTCGACCTCGCGGAGGACCTTGCCGACGGCGATGCCGAAGACGCCCTGGCCGCGGCTGAGCAGGTCGATGACCTCGTCGTTCGAGGTGCAGAGGTAGACGCTCGCGCCGTCGCTCATCAGGGTCGTCTGCGCGAGGTCGTCGACCCCGGACTCGCGGAGCTGGTTGACCGCCGTGCGGATCTGCTGGAGCGAGATCCCGGTGTCGAGCAGGCGCTTGACCAGCTTCAGCACGAGGATGTCGCGGAAGCCGTAGAGGCGCTGCGTGCCGGAGCCGGACGCGCCGCGCACGGTGGGCTCGACGAGCTCGGTCCGCGCCCAGTAGTCGAGCTGCCGGTAGGTGATCCCCGCGGCGCGCGCCGCGACGGCCCCGCGGTAGCCCGCGTCGGCGTCGAGCTCGGGCAGTCCGTCGGTGAACAGGACGAGGTCGCGCTGGCCGCTGACGTCGCGGCTGACTTCTCTCATCCCTGTGCCTCTCGGATCCGGACGCCGGATCCTCCGAACGCGCTCCCTACCGTACCGACCGGCGCAGGCCGAGTAAACGACATCGGCCTCGGCGCCGCGGCGTGTCGCACGGGCCGCCCGACGGCCGGCGGCGCGGCCCTCACGAGCGGGCGATCCGCGAGAGGGCGCTGCGCACCATCGCCCCGCGGATCGTGCCCAGCTGGGTCGCGAGCCCCACCGCGTTCTCGGCAGCGCCGGCGGAGCCGGACGCCTCTCCGCGGCGGGCGCTGGAGGCGACGACGCTCTCGATGAGCGACATCTCGCGCTCGACGGCGACGCGGAGCGGTCGGAGATGGCGGGGCTCGATACCGGATCGGCCGAGGTCGACGAGCGCCTTGAGCGTCGTCACGGCCTCGTCCCCGAACACGTCCCCGCCCCGCACGAGCCCGGCGGCGATGGCCTCCTGGACGAGAGCGGGCGTGGCACCGGACTCGGCCGCGAGGCCCTCGCGGGTCAACCGCGTGGCGGGGCCGAGGAGCGAGGCGCTCGGACCCCCGACACCGGCCGGCAGGGCGGGCTCGCGTCCGGCGTCGATGTCGTCGAGGTATCCGCGGATGACCTTGAGGGGGAGGTAGTGGTCGCGCTGCAGAGCGAGGATCATCCGGAGCCGCTCGACGTCGGAGCCCGAGAACTTGCGGTAGCCGGAGTCGGTGCGGGCCGGCGAGACGAGCCCCTGCTCCTCGAGGAAGCGCAGCTTGGACGGGGTGACGTCCGGGAACTCACTGGTCAGCCTGGCCAGCACCTGCCCGATGCTCAGCAGAGCGGCGGAGCCGGTGGGGAGGGCGCGCGCGGAGGAGCGGCCCACGGCTCACGCGTCCGGAGCGGCGACGAGGTCGGCGCGGGACGCGTAGAAGGTGAGTCGGAACTTGCCGACCTGCACCTCGGAGCCGTCGGTGAGGATCGCGGACTCGATCCGGACCCCGTCGAAGTAGGTGCCGTTCAGGGAGCCGAGGTCGTGGACCTCGAACGCCGTGCCGCGGCGGACGAACTCGGCGTGCCGGCGCGAGACCGTGACGTCGTCGAGGAAGATGCCCGCGTCGGGGTGACGGCCGACCGTCGTGGAGTCGGTGTCGAGGAGAAAGCGGGCGCCGGTGTTCGGTCCGCGGCGCACGACCAGCAGCGCGGATCCCGAGGGCAGAGCCCCGACGGCCTCGGCCTCCTCGCGGGACGCGCGGTTGTCGAGAGCGGCGAGCTGGGCACCGATGTCGTCGGTGAACGTCAGAGTCGTCTCCGTCGACGGCTCACCGGGAACGGAATTGTGCTGGGCGGATGATGCTCCACCGACGGGCTCGACCAAGACGTACCTCCTATCAGGTCAGCGTATCCGAATCGTGACCCTCGTCGGACCCCTGAGCACCTGTGCGGACCCCCAGGACGAGGTCCCGCGTCTGGACGGCGTAGACGATCCCGGCCCACCAGTAGAGGAACGCGCCCCACAGCGCGAAGGCCCAGGCGATGGGGAGCGAGGCGGGCGCGAGGGCCGGGAACGCCTGCCCCAGCATGATCAGCGGGAGCGCGTAGAAGAGGCAGAAGGTCGCGAATTTCCCCAGGTGGTGCACGGGAAGCGGTCCGTAGCCGTTGTTCGCCAGGACGACCGCCAGGACCACGAGCATCAGGTCGCGGGCGAGCAGCACGGCGACCAGCCACCAGGGCACCAGTCCGCGGGCCGCGAGGCCCAGGACGGTGGCGAAGATGTAGAGGCGGTCGGCGGCCGGATCAAGGACGCGGCCGAGGCGCGTCATCTGGTCGAAGCGGCGCGCGATCCAGCCGTCGAGGTAGTCGGTGAGGCTCGAGACCACGAGGGTCAGGAGCGCGAGCGCGTCCTCGCCGAGGACCACGAGCACGAGGAACACCGGCACCAGGGCGAGGCGCACCATGCTGAGGACGTTCGGGACCGTCCAGATCCGGTCCTCACCGGTGCGCGCCATGCGCCCAGCCTAGGCGGGGCGCACGGCGGCGTGGTCAGCGCTTGTCGCGCCAGACCCGCTCGAACGGCAGGCGCCAGGCGTGCGGCGCGATCAGCTGGTGGATGGCGTTCGGCCCCCAGGAGCCGGGCGCGTAGAGACGGACGGGCGGCGGATCCTGCAGGAGCGGCGCGGAGACCTCCCAGAGCCGCTCGATGCCCTCCGCGGTGGTGAACAGCGTGTGGTCTCCGCGCATCGCGTCGAGGATCAGGCGCTCGTAGGCCTCGAGCGCGTCGCCCGCGCGGTCGGTCTCCTGGAGCGCGAACTGCATGCTCAGCTTGTCGAGCCGCATGCCGGGACCGGGGCGCTTCCCGTAGAACGAGAGCGAGACCTTCGAGGCGTCCGCCAGGTCGAAGGTGAGGTGGTCCGGGCCGTGGGCACCGACTCCGGAGCCCTGCGGGAACATGCTCTTCGGGGGCTCGCGGAACGCGATCGAGATGATGCGCTGACCCTCGGCCATCCGCTTGCCGGTGCGGAGGTAGAACGGCACTCCCGCCCAGCGCCAGTTGTCGATCTCGCACTTCAGCGCGACGAAGGTGTCGGTCTCGGAGTCGGCGGCGACGCCCGGCTCGTCGCGGTAGCCGATGTACTGGCCGCGCACCACGTTCTCGGGGTTGAGCGGACGCATCGAGCGGAAGACCTTGTTCTTCTCCTCGCTGATGGCCTGGGGCTCCAGCGCGGTCGGCGGCTCCATCGCCATGAACGCCAGCACCTGGAAGAGGTGGGTGACGACCATGTCCTTGTAGGCGCCGGTGGACTCGTAGAACTCGGCGCGGCGGTCGAGAGTCAGGCGCTCGGGGATGTCGATCTGGACGTGATCGATGAAGTTGCGGTTCCAGATCGGCTCGAAGAGGCCGTTGGCGAAGCGGAAGGCGAGGATGTTCTGCGCCGGCTCCTTGCCGAGGAAGTGGTCGATCCGGAAGATCTGCTCCTCGCTGAAGGTCTCGTGGAGCTCCGCGTTGAGGACGACCGCGCTCTCGAGGTCGACGCCGAACGGCTTCTCCATGATGATCCGCGAGCGCTCGACCAGCCCGGCCTCGGCGAGCATCCGCACGACGGAGAGAGCTGCCCTGGGCGGGACGCTGAGGTAGTGCAGCCGGCTCACGTCCGGGCCGAGGACCGCCTCGGCGTCGGTCACGGCGGCGGCCAGCGCGGCCGGACCGGCGGACTGCGGGACGTAGCGGAGCTTGGACGCGAACTCGTCCCACTGCGCCGGCGTCAGGGAGCGGCTCCCGAACTCGTCGTAGGCCAGCTTCGCGAAGGCGCGGAACGAGGCGTCGTCGTGCTCCTCGAGCGAGGTGCCGACGATCTGCAGGTCCGGCGCGAGGGAGGAGAGCGCGAGGTGGGCCATCCCCGGGATGAGCTTGCGCCGGGCCAGGTCGCCGACGGCGCCGAACAGCACGACGACATGGGGTGCCGCCTGCTCGGTCTGGACGGCGGGAGCGGGGGGTGCGGTTGTCACGGTCACCCCTCGATCATTCCAGTTCGGATCGTGACGCAGGCGTCATGTGCTCGATACGCACCGCCGCTAAGGTCTCTCCCGTGCATCCGTTCTCCGACGCGTCCGCCGCGACCGCAGCACCCGCCTCCGCCACCGCCCCCTCCTCCGCCGACGGGACGACCGCGCCTCCGCTCGACGAGAGGATCCGCGCCGACGTCCACCTGCTGGGCGAGCTGCTCGGCCAGGTGCTCCGCGAGTCGGGCGAGCCCTCCCTCTACGAGGACGTGGAGCGCCTGCGCGCGCTCACGATCAGCGCCTACGACAGCGGCGACGCCGCGGGGACCGCGGAGGCGGAGGAGTTCGTCGCCTCGCTCACGCTCGAGCGCGCCGAGGAGGTCGCCCGGGCGTTCACCTGCTACTTCCACCTCGTCAACGTGGCGGAGGAGTTCCACCGCGTCCGCGTGCTGCGCCGGCGCGAGGCCGACGCCGGTGCGCAGTCGCCCGAGGACTCGATCCTCGCCTCGATGCGCCGGCTGACCGGCGAGCTCGGGGAGGCCGAGGCGTTCGCGCGCCTGTCCCGACTGGAGTTCCGCCCGGTCCTCACGGCGCACCCGACCGAGGCGCGCCGCCGCGCTGTGGCCTCGACCATCCGCCGCATCAGCGACCTGCTCGAGCAGCGAGACGACCCGCGCATGGGCGGCGTCGTGCTGGTGGAGATCCGCCGCAAGCTGCTGGCCGAGGTCGACACGCTGTGGCGCACCGCTCCGCTGCGCGAGTCCAAGCCCACTCCTCTCGACGAGGTGCGCACCGCGATGAGCGTCTTCGACGAGTCGCTGTTCTCGGTGCTCCCCCGGGTCTACCGCCGCCTCGACGACGCCCTGCTCGGCGAGGGCTCGGGCACCCGGGCACCGGTCGCGCCGGCCTTCGTCCGCCTGGGCACCTGGATCGGCGGCGACCGCGACGGCAATCCCTTCGTCACCGCCGAGACGACCCTCGCTGCCGTGGACATCGCCTCCGAGCACGTCCTCATGGGCCTCGAGCGGGTCGCCCGCCGCGTGGGCCGCGCGCTGACCCTCGACGCGTCGACCACTCCCCCGTCGGCCGCCGTCGAGGCGCTCTGGGCCTCCTGCGTCGAGCGGGCTCCCGAGCTCGCCGCCGACATCGCCGAGCGCTCGCCCAACGAGGCGCACCGCCGCGTCCTGCTCTTCGCGGCCGAGCGCCTGGCGGCGACCCGCTCCGAGGGGCCGCTGGCCTACTCCGCCGCCGCCGAGCTGCTGGCCGAGCTGCGCACCCTCCAGGAGTCCCTGGTCGAGGCCGAGGACGTCCGCGCCGCCTACGGCGACCTCCAGGACTTCGTCTGGCAGCTCGAGACCTTCGGCTTCCACCTGGCCGAGATCGAGGTGCGCCAGCACTCGAAGGTGCACCGCGAGACGATCGCCGCGATCCGCGCCGGCGAGGAGCTCGACGAGCGCGGCCTCGAGGTCCTGTCGGTGTTCCGGGCGATCGCGAAGGTCCAGGAGCGCTTCGGCACCGACGCGGCGAGGCGGTACATCGTCTCCTTCACGCAGTCGGCCGACGACCTGCGGACGGTCTTCGAACTGGCCGAGGCGGCGACCGACGGCAAGCCGCCGATCATCGACGCGGTCCCGCTCTTCGAGACCTTCGCCGACCTCGACGCCTCGACCGACATCCTCGCCGAGATGATCCGCCTCCCCCAGGTGCAGGCGCGCCTCGCGGCCACCGGCAACCGGCTCGAGGTGATGCTCGGCTACTCCGACTCGTCGAAGGACGTCGGACCGGTCTCGGCGACGCTCGCGCTCTACGACGCGCAGGCGCGCATCGCGCAGTGGGCGGCCGACGAGGGCATCGTGCTCACGCTGTTCCACGGGCGCGGCGGAGCGCTCGGCCGCGGCGGCGGGCCGGCCAACCGGGCCGTCCTCGCGCAGCCGCCCGGATCGGTGGACGGCCGCTTCAAGCTGACGGAGCAGGGCGAGGTCATCTTCGCCCGCTACGGCAACCCGGACATCGCCACCCGGCACATCGAGCAGGTGGCGGGAGCGACGCTGCTCGCCTCCTCCCCCGCGGTCGGCGAGCGCAACGCGGGCGCCGCGGAGCGCTTCGCCGAGGTGGCGGCGACGATGGACCGCGAGTCGCGCCGCCGCTTCTTCGAGCTCGTGAAGGCCGACGGCTTCGCGCCGTGGTTCGCCCGGGTCACCCCGCAGGAGGAGGTGGGCCTGCTCGCCCTCGGCTCGCGTCCGGCCCGCCGCGGCCTCTCCGTCGAGTCGCTCGAGGACCTGCGAGCGATCCCGTGGGTCTTCGCCTGGACCCAGGCCCGCGTCAACCTGACCGGCTGGTTCGGGCTGGGCAGCGCGCTCGAGGCCGTCGGCGACCTCGACCTGCTCCGCGAGGCCTACGCCTCCTGGCCGCTGTTCACTACGATGGTCGACAACGTCGAGATGTCGCTCGCGAAGACCGACGAGGGCATCGCCCGCCGCTACCTCGCCCTCGACTCCCGCGACGACCTCGCCGGGCTCGTGCTCGACGAGATGGCGCTCACCCGCCGGTGGGTGCTCTCGATCACCGGCGAGGAGAGCCTGCTCACGGGCCACCGCGTGCTCGGCCGTGCCGTGCGCCTGCGCACCCCGTACGTCAACGCGCTCTCGCTCCTGCAGCTGCGCGCACTGAAGGCGCTCCGCACCGACCCGGGCGGATCCGGGACGGAGCAGAACCAGCGGCTGCTCCTGCTCGCGGTCAACGGAGTCGCGGCGGGTCTGCAGAACACCGGCTGATCCCGGCTCGGAACGACGGAACCCCCGGCGGCCTCACGGCTGCCGGGGGTTCTCGTGCGTCTGCGGGCGCCTCCCGCCTGCGGAGCGGGTCGAGGCGCCGCGCGGATCAGGCCTGCGGGGCGGCGCCGGCCTCCTGAGCGGCCTTCGCCTCCTCGTACTGACGGCGCACCTCGACCATGTCGAGGCCGCGGACCTGCTCGATCAGGTTGTCGAGCGCGGGGGCGGGCAGGGCGCCGGGCTGAGCCATCAGCGGGATCCCGTCGCGGTACACCACGAGGGTGGGGATGGAGGAGATGCCGTAGCTCGCGGCGAGCTGCTGCTGGTCCTCCGTGTCGACCTTCGCGAAGGTGATGTCGGCGTTCTTCTCGCTCGTGGCCTCGAAGACCGGAGCGAACTGCTTGCACGGGCCGCACCAGTCGGCCCAGAAGTCGATGAGGACGATGCCGTCGGCGATCGTCTGGTCGTGGGAGTCGAGGGTCATCGCAGTCGTAGCCATGGGGGATGCAACCGGGTGCCCCCGCGGCCTATTCCCGGGCGGGATCGAGGAGGTCGAGCAGCGACCTCGGACCGACCACGGCGGCCCCGAGCGCCTCGACGCGGGCGGCCAGTCCACGGTCGGCCGTCACGACGACCGCGGTCTCGAGCGCGCCGACCAGCTCGACGATCGCGTCGTCGCCCGAGCCGTCGGCCGCGTGGACCGTCAGCCGCTCCGTGAGAGCGCCCGCCTCCGGACGGGCGGCGCGCGCCACTCCCTCGAGCACCACGGCGATGCGCGGCCAGACCGTGTCGGCGTCGATCCCCAGGAGACGGCCGGGGACGCCGGCCTCCGCGAGGCGGGCCAGGGAGGCGAGGAGGCGCTCCGCGGCGCCGGCGCGGTCGCGCCACCAGCCGTCGGGGCGTGAGCCGACCACGTTGGCGGCGTCCACGACGAGCACCGGGATCGAGGAGCCGAGCGCGCGCAGACCCGGCCAGGCCGCTCCGAAGCCCGGGTGCAGCGGCAGGGAGTCGACCTCGTCGGGGGCGACCCAGCGCAGCTCGGTGCTCTCGGCGTCGCTGATGCGGGGAGTGAAGTGCTCGCGGGACTCGGCCAGGACGGTGGAGTAGCTCCACGGTCCGATCACGACGACGCTGGAGAGCACGGGCAGGATCAGGTCGGCGGGGACGCCCGCCTCCTCCTCCGACTCCCGGAGGGCCGC
Source organism: Rathayibacter sp. AY1A7 (assembly GCF_002930845.1). Taxonomy (NCBI): domain Bacteria; kingdom Bacillati; phylum Actinomycetota; class Actinomycetes; order Micrococcales; family Microbacteriaceae; genus Rathayibacter; species Rathayibacter sp. AY1A7. The sequence continues at coordinate 57,243 of NZ_PSTL01000011.1, read as the reverse complement.
CTCGAAGGCCGTCTCCTCGGGGTGACGGGCGCCGCCGGGCAGCCCCCAGGTGTCGCCGAAGTGGCTCCAGCTGACGCGGTGCTGGAGCAGGACGCGTCCCGACGGATCGCGCAGGAGGAGGCCGGCGGCGCCGAAGCGTCCCCAGAAGCGGCGTCCGTCGCCGATCTCGACCCAGCCGTCGCCGAGCGACGCGTCGAAGGGGTGGCGCGGGAGCACGGCGTCCGCGCCGGGGTCCTCGCTGGTCATGCCCTCCAGCCTCCCACACCGCGCCCGCCGTGCCCGACCCCGACGGGCTGGCAGAATCGGACGATGCGCCGCTCGAGACCTCTCCGCCTCGCGACGCTCGCCTGGCTCGCGCTGATCGCCCTGATCACGCTGACGCCCGCGCCCTACCCGGCCGGGGAGCCCAACGCGCTGATCCGCGGGATCATCGCGTTCCTCGCCTCCACGCCGCTCACCGGCTGGTTCGACTTCGACGTGGCGGAGTTCACCGCGAACGTGCTGCTCTTCGTGCCGCTCGGTGCGCTGATCGCCGCGCAACTGCCGGCGGGGCGCCGCCTGTGGGCCGCCGTCATCGGGCTCGGGGTGTCGGCGGCCGTCGAGACCGCGCAGCTGCTGTGGCTGCCGACCCGCGTCTCCGACGTGCAGGACCTGGTCTCGAACGGCAGCGGATCCCTGATCGGCGCCCTGCTGACGATCGCGCTGCTCCGCTTCTCCCCCCGCCGCCGCTCCCGGAAGGACCGCACCGCCCATGCCCGCTGAGACCCTCGTCGTCCTCGACCGACCCTCCCTCGACGCCGAGGCGCACTCGCCGGGAGGACCCGCGCACCGCATCGATCCGAGCGGGCGCGGCGATCTGGACGTCACCGACCTCGGCTTCACCCGCGGCGACGGCGTGTTCGAGACGATCAACCTGGTCGACGGACGGCTGCAGGCGCTCGACGCGCACCTGGACCGCTTCGAGCGCTCGGCCCGGATGCTCGACCTGCCCCGGCCGGACCGGCCCGCCTGGCTCGAGGCGATCGGAGCGGCGGTGGCCGCGCACCCGCCCGTCGCCGAGGCGATGGTGAAGACGATCCTGACCCGCGGCGTCGAGGGCGGCGGGCGGCCCACCGGCGTCGTCTTCGTCCAGACCAGCCCGGACTTCGGCCCGGCCCGCCGCGACGGCGTGCGCGTGGTGCTCCTGGACCGCGGGCTGCGCTCGGACGTGCAGTCGACGTCCCCCTGGCTGCTCGCCGGCGCGAAGACGCTCTCGTACGCGGTGAACCGTGCGGCCGCGCGGGAGGCCGCCCGGCGCGGTGCCGACGACGCCCTGTTCGTGTCGAGCGACGGCTACCTGCTCGAGGGGCCGACCTCGAACCTCGTGCTGCTGACGGGCGGGGAGCTCGTGACTCCTCCGCCGAGCCTCGGGCTGCTGCCCGGCACCACGCAGGCCGACCTGTTCGCGCTCGCGCCGGGCCTCGGCCTCGGGACGGCGGTGCGTCCGCTGCGCTCGGGCGATCTGGAGGCGGCGGACGCGGCGTGGCTGGTCTCGAGCGCGCGCAACGCCGCTCCCGTCCGCGCCGTCGACGGGACCGACCGCCGCGTCGACGCCGACCTCTCGGCCCGGATCAACGCCGCGCTGCTCGCCCGCTGAGCGTCCGACCCTCCTCCGTGGGACGCCCCGCGCCGAGCGCGGACGGCGTCCCGGAGGAGAGAGGGCTCAGGAGAGGCCGTCGACGTCCGCGGGGCCGCGGCTGATCAGTCCGCCGCGGACGTGCTCGACGGTGGGGTCGAGCTGGACCGGATCGCGCTCGTCCGCCGCCTCGTCGTTGATCACGGCCGACACGATGCCGCGCCAGTCGGTGCCCTCGGCCACGGCGTCCTCGGAGCCGACGCGGCGCGTGACGAACACGGCCTCCGACTCCTCGCCCGCGTGCGAGATGACGGCGAGGACGCCGACGGTGCGACCGCCCGGGTGCTCGATCCGCCACTCCTCGTGCCCGGACGGCACGAGCGAGAACTCCAGGCCCGCGTGCGGGAAGCCGGTGGGGCGCAGCTCGGACGGGGATCCGCTCTGCGGAGGCGCGCCGCGGGTGGGGACCCCGGTGCCCTCGCCGCTCGTCGTGCTCATGCCGACGTCGCCGCGGGTTCCGCCGGCTCCGGAGCTGTCGTTCGCCGCGACCATGCGGTCGTCGCCGCTCCGCAGCGCGTCGTCCGCTCCGGTGTAGATGCTGTCGTCTCGGTTCATGGGAACCTCCTTGTCGGCGGCCAGTGTAGGACCGCGGGGTGGGTGGCGAGCGGGCGCCGTTCGTAGACTGGGGGGATGCAGATCCCGGTGACCGGTGCCGTGCGGGTGGACGCGTGGCTCTGGGCGGTGCGCATCTACAAGACGCGCTCCGCCGCGACGACCGCGGCCCGGGCCGGCCACATCCGCGTCAACGGCGAGCGGGCCAAGGCAGCGCAGACCGTGCGGGTCGGCGACGAGGTCCGCGCCCGGATCGGCGGCTTCGACCGGGAGCTGATCGTCCGCGGACTCGTGGTCAAGCGGGTCGGTGCGCCGGTGGCCGCCGAGTGCATGGAGGACCGGACGCCCCCGCCGCCACCCCGGGAGTCCGCGCCGGGCGTGATCGTCCGTGACCGCGGAGCGGGCCGCCCGACGAAGCGCGACCGGCGCGACATCGAGCGCCTCCGCGGATTCTGACCGCGCGACCCGCCGGCGGCCTCAGGGGGCGAGTGCGCGCAGGCGCTCCAGGAGCCCCTCCGCCGCCTCGTCGAGGAACCGCTGCTGCAGCTCGTCGCCGACCTGGACGAGGGCGATGTCGGTGAAGCCCGCCTCGATGTAGGGCACGAAGCTCTGGGCGAGCTCGTCGAGGTCGGGGCCGCAGGCGATCTGCTCGGCGACGTCCTCCGGGCGAACGAACTGGCTCGCTCCGGCGAAGCCGGCGGGGGTCGGCAGATCGGAGTTGACCGCCCAGCCGCCGGCGAACCAGCGGAACTGCTCGTGGGCCAGCGCCACTCCCTGCTCCTTGTCCGGCGCCCAGCAGATCGGGATCTGGCCGATCGTGCGCGAGGGGGCGGCGTCCGCACCGCGGACCGCGGTCCACTGCGAGATCAGCTCCGCGTCGGGCTCGGTCGTGATGAGGTGGTCGCCGATCGGCGCGAAGCGGGCGATCGACTTCTCCCCCGAGACCGCCAGGCCGATCTCGACCGGCGTGTCCGGCAGGTCCCAGATGCGGGCGGAGTCGACGCGGAAGTACTCGCCCTCCCAGGTCACCAGCTCGCCGGTGTGCAGCTCGCGGATGAGGTGGACGGCCTCCTCGAGCATGTCCTGGCGCACGGCGACCGAGGGCCAGCCCTCGCCGACGACGTGCTCGTTGAGGTTCTCGCCCGAGCCGAGGCCGAGCGTGAAGCGGTCGTCGGAGAGGATCGCGAGCGTCGCGGCCTTCTGCGCGACCACGGCCGGGTGGTAGCGGATGGTCGGCGCGGTGACGTAGGTCGTGAGGTCGATGGTCGACGTGGCCTGCGCGACCGCTCCGAGCAGCGTCCAGGCGTAGGAGGCGTGCCCCTGCTCGGTCAGCCACGGCGAGTAGTGGTCGCTCGAGACCGCGAACTCGAAGCCGAGCCTCTCGGCGTCGACCGCGTAGCCCACCAGCTGCTTGGGTCCGCTCTGCTCGGTCATCAGGGTGTATCCGAATCGCACCATGGTCCGTCCTCGTTCCGCTCGTCGTGGGATGCCCGGGGGCACGTCCCATGGTGGGCGGGGCGCCGGATGCGCGCTAACCCCTTGCCCCGGTCGCGAGCGGCGGCTAGCGCGGCGTCAGACGAAGCGGATGCGGTTCTGCACGCGGGTGCGGACCTCGAACGACTCGCCGTACCCGCCGAGCCGCGGGTCGTCCGTGCCGGAGCGCAGCAGCTGCGGCAGCAGCGAGCGGCGGATGACGACGGCGCCCTGGTGCCTGCCGCGCTCGACCTGCTCGAACGGCTGCTCCAGCGCGTCGTCCGGCACGACCACGACGCTCGTCGAGAAGCGGACGCCCAGCTCGCGGCCGAGACGGCGCGCGGCCTTCGCGAGCGAGGCGATCGGCTTCTCGTCCTCGGCGATCCCGGGGCCCTCGAGCTCGCCCTTCCTCAGACGGACCGGGTCGCCCCAGTCGGCGGAGGTCAGCGCGAGCAGGCTGGCCGGCCCGAGCACGAGGTGGTCGATCTTGAGCCCGCCGTCGCCGACCGCGACGTCGTTCCAGATCGTGTAGGCGATGCCGAGCGCGCCGACGAGCGCGGCCGTCGCCTCCTCGGCCTGAGCCTTCGCGAGCCAGGAGCGGACCTCGCGAGGAGCGGAGCGGACGATCGCCGGGTCGAAGGGGTCCTCGGTCTCGACGCCGCGGCCGAGCCACTCGCGCACCAGGCGCAGGTAGTACTCGCGCGCCGCGCCTCCCGGGTGACCGTAGGAGCGGGCGCGCACGGCCGAGGCGGTCTGCGGGCGCGGTGAGCCGGTGTACGGCGACTGCGGGGAGGACCTCCCGGGGGCGGGAGCGCCTCGGTCGTAGTCGCCGCGGGCGGAGGCGCTGCCGATCCGCTCCCAGGCGAGCTGCACCGCGTGGAACGACGCGGCGTCGCCTCCCGTGTCCGGATGGGTCTCGCGGAGGCGGAGCCGGTACGCCCGGCGGAGCTCGTCGTCGGACGCGGTGGCGGCGACGCCCAGCACCTCGTAGGGGGTGCGGGCGGCGTGGCTGTCGGGCATGTGCTTCCGGGAGGGTCGGGGCGGGGGGGGTTCCGAGTGTATCGACGCGGGCCGGGCGCCCGGTGGGAGCGCGCACCGCGTCGGCTCGGAACGCGCCGAGCGCCCAGCGGGGGAACGGGCGCCCGGCGGGGGTCAGTGCGCGAGCAGCTCGCGCACCCGCGGGATGACCTGCGTGCCGTAGAGCTCGATGTTGCGCATGATCGCCGGGTGCGGCAGCGTCCCGGCGCTGTACTTGAGGTCGAAGCGGTCGATGCCCAGGGCCTCGACCGTTCGCGCGATCTTCCGGGCGACCGTCTCGGGCGAGCCGAGGTGGATGGCGCCGTCGGGGCCGGCCTCCTCCTCGAAGCGCTCGCGGGTCATCGGGGACCAGCCGCGCTCGCGGCCGATGGCGTCCATCATCGCCTTGTGGTGCGGGAAGTACAGCTCGCGCGCCTCCTCGTCGGTGTCGGCGACGAAGCCGGGCGAGTGCACGGCGACCGGGAGGCGGGGCTGCTCGAGCTGGTCGAGCGCGCGGCCGAAGAGGTCGACGTAGGGGCGGAAGCGGGCCGGCGAGCCGCCGATGATCGCCAGGACGAGCGGGAAGCCGTACCGGGCGGCGCGGACGACCGACTCGGGGCTGCCGCCGACGCCGATCCAGGTGCGGAGGGTGCCGTTGTCGAGGGTCGGGTAGACGCTCTGCTCGGTGAGCGCGGGGCGGGTCGTGCCCTGCCAGGTGACCGGGCCGCCCTGGATCAGGGCGTGGAAGAGGTCGAGCTTTTCCTCGAAGAGGACCTCGTACTGCGCGAGGTCGTAGCCGAAGAGCGGGAAGGACTCGGTGAAGGAGCCGCGGCCGAGGATGACCTCGGCCCGGCCGCCGGAGAGTCCGTCGAGGGTGGCGAAGCGCTGGTAGACGCGCACCGGGTCGTCCGAGGAGAGGACCGTCACGGCGGAGCCGAGGTGGATGCGCTCGGTGCGGGCCGCGATGGCGGCGAGCACGACGTCCGGTGCGCTCACGGCGAAGTCGGCGCGGTGGTGCTCGCCGATCCCGAAGAAGTCGATGCCGACCCGGTCGGCCAGGACTCCCTCCTCGACCACGTCGCGGAGGACCTGGCCGTGCGGCAGCGGGGCGCCGTCGGGGCCGGCGGTGACGTCGCCGAACGTGTCGACGCCGAACTTGACTTCATGCATACTCATGGACTTCTGCAACCTCCGGGGGTCGACGGCTATTCCTGCGTGCGGGGTCCGACGTCCCCGGGCAGGAGCTCGTCGGAAGAGACGATCCCCGCCTCGAGCGCCGGCTCGCGGTAGGCGCGCCCGAGCGAGGCGACGGTGTCGTGCGCGTTCAGGCCGCTCGGGTTCGGCAGCACCCAGAGCGGCGCGCCCGCCACGTCCTCCTCCTGCCTGCCCTGCACCGCCCTGCGGCGTCCGAACGCGATCCGGTAGGCGGTGATGCCGACGACCGCGACGGCCCGGGGCCGCACCCGCTCCACGGTGGCGACCAGCCGCTGAGCGCCCTCGCGCAGCTCCTCCGCGGTCAGCTCGTCGGCGCGGGCGGTCGCCCGGGAGGCGAGATTGGTGATGCCGACGCCGCGGGAGACGAGCTCCGCGCGGTCCGCGGCGCTCATCCCCTCGGACACGCGCGGCGCGCGCTCGAGGATCCCGGCCGCGACGAGCGCCGGGTAGAAGCGGTTGCCGGGGTGGGCGAAGTGCGCGCCGGTGGCGGCGGTCCACAGTCCCGGGTTGATGCCGACGAAGAGGAGCCGGACGTCGTCGCCCAGCAGGTCCTCGACGGTGCGGTCCTGGAACGCTGCGAGCTCGGCGCGGGTGAACGGCATGCGACCATCCTGCCGCGGCGCAAGTCCTCTCGGCACGGGGTCGCCGGTGCCAGCATGGAGGCATGACGAACGCATCCCAGGACCACCCGATCCAGCACGGCAGCGACGACGCGCAGCTCGACGAGAAGCTGCGCGGCGTGCTGCTGCAGGTCGCCGGCGACGCCGAGCTGCGACCGGAGGAGGACGTCGAGACCCTGCTGCGCCAGCGCCTGCGCGACACGCGGATCTCGATCTCGGACGAGGCGATCCCGGGGCTCGCCAAGCGCATCCCCGGCCTCATGCAGCGCGGGGGCGGCGACGTGAACCCCGGGGCGCACTAGCCCCGAGGGACGGACGCGGGCCGAGCGGCCGCTCGGACCCGCGCCTGCCCGCGCTACTCGGGGACCGCCGGGCCCTTGCGGTGGTGGTCGAACACCAGGCTCGTGCGCGTCGAGGCCACCGCCGGGTTCGCCGAGAGGTTCGAGACCACGAAGTCCCGCACGTCGCTGGAGTCGCGGACCGCGACGTGGATGATGAAGTCCTCCGAGCCGCCGAGGAAGAACACCTGCACCACCTCGGGCAGCGCGCGGATCTCCTCCGTGAAGCGCGTGATCGCCTGGCGCTGGCCGACGCGGATGCTGACGCTGATCAGCGCCTGCAGGGTCAGGCCGAGCGCCGCCGGGTCGAGCTCGGCGGTGAAGCCGGTGATGACGCCGCGCTCGACGAGGCCCCGGACGCGTGCGACGCAGGTCGACGGGGCGATGCCGGCGCGCTCAGCGAGCCGACTGTTGGGCGTCCGCGCGTCGGCGCGGAGGAGGCGCACCAGTGTCCGGTCGACCGGATCCAGGTCGTCGAGGTCGTGCAGATCCTTCGGTGGCATGCGCCCGCTCCCTCACTCCGCCGACGAACCTTCGGCCCGTGCGGTGACTTCCGACCGATCCTGCGGAGTTCCCCCGCTCCGGGCACGATCTTCGCACGATGGGGGCAGAGCCGGTGCAGGATCGGCGCCCACCGCCCGCCCCGCGGGCCGCAGCGAAGGAGCCGCCGTGCGCGTCGGGATCCCCACCGAGATCAAGAACAACGAGAACCGGGTCGCCGCCACTCCGGCCGGCGTCCACGAGCTGGTGCGCCGCGGCCACGAGGTCCTCGTCGAGGCCGGCGCGGGCCTGGGCTCGCGCGTGTCGGACGACGACTTCCGCCGCGCCGGCGCCCTCGTCGTCGACGGGCCCGACGAGGTCTGGGGCGAGTCCGAGCTGGTCCTCAAGGTCAAGGAGCCGATCGAGGCCGAGTACCCGCGGATGCGCCGCGACCAGGTGCTCTTCACCTACCTCCACCTCGCCGCCTCCCGCCCGTGCACCGATGCGCTGCTCGCCGCCGGGACGACCTCCATCGCCTACGAGACGGTCCAGCTGGACGACCGGCGGCTGCCGCTGCTCTCGCCGATGAGCGAGGTCGCCGGGCGCCTGTCGATCACGGTCGGCGCCTACCACCTCATGAGCGCCGTCGGCGGACGGGGCACGCTGCTCGGCGGGGTCCCCGGCACTCCGAAGGCGAAGGTCGTCGTGATCGGCGGCGGCACGGCCGGCGAGCACGCCGCGGCGAACGCCCTCGGCATGGGGGCCGACGTCACGATCGTCGACCTCTCGCTCCCCCGCCTTGCGCAGCTCGAGAACCGCTTCCAGGGCGCGATCCAGACCCGCGCCTCCTCGGCCTACGAGATCGCCGCGCAGCTGGCCGACGCCGACCTCGTGATCGGATCCGTCCTCATCCCGGGCGCCAAGGCGCCCAAGCTGGTGACCGACGAGATGGTCGCCACGATGAAGCCGGGCTCGGTGCTGGTCGACATCGCGATCGACCAGGGCGGCTGCTTCGAGGGCTCGCGTCCGACCACGCACGACGACCCGGTGTTCCCCGTGCACCGGAGCGTCTACTACTGCGTCGCGAACATGCCCGGCGCCGTTCCCGAGACCTCGACCCGCGCGCTCACCAACGCGACGCTCCCCTACGCGCTCGCGCTGGCCGACCGCGGGTGGCGGGCCGCCCTGGCCGCCGACCCGGCGCTCGCCCGCGGCCTGAGCACCCACGACGGCCGGGTGACGAACGCCGCCGTCGCCGCGGCCTTCGGCCTCCCGGCCGTGCCGGTGGAGTCGCTGCTGCTCTAGGCGCCCGCGGGCGCGAGGCCGAGCCCCCCGAGGATCTCGGCGATCTCCTCCTCCGGAGCGCCGCCCACGTCGACCGTGACGTGGAGCTCGTCGTCGCCGAGGGGCTCGAGCGCCTCGAACTGCGAGTCGAGCAGCGTGGTCGGCATGAAGTGGCCGACCCGCGAGGCGAGCCGCCCGGCGATCCGGTCCCTCGATCCCGCGAGGTGCGCGAAGACGAGGTCGTCGCGGCGCAGGACGTCGCGGTAGCGGCGGCGCAGGGCAGAGCAGGTCACGACGACCGAGCCGCCCTCGGCGATCCGCTGGTCCACCACGCGGGCGATCTCGGCCAGCCAGGGCGCCCGGTCCTCGTCGGTCAGCGGGATGCCGGCGTGCATCTTGTCGACATTCGCCTGCGGGTGCAGGTCGTCCCCCTCGAGGAACTCCCAGCCCAGTCGGCGCGCCAGGAGCGACGCCACGGTCGACTTGCCGCTGCCGGAGACGCCCATGACGACGACGGCGCGGACGGGGACGGTGGGAAGAGCGGTCATCAGATACCTCCTACGAAGAGACCGATCAGGAGGACCCCGGCGAGCCCGGTCACCGAGACCAGGCACTCCATCACGGTCCAGGTCTTGAGCGTCTGGCCGATGCTGAGCCCGAGGTACTCCTTCACCAGCCAGAACCCGGCGTCGTTGACGTGCGACAGGAACACCGAGCCGGCGCCGATCGCGAGCACCATGAGGGCGACCATCGGCCCGTCCATGGTCTCGGTCAGCGGCTGGAGGATCCCTGCGGCGGTCACGGTGGCGACGGTCGCGGAGCCGGTGGCGACGCGGATCACGACGGCCACGAGCCAGGCGAGCAGCAGCGCCGAGGCGCCGCTCCCCTCCGCGAGCTGGGCGACCACCCCGCCGATCCCGGTGTCGACGAGGACCTGCTTGAAACCGCCGCCCGCGCCGACGATGAGCAGGATGCCCGCGATCGGCGGCAGCGAGCTCGAGAGCGAGGCCTGCAGCTCGGTGCGGTTCATCCGGCCGCCGCGGCCGAGCAGGACCAGACCGGCCAGGAGCGCGATCCCCAGCGCGATGGTCGGCGTGCCGAGAAAGTCGAGGGCGCCCTTCCAGGCGTCCGTGGAGCCCGGGGCCGCGATGTCGGCGATCGCCTTGCCCAGCATCAGGACGACCGGCAGCAGGATGCTCGCGACGGCAGCGGCGAAGCCCGGGCGGTGCTCGCGCGTCTCGCCCGCGCCCTCGCCGAAGAGCGGCGGCGTCTCCACCGGCGCCCAGCGGGCGGCGACCCGGCCGAAGAGCGGGCCGGCCACGACGACGGTGGGGATCGCGACCAGGACGCCGAACGCGAGGGTCACGCCGAGGTTCGCGCCGAGTGCGTCGATCGCGACCAGCGGTCCGGGGTGGGGCGGGACGAGGCCGTGCATCACCGAGAGGCCGGCGAGCGTCGGGATCGCCACCTTCATCAGCGGCAGACCGCTCCGGCGGGCGACCAGGATCACGACCGGGATCAGCAGCACGAGCCCGACCTCGAAGAACATCGGCAGCCCGATCAGCGCGCCGACGAAGCCCATCATCCAGGGCAGCGCGCGAGTGCTCGAGCGGGCGATGAGGGTGTCCACGATGCGGTCCGCGCCGCCCGAGTCGGCGAGGAGCTTGCCGTACATCGCGCCGAGGCCGATGAGGATGCCGACGCCGCCCATGGTGTTGCCGAACCCCAGCGCGAAGCTGGCGACCGCGTCCGCCGCCGTCAGCCCCGCGATCAGGCCCGTCGTCAGCGCTCCGATCAGCAGGGAGACGAAGGGGTGCAGCTTCAGCCAGGTGATCAGCACGACGATCACGGCGATGCCGACGACGGCGGCGAGGATCAGCTGCCCCTGCCCGGCGGTGGTGGCGGGGGCGTCCCCGGCGGCGGCGCGGAGGGCGGGGAGGAGGGTCGGTGTCATGAGCGTCCTTGGTCGAGCCGACGGCCAGCGGCCGGCTTTTGTCCGACATAACCTGCGTGTGTCCCGATCATGCCCGAAAATCGGCCGGGGCGCGACTCCGGCGATGGCAGGATGACCGCATGCCCGCGCCGACGCCCTCGCTGCACCACTCGGTGCTGGACGAGCTCGGTTCGCAGATCGTGCGCGGCGAGCTCGCGCCGGGCACCACCTTCAGCGCCGACGAGCGTGCGGAGCGGCGCGGGGTCTCCCGCTCGGTGATGCGGGAGGCCGTGCGCGTCCTCGAGACGCTCGGGCTCGTGACGTCCCGCCGCCGCGCGGGGACGCGGGTCCAGCCTCCGGAGTGCTGGAACGCCCTGGACACGCGTGTCGTCGCATGGGGACTGGACGGCCCGGACCGGCGGCGCCAGCTGCACCAGCTCAGCGAGCTCCGACTCGGGGTGGAGCCGCTCGCCGCCCGGCTCGCAGCGGCGAACGCGACCGAGGATCAGCGGCGGGCGCTCACGGAGGCGGGCGACGCCCTCTCCACCCACTCCCGCGCAGCCGACCAGTCCGCCTACCTCGCCGCCGACACCGCCTTCCACCGCTCCCTCCTGGCCGCGTCCGGCAACCGGATGCTCGCGCAGCTGGGCGATCTGGTCGCCGAGGTCCTCGCCGGCCGCACCCGCAACGCGCTCATGCCGCGCGAGGCCGACTCCACCGCGGTGCGGCTGCACCGGGCGGTGGCCGCCGCCGTCGCCTCGGGCGACGCGGACGCTGCGGAGGCCGCGATCCGGGCGATCGTCGAGGAGTCGGACCGGGCGGTGCAGGAGAGCTGACGGGGTTGCACCCCCGCTGCGCCGCGCGCACAGTGGAGCGCATGGTCGAGGGATACACGTCCGCGCAGGTGCGGGCCGCCGAGGCTCCGCACCTGGCCCGGCGGGAGCCGCTGATGCAGCGCGCCGCCGACGGCCTCGCCCGCGAGCTGCGCCTCGTGCTCGCCGGGCGCTCCGACCGCTCCCGTCCGGGCTCGGTGCTCGTCCTGGTCGGTCCGGGTGACAACGGCGGTGACGCGCTCTACGCGGCCGCCGAGCTCTCCTCCTCCGGAATTGACGTCGTCCTCGTCCTCACGGCCGAGCGGGTGCACCGCAGGGGCCTCGCCGTGGCGCTCGACGAGGGCTGCGGGCAGGTGCCGGCCGACGACGCGCCCGGCCTCGCCGCGGCGGTGGCGCGGGCGGATGTCCTGGTCGACGGGATCCTCGGCATCGGAGCGACGGAGCCCGCGCTGCGGGGACGGCCGCGCGTCGTCGTCGCGGCGGTGCTCGACGCGCTGGAGCGGCGGGCCGAGCGCCCGGTGGTCGTCGCGGTCGACCTGCCGAGCGGCGTCCATCCCGACGACGGGTCGGTCCCCGATCCTACCGTGCTGCGCGCCGATGTGACGGTCGCCTTCGGCGCGATCAAGGCCGGTCTGCTGCTGCCTCCGGGCGACTCCTACGCGGGCCGTCTGCGCCTGGTCGACATCGGCCTCGGCCCGGACCTGGCCGGAGTGGAGCCCGCGGTCCGCGAGTGAGCGAGCGGCTCAGGAGGGAGCGAGGAGGTGCGCCTTCTCGGGGTGCTGCTCGAACCACTGCCCGACGTACCAGCACATCGGCACGACGCTCCGCCCGCCGGCGGCCTCGATGTCGTCGACGGCGAAGGAGACCAGCTCCCCTGCGAGCCCGCGGCCGCGGAAAGGCGGAGTCGTGAAGGAGCGGACGAGGGAGACGCTGCCGGGCGCCTCGCGGTAGTCGAGGACGCCCACCAGGGCGCCGTCGAGGTGGAGCTCGTAGCGCGACGCGTCGTCCGCCCGGCGGAAGTCCTTGGCCATGCCTCCAGAGTAGGACGGCCCGGACGGATCAGGCCTCGTCGCCGAGCATCTCGCCGTCGACGTAGAGCCAGCGACCGTCCTCGCGCAGGAAGCGGCTGCGCTCGTGCACGAGGCCGGGGCCGGCGGGCGAGCGGTAGGAGGCGCGGAACTCGACCAGGCCCTCCTCGTCGCCCTCCCCGCCGAACGAGGTGTCGACGATCTGGAGCCGGCGCCACTGGAGGTCGGGATCGAGGTCGATGCGGCGCGGCCGGGTCGAGGGGTGCCAGCTCGCGAGCAGGTAGGGGGCGCTGCCGAGGACGTTCGCGCTGTAGCGGCTGCGCATCAGGCGCTCCGCCGTCGGCGAGGGCTCCTCGCCGAGGTGGGCGGGGCGGCAGCAGTCGGCGTAGTGGCGGCGGCTTCCGCAGGGGCAGGAGTCGGCGGGATGCATCCGGCCAGTGTGGCAGGCGATGCGGCGCCCCCGGCCCGGCGCGGCTCCGGCGAGCGCCGCGACTCCCCGGGCCGTCCAGGTGTGCATCCCCTCCACATCCGCTCCGCCGCCTTGAGGGAGCCGCCGGATCCCGGCAACGTGGCCCCCTCATCGACCACGGACGGAAGGAACGACCCGATGCTCACGCTCACCGACAACGCCAGCACCGTCGTCAAGACCATCACCGGGCAGACCGAGACCCCCGTCGAGGGAGGCCTGCGCATCAGCGGCACCGATCTCGACGTCCGCAACTTCGCGGTCGCGGTCGCCGCGGCCCCCGAGACGACGGACGCCGTCGTGGAGCAGGACGGAGCGCGCGTGTTCCTCGACGTCGCCGCCTCCGTCGCTCTCGGCGACAAGGTCCTCGACGCGCAGGTGGACGAGGGCGGCTCCGTCAGCTTCGGGATCGCTCCGCAGGGCTGACCCCGTCGACCCGGAGGCCGCCCCCACCGCAGTGCGGGAGGGCGGCCTCCGTCGTCCCCCGGATCAGGAGAGGACGTCGCGAGTGGTGAAGCGGCCGATCGCGAGCGACCCGAACACGGCGACGTAGGCGAGCTGGAGCAGCGCGTTCTCGCCGAAGGAGCTCCACGCGATCGGGTCACGCAGGAGGTCGGCGAAGTCGAACCACCGATCGGTCAGCAGGAACGGGTGGAGGGCGTCCAGCTGCGAGAGCGAGCCGACGATCTGCGCCGCGATGGAGACGACCACGGTGGCCGCCATGGCGCCGACCGGCACATCGGTCAGCGTCGAGATGAAGAGGCCGATCGCCGAGAGCCCGACCAGCGAGAGCGCCGCGTACACGGCGATCGCCAGGGCCCGGCCGATCGCGTCGGCGAGCGGGACGGTGCTGCCGGAGAGCAGCGTCACCGGTCCCGCCGGGAAGAGCGCCAGGCCGATCAGGATCCCGACCACCATGACGGTGAGTGCTGCGGCGAGGCAGAAGGCGAGGGAGGCGGCGAACTTCACCGCGAGCAGCCGCACGCGGCCGACGGGGCTGACCAGCAGGTAGCGCAGCGTCCCGAGCGAGGCCTCGCCCGCGATCGCGTCGCCGGCGACGACCCCGACCGTGAGCGGGAGGAACAGCGGGACGGCGACCGTGATGGCCGCGAAGCCGGTGAAGAGGCCGTTGCCGGCGATCGCGCCCACGAAGGAGGGCCCGCCTCCGTCGCCGCCCGAGAGCCGCACCGCGACGGCGAGCAGGATCGGGATGGCGGCCAGGGCCGCGAGCAGCGCCCAGGTGCGGCGCCGGCGGAAGAGCAGGGCGAGCTCGGAGGCGAGCAGGGACCCGATCCCCGCGCGGCGGACGGTCGCGTCAGCGCTCGACATCGAAGCCCTCCCCGGTCAGCTCGACGAAGCGCTCCTCGAGCGAGGGGCGGCGGACGGCGAACCCGCGGACGCGGACGTCGGCCCGCACGAGGTCGGCCACCAGCATCTCGGCCGCGAGCCCGGGCGGCAGAGCGGCGACGACCAGCGGCGGATCGGCGGGGTGCGGGCCCGGCGCGGTGCGCGGCTCCAGACCCCGGGTGTGCAGAGCCACGATCGCGCGCTCGCGGTCGGGCGTCAGCAGCTCGACCGAGGCGGCGTCCCCGCGCAGCTCGTCGAGCCCGCCCTGGGCGACGAGGCGCCCGGTGCGCATGACGGCGGCGTGGGTGCAGAGCTGCTCGATCTCGGCGAGGAGGTGGCTGGAGACGAGGACGGTCGTGCCGTCCTGGTTCAGTCCGCGCACCAGAGCGCGGACCTCGCGGGTGCCCTGCGGGTCGAGGCCGTTCGTGGGCTCGTCCAGCACGATCAGGTCGCGCGGCGAGAGCAGGGCGACCGCGATGCCGAGCCGCTGCTTCATCCCCAGGGAGTAGGAGCCGACCTTCTTGCGCGCCGCGGCCGAGAGGCCGACGCGGGCGAGGGCCTCCTTCGCGCGGGTGTCGCGGGTGCGGGACGAGGTGCCCGCCTCCGCGGCGTCGAAGCGCCGGAGGTTGGCCGCTCCGGAGAGGAACGGGTAGAAGCCCGGCCCCTCGACCAGCGCCCCCACCCGGGGCAGGACCTCGGCCGCGCGCCGGGGCATGGCCTGCCCGAGGACGGTGATGCTGCCCGCGGTCGGCGCGGCGAGGGCGAGCAGCATCCGGATCGTCGTGGTCTTGCCCGAGCCGTTCGGGCCGAGGAAGCCGAAGACGGCGCCGCGGGGAACGGCGAGGTCGAGACCGGAGACCGCCTCCTGGCGCCCGAAGCGCTTGGTGAGGCCCCGCGTCTCGACTGCGAGCTCGCCCGCCGTCACCGAGCGGAGGCCGCGTCGCGGAGCGTCTCGGCCGGGACCGCGCCGGCGAGGACGCGTCCGTCGTCGGTGACGAGGACGGTCAGCAGGGCGGAGGAGAGGATGCGGCCCCCGTCGACGGGAGTGGTGACCGCGTCGAGCGAGGAGAGCGCGTCGGCGTCACCGGCGGGCAGCTCGACGACGCTCGTCCAGCCGGAGCCCGTGGTGACGACGTCGGAGCGCTCGGCCGTGTCCGCGGCGGGCGCGTCGGAGGCGTCCGCCGCGTCGTCGACCGGAGCGGCCTGCTCCGTCACCTCGGCGCCGGCCGGGGGCGTGAAGGAGAAGAGGGACGCGTCGGGAGTCGAGAAGTCGATGCTCGTGTACGCGACGCTGAACGCGGGCGCAGTGCCCCCGCGGGCGGTCACGGCTACCCCGAGCGGGAGGCCCGTCTCGCCGTCGATCGAGACGGTCACGGAGCCCACGAGGGTGCCGCCGTCGCGGGGCGTGAGCACGAGCTCGTACGCATCGCGCCCGGCGACGCTGACGTCCGAGCCGACCGCGACCGTGGTCGTCGGGTCGATCGCGGCGAGCAGCTGCTCGGCGGCGGACGACGGCGTCACGACCTGATCGCCCGGCGAGGCCTCGGGCGCTCCGCCCGCGGGAGGCACGAGGTGGGTGGCGGTGTTCGCGCTCGAGTCGTAGATCCAGACTCCGTCGGTCGTCGAGGCGACGACGTCGCGCTCGGCCAGCCGGTCGAGCACCTGGAGGCGCGCGCCCTTCTCGGCGTCGACGTACACGCGCGCCTGGTGCGAGCCGGTGGCGAGCTCGACGAGGGAGTCGGCGGACGCCGAGCCGGCGGAGCCGCCGAGCGCCGAGAGGTCGGGCAGGCCGAGGTCCGAGGTCTGCTGGATCTCGCCGGAGAACGCCGTGGCGTCGCTCTCGGCGACGAAGGCGAGGAGGTCGGCGGCGGACTTCTCGGGGAGGTCCCCCGCGGCGCTCGCCGAGAGGGGGAGGGCGACGGCCGCGGCGACGACGACCGCGGGGACGACGGCGACGGGCGTCCAGCGCTTCCAGTCAATGCTCATGCCGGGAACGCTACGCCTCGAACCTCCGCGGCGGGCCCGGAACGTCCCGGTTCGCAGCCTTCCGGAAGGGGGTGCGGTCCGAGACCACGGCCGGGATGATCAGGGCATGGACCTCCCGTTCGCGCTCCCCGTCGCCCCGATGCTCGCCAAGGCCGTTCCGGCAGTGCCGGAGCAGACCGCCGTCGCGGGCGGATACTCCTACGAGCCGAAGTGGGACGGGTTCCGCGCGATCGTCTCGGTCTCCGGCGGGGACTGCGAGATCGGGAGCCGCGGCTCCAAGCCGCTGACCCGGTACTTCCCCGAGCTCGTCGAGGCCTTCCTCCGGCTGCTCCCTGACGGCTGCGTGCTCGACGGCGAGATCGTCCTGGCGACCGGCGAGCCGGGAGCGCAGCGGCTCGACTGGGACCTGCTCTCGCAGCGCATCCATCCGGCCGCGAGCCGCGTGAGGATGCTGGCGGAGACCACCCCGGCGATGCTCGTCGCCT
The DNA here is from genome assembly GCF_002930845.1 of Rathayibacter sp. AY1A7. Taxonomy (NCBI): domain Bacteria; kingdom Bacillati; phylum Actinomycetota; class Actinomycetes; order Micrococcales; family Microbacteriaceae; genus Rathayibacter; species Rathayibacter sp. AY1A7. The sequence goes on along the minus strand of NZ_PSTL01000011.1, from coordinate 40,511 downwards.
TCGACCTGCTCGCCGTGGACGGGCGCAGCATGCTCGAGGAGCCGTACTCGGCGCGGCGGGAGGCGCTCGCCGCGGTGATGGCCGGCGTCCCGCATCCGCTGCACCTCGGCCGCGCCACCGACGACGAGGCCCTGGCGCGCGACTGGCTGGAGCGCTTCGAGGGCGCAGGACTGGACGGCGTCGTGGCGAAGCCCCTGGCCGCGCCCTACTCCCCCGGGAAGCGCGCCGTGCTCAAGGTCAAGCACCACCGCACGGCCGACGTGATCGCGATCGGGTACCGCGAGCACGCCTCCAAGCCGGGCGTGGGCTCGATCCTGCTCGGCCTGCACGGCGACGACGGAGAGGTCCGCCAGGTCGGCGGGGCCTCGGCCTTCAGCGACGAGCGTCGCGTGCAGCTGCTGGAGGAGCTCGCACCCGCGGTCGAGCGCGACGTGGACGGAGCACCGGTGCGCGGCGAGGGCGAGCGGAGCCGGTTCTCGAGCGGCCGCGACACCTCCTTCGTGCGCCTGCGTCCCGAGCTCGTGCTCGAGGTCCGCTACGACCAGCGCGAGGGCGACCGCTTCCGGCACACCGTGCAGTTCGAGCGCTGGCGCCCGGACCGCGACGCCGCCTCCTGCACCATGGAGCAGCTGGAGCAGCCGACCGCGTACGACCTCGGCGACGTCCTCGGCTAGGCCCTCTTCGCGCGGCTGGGCTGCACGCGGGGCGGCTCGCCCGGCATCTTGGGGAAGTCGGGCGGGAACGGCAGCTCGCCGAGGCCGGCGGCGACATCGCGCTCCCACCAGCCGAGCAGGGCGTCGAGGCGGCCGGGGGCGTCGTGCATCCGTGCCCACGGATCACCGCGCTCGGCGAGGCGCGCCGGGACCGTGCGGATCGTGAAGGCCCGCGGGTCGACGCCGTCGAGCTCGTCCCAGTCCAGCGGAGTGGAGACTGGAGCGTGCGCGAGTGGCCGCGGGCTGTAGGCACCGGCGATCGTCCGGTCGCGGTTGGCCTGGTTGAAGTCGACGAAGATCCGCTCGCCGCGCTCCTCCTTCCACCACGCCGTCGTGACCTGCTCGGGCATCCGCCGCTCCAGCTCGCGCGCCGCGGCGATCACCGCGTGGCGGACGTCGAGGAACTCGTGCTCGGCGACGATCGGCGCGAAGACGTGCAGGCCACGGTTGCCGGACGTCTTCACGAACGGGTCGAGGCCGGCCTCCCGCAGGACCTCCCGCAGCGCGTGCGCGGCGACGACCGCGTCGGCGACGTCGGTGCCGGGCTGCGGGTCGAGGTCGATCCGGAGCTGGTCGGGCAGGTCGGGCGCATCGGCGCGGGACGCCCACGGGTGGAAGACGACGGTGTTCATCTGCGCCGCCCAGACGGCGGCCGCGGGCTCGTCGATCACGAGCTGCGGATGCACCCGCCCGCTCGGGTACGTCACCGGGACGGACCGGACGTACTCGGGCGCGCCCGTGGGCGGGTTCTTCGAGAAGAACTGCTCGCCCTCGATCCCGGAGGAGAAGCGCTGCAGCGAGACGGGGCGGTCGCCGTTCGCCGCGACGAACGGCTCGCCGACGGCGATCAGGTACTCCGCGACCTCGCGCTTGGTGATGCCCGGCTCCGGGAACAGCACGCGCTCGGGGCTCGAGATCCGCACCTCCCGGTCGCCGTGCGGTCCGGGGACGGTGAGGACGACGGCGTCGCTGCTGGGCATCTGCTGAGGCTAGCCCGCGGCGCCGCCCGGCGACAGGGGTCCGCCGGGGCGCCGCCGCAGCCGGATCGGGCCCTTCGCCCGCGAGGGGTCGACGACCTGTCCGCCCTGCACGATGTCGATCTCGCCCCGGTCGACCAGGCGGCGCGCGGCCCGGCGCACGGGCTCCATCAGCGGCCGCCACTCCTCGCCGCCGACCCGGCGCGCGACCTCGGACGGGCACGCCGTCGACGACGCCGCTCGCGCGAGCAGGACGGTGCGGATCTCCTCCTCGAGCCGCGCCTCCTCCGGACCGACTCCGCGACGGCGGCAGGCGTCCGAGCAGTAGCGGACGTCCTCCCAGTCGCGCGCCCACTTCGCGCGCCACTCGATCTCGCGACCGCAGGAGGCGCAGGTCTTACTCTCGGGATGCGCGGTGGACGTGCGCTGACGGTGGGCCATGCCCTCGAGTCTGCGCGCAGACCGCGGCCGCAGCGACGGGTTGCGCTGAGGGCGAGCGACGGGTGCGCGGACGCCGGCGCCGACGACGCGCACCCGATCCGGCGTGATCGAGAACAGGGAGCGGCGGATCGGCGTTCCCCGAGGTGGCGGCGTCATACTCCGCAATGAGGCGGCCCTCCCCCGGCCGGTGCGCCAGTCTGGAGGAGCCGTGCTGCGGCGCGACGGCGGGCCACCACCCCGTGCCGCACCCTCGACCGATCAGGAGTCTCCGATGAGCCGCGAGAACCTCGCCACCACCCCGGACCGCGAGCCGGAGCACCGCGCCTTCGCCGGACTCTCCCCGGAGGACTTCAAGCTCGCGTTCCGCAACCACGCCGCCGGAGTCGCGCTGATCACCGCCGACCCGGGCACCGGCCCGGTCGCCCTGACCGCGACCTCCGTCTTCTCGGTGAGCGCCGAGCCGCCGCTGTTCGTCTTCTCACTCTCGTCCGCCTCGTCCAGCTCTCCGGCCATCCAGGCGTCCGAGACGCTGGTCGTGCACCTGCTCGGGGCGGAGCAGCTCGACCTGGCGCGCCTGGGCTCGACCAGCGGCATCGACCGCTTCGCCGACACGTCGCTCTGGTCGCGGCTGCCCACGGGCGAGCCGTTCTTCCCGGGCGCCGCCGCCTGGATCCGCGGCACGGTGATCAACCGCATGGAGGCGGGATCGTCCACGATCGTCGCCGTGCACGCCCTCGAGGCCCACGTGCCCGAGGACTCCGAGACCACGGCGCCGCTCGTCTACCACAACCGCACCTGGCACCACCTCGGCGAGCACTCCCGCCTCAGCTGAGCTCCGCGGGCGCTCCGGAGCGGGCGGTTCACGCCTCCGGGCCGGTCGCCACCGTCCGGCCCGGCGTGCTCGACCACTGCGACCAGGAGCCCGGGTAGAGCGCCGGCGCGAAGCCCGCGAGCGTGAGCGCGACGACGTCGACCGCGGCCGAGACGCCGCTACCGCAGTACACGCCGACGGGGGCGTCCTCCCGCACGCCGTGCGCCTCGAATCCCGCGCGCAGGTCGGAGGCGGGCCGGAACCGCCCCTCGGAGTCGAGCGCCGCGGACGCGGGAGCGTTCCGAGCGCCGGGGATGTGGCCCGCCCGCGGGTCGATCGGCTCGACCTCGCCGCGGTACCGCTCAGGGGCGCGGGCGTCGAGCAGGACGCCCGCCGAGGGCAGCGCCGCCGCCTCGTCGATGTCCAGCACCGGGAGCCGACCGTAGGCCAGCTCGACGTCGCCCCGCTCGCGCGGGACGTCGCCCGTCTCGAGCTCCCGCCCCGAGCGGATCCAGCCGGCGAGCGACCCGTCGAGCAGGCGGACGTCCTCCACTCCCGTCGCCCGCAGCAGCCACCAGGCCCGCGCGGCCGGGACGCTCTGCGCGTCGTCGTACACGACGACGGACCGGCCCCGGCGGAGCCCCCAGCCGCACGCCGCCTCCTGCAGCACCTCGATCGGAGGCAGCGGGTGGCGCCCCTCCTCCGGCTCGCCGTGGGCGGCCAGCTCGTGATCGAGGTCGACGTGCACCGCGCCGGGCAGGTGACCCGCGAGGTACTCCGGTCGGCCGTCGGGCCGGTCGAGGCGCCAGCGCACGTCGAGGACGAGCGGCGGCTCGGTGGAGGCCATCAGCTCGGCGAGCTCGTCGGGGGTGACCAGCAGGCTCTCGCGGCTGGAGGGGGTCATCGGGGTCATGGCGTCCTTCCGATCCGCGTCGTCGGCGGAGTCCTGCCCCAGCATGCCGGGTCGCCCGGCGGCGCGGGAGCTCGGGCGGCAGCGGAGCATCAGTGCGCAAGGCGCCTTGTCGATGGTCGTCTGCCGGAGAGCCTCTCGCGCAGGCGGGTCGTGTTCACCACTCGAGACCCGCGGGCGCGGCCCGGAGGCCTGAAAGGGACCGCTCGGGCCTGAGAGAGGAGGGCGAGGCTCTCGACGTCGGAGGACCGCCGAAGGCCCGCCCCTCCGGCAGGGGCGGACCTTCGCTGCCTTCAGTTGGACTCGCAGGCGAACCCGTCGTCGTCCCTGTCGAGCCCTGCGACATCGCCGTAGTACGGGTAGTACAGGTCGAAGTACCGCTGAGCTGAGGCCTGGTCCGGGAAGTCGTCGCAGTTCACAGCGTCGCCGGGATAAGCAGGTCGTCCCGGGCCGGGCGCCGGTGCCGGCGCCGGCGCCGCGGCCTGCGTGCTCGCCCAGAGTGCGCGGCCCTGCGGCGAGTAGATCACCAGGTTGCCGTCGTTCTGCATGACCATCCGGGAGCCCGGGCTGCCCGCCGTGCCGGACTGCCAGCGCGCTCCGCCGGAGCCCGCGTAGACCACGGCGTTGCCGTCGGACTGCATCTCGAGCCGGTTGCCGCCTCCGGACGTGCCGGCCGCCCAGCGGGCCGAGCCGCGCGAGTAGACGACGAGGTTGCCGTCGCCCTGCATGACCGCCTCGCTCCCTCCGTCGGAGGAGCGCAGCAGCTGACCGGACGTGAGCCGGTTCCCGGAGGAGAGGGTGTCCCGGACGGCGGGCGCGGGCGGCGCCGGAGGAGTGTCGCTCGCCCACAGCGCGCGGCCCGAGGCGGAGTAGACGACCAGGTTGCCGTCGTTCTGCATCTGCAGGCGGGATCCCGGGTTGCCCGCCGTACCCGAGGCCCAGAGGGGTCGGCCCGAGGCGGAGGTGACCACGGCGTTGCCGTCCGACTGCATCGAGAGCGTCTCGCCCTCGCCCTGGGTGCCGGCGCCCCAGCGGACGTCCCCCCGCGAGTAGACCGCGAGATTGCCGTCGCCCTGCAGGGAGGCGCGCGACCGGCCGTCCGGCGAGGTGAGCTGCTGTCCCCGGCTGAGCCGCGAGCCGGAGGAGAGGACGTCGCGGATCTCAGGCGCGCGCGAGGTCGAGCTCGCCCAGAGCGGCCGTCCGGAGGCGGCGGTGATCACCAGGTTGCCGTCGTTCTGCATCCGCATCCGCGCGCCCGGGTTCCCGGGCGTTCCCGCCTGCCAGCGCACGCCGGACCCGGGGGCCGAGACCACCGCGTTCCCGTCGGTCTGCATCGCGAGGCGGTTGCCCGCTCCGGAGGTGGCGGAGCTCCAGCGCGGCGATCCGTCCACGTAGACGACGAGATTGCCGTCGCTCTGCATCGCGGCGCGCGAGCGGCCGTCGGAGGCGGTCAGCTGCTGTCCCGGAGAGAGCTCGCGCCCGCTGTCGAGGACGTCGGCGATCGGCTCCGGCTCGGGCTCCTGCTCATCGGCCGAGGACCAGGCCGTGTCCCCGTTCGGGCGGACGAGCACGAGCTGCCCGTCGTCCTGGATGAGGGCGAGCGCGCCGGTCTCTCCCGCGGTCCCGGACGCCCAGACGGGCGTGCCGGAGCCGGTCACGACGACGAGGTTGCCGTCCTCCTGCATCCGCACCGTGGTCGCACCGGTGCCCTGGGTCCTGGTGCTCCAGACGGGGCGGCGCCCGGCGTCGTAGATCACGGCGTTGCCGTCCGCCTGCATCTCGAAGCTCGCGGAGTCTCCGTTCGAGAAGATGCGCTCGCCCGCGTCGAGCGAGTCGCCGCCGAGGAGGGCGTTCGTGTAGGTCTGCGATCCGCGCGCCTCGGCGGGCGGAGTCTCCCCCGGGACGAAGGCGGTCGGAGTCTCGGCGACGGCCTGCGTCGCGAGGGCGGACGGCGCCAGAGCGGCGGAACCGCCCGCGGCGAGCAGGCAGGCGAGGGCCATCGCCGCGAGGCGATGAGGAGGTCGTGGCACGGAGAGCCCTTTCGGAGGCGGCGGCGGCGGAAGCCGTGGTCGAGCGGAGCCTGGCACGCGCTCGCCACGGCCGTCCATCCGGGCCGCGCGGAACCACTCAGCCGGAGCGGGCGATCCGCGCCGGCTGCGCGGGCGCCGCCTCCGGACCACGGAGCCTCCGGCCGGCTCGCGCGCCCCGGTCGGGGTTGTCGGCGATCGACGCGGATCGACGGAGGACGTGCTCCCACGGCCGGAGCGCACCCCGCGCGGGTGCCCCGGGAGGCGGCTCGGACCTCCCGCGGCACGGAGGAGGTCCCCGTTCCTCCTAAAATCGGAGGCATGTCGAAAGTGTTGAGCAGTCTGCCCGTGGGCGAGCGTGTCGGAATCGCATTCTCGGGAGGCCTCGACACATCCGTCGCCGTCGCCTGGATGCGCGAGAAGGGCGCGGTGCCCTGCACGTACACGGCCGACATCGGCCAGTACGACGAGCCCGACATCGAGAGCGTCCCGTCCCGCGCGGCCCAGTACGGCGCCGAGATCTCGCGCCTCGTCGACGCGAAGAGCGCGCTGGTCGAGGAGGGGCTCGTCGCCCTGCAGTGCGGCGCCTTCCACATCCGCTCCGGCGGCAAGACCTACTTCAACACCACCCCCCTCGGCCGCGCCGTGACCGGCACCCTCCTCGTCCGCGCCATGCGCGAGGACGGCGTCGACATCTGGGGCGACGGCTCGACCTACAAGGGCAACGACATCGAGCGGTTCTACCGCTACGGCCTGCTCGCCAACCCCCGCCTGCGCATCTACAAGCCCTGGCTCGACGTGCAGTTCGTCAACGAGCTCGGCGGCCGCACCGAGATGTCGGAGTGGCTGGTCGCCCGCGGCTTCCCCTACCGCGACGCCACCGAGAAGGCCTACTCGACCGACGCCAACATCTGGGGCGCCACCCACGAGGCCAAGCGCCTCGAGGAGCTCTCCAGCGGCCTCGAGCTCGTCGAGCCGATCATGGGGGTCGCGTCGTGGCGCGACGAGGTCGAGATCGCCTCCGAGGTCGTCTCGGTGCGCTTCGAGGCCGGCCGCCCCGTCGCGCTGAACGGCGTCGAGTTCTCGGACGCCGTCGCGCTCGTGCTCGAGGCGAACGCGATCGGCGGACGCCACGGGCTCGGCGTCTCGGACCAGATCGAGAACCGGATCATCGAGGCCAAGAGCCGCGGCATCTACGAGGCCCCCGGCATGGCGCTGCTGCACATCGCCTACGAGCGCCTGCTGAACGCGATCCACAACGAGGACACCGTCGCCCAGTACCACTCGGAGGGCCGCCGTCTCGGCCGCCTGATGTACGAGGGCCGCTGGCTCGACCCGCAGTCGCTGATGCTGCGCGAGTCCATCCAGCGCTGGGTCGGCTCGGCCGTCTCCGGGGAGGTCACCCTGCGCCTGCGTCGCGGCGACGACTACACGATCCTCGACACGACCGGCCCCGCGCTGAGCTACCACCCCGACAAGCTCTCGATGGAGCGGGTCGGCGACGCCGCCTTCGGCCCCGAGGACCGCATCGGGCAGCTCACGATGCGCAACCTCGACATCGCCGACTCCCGCTCGCGGCTCGAGCAGTACGCGGCCGCCGGCCTCGTCGGCGGTCCGACCGCCGAGCTCGTCGGCGAGCTCGAGATCGGCGAGGCCGACGCGATCACCGAGGGCGGCGGGTCCGCAGCGGCCGATGCGCTCGGACGCGCCACCGACCTGGCCTCGGAGGGTGCGGCGTTCGACGCCGGAACCGACTGACCCCGCCCGTCCGACGCCCCCGCGCGCATCCGTCCCATCTGGACGCGAGGCGCACGGGGGCGTCGTGCTGTGCGGGCCGACCCGGCGCGCCGGCTGCGAGGGCGGGCCCGGCGCGAGAGCGGTGCTCCGGCGTTCGTCGCGACGGCCGTCAGGGCGCGGAGGATCGGACGAGCGCGAGCGCGGCGTCCACGGTGGCGAGCGACTGCGCCGGATCGACGCGGGCCAGCACGAGCGCGGCCACCAGGAGCGACACGAGGACGTCCGCCTGAGCCGACGCCCACGCCTGCGCGTCGGGCCAGCGGGCGAGCGCTCCGGCGCGCAGTGCGCCCAGCAGCTCGGCCCGGTAGTCGGCGATCACCTCGCGCACGGCGTCGTCGCGCGCGATCGGCGCGCCCGCGGCGTTGAGCAGCAGGCAGCCGCTCCTCGCGGAGAGCGTGCGGGAGTCGGCGAGCGCCGCCCGCAGCCCGGCGAAGTACTCCTCGAGCGCCGTCGGCGACGCCCCTCGCGGATCGACGAGCGGGGCGAGCCGGGGCCGCACCACCTCGTCGAGGTAGCTCTGCACGGCAGCGTCGAAGAGCCCGCGCTTGTTGCCGAAGGCGTGGTAGAGGCTGGAGCGGCGCAGTCCGGTCGCGGACTCCAGGTCCGGGAGCGACGCCTCCTCGAAGCCGCTCTCCCAGAAGACGGCGCGGGCGGCGCGGACGACCTGCTCGGTGTCGAAGCCCTGCGTGCGACCCACGGTGCTCCTCCTGAGGGGTGACAGCTGCGGCGCCGCACTGGCGCGGACCGCTCGCTCCAGTATATTGTGGACTGGTCGTTACACAATCGGTGCGGAGCCCTCCGCATCACGACCATCGCCTGGAGGCCCGCCGTGATCGTTCTCGGACTGGTGCTCGCCGCTCTCGCCGCGGCGCTGCACGTCTACATCTTCGTGCTCGAGTCGGTCCTCTGGACGACCTCGCGCGCCCGATCGACGTTCGGCACGACGGCCGGCGAGGCGGAGGCGACGAAGGAGATGGCCTACAACCAGGGCTTCTACAACCTCTTCCTCGCCGTCGTCACCGTGGCGGGCATCGTCGCCGTCGCGATCGGCGCCACCGCCGTCGGCGCGGCCCTCGTGTTCGCCGGCGCCGGATCGATGGTCGCCGCAGCACTCGTCCTGCTCCTCTCCGCTCCGACCAAGCGCCGCGCCGCGCTGACCCAGATGACCCCGGGTCTGCTCGCCCTGATCGCTCTCGCCGTCGGCCTCTCACTCTGATCCCCTCCGCTCCACCACCACGAAAGGTCCTATGAGCACCGTCACCAGCACCCAGATCCAGCTCGTCCGCCGCCCCGACGGCTGGCCCGTCGCCGAGGACTTCCGGACCGCGACCGTCGAGTACGGCGATCCGGCCGCGGGCGAGATCCGCGTCGAGAACGCCTTCCTCTCGGTCGACCCCTACATGCGCGGCCGCATGAACGACGTGAAGAGCTACACCCCGCCCTTCGCCCTCGGCGAGACCATGACCGGCGGTGCCGTCGGCCGGGTGACCGTCTCCGACGACCCCGCGTTCCCCGTCGGCAGCGCGGTCCTGCACCAGCTCGGCTGGCGCGACGTCGTGCAGGCCGAATCGTCGCAGTTCCGCGTCGTCCCCGAGATCCCCGGAGTGCCGCTCTCGCTCCGCCTCGGCATCCTCGGGATGACCGGACTCACCGCGTACGTCGGGCTCACCGCCATCGCGGGCATGAAGGAGGGCGACACCGTCTTCGTCTCGGGCGCCGCGGGAGCCGTCGGCTCGGCCGCCGGTCAGATCGCGCGCCTTCTCGGAGCCGAGCGGGTCGTCGGATCCGCGGGCTCGGCCGAGAAGGTCGCCCTGCTCACCGAGAAGTACGGCTACGACGCCGCCTTCGACTACCACTCCGGCCCGGTCCGCGAGCAGCTGGCCGAGGCCGCGCCCGACGGGATCGACGTGTACTTCGACAACGTCGGCGGCGACCACCTCGAAGCGGCCCTCGACGCCTTCCGCGACGGCGGCCGCGCGGCGCTCTGCGGAGCGATCGCCGGCTACAACAGCACCGAGAAGACGCCCGGCCCCGACAACATGGCGAACATCATCACCCGCGGTCTCACGCTGCGCGGATTCACGCTGTCCGGCTACCTCGACCACGCGCCGGAGTTCAACCGGCTGATGGCCGGCTGGTTCGCCGACGGAGAGATCGCCTACGACGAGACCGTCGTCGACGGCATCGACCACGCCGTGGACGCGTTCCTCTCGATGATGCGCGGCGGCAACACCGGGAAGATGGTCGTCCGCGTCTAGCGCCGACCCCGGTGCGGCGGGCGCGAGGAGGGGGCACCTCCGGACGCCCGCCGCATCGGTCCTCCGCCTCCCTGACCGGGATCTCCGAGCATGCTCGCGGATCCGCGGGGCCGTTCGGTCCGGGCGGTGGCAGACTGCGGACATGAGCACGTTCTCGCACCGGACCGGCGCCTCCGCGCCGGCAGCAGCAGCACTCGTCCTCGTCCTCACCGGCTGCGCGGGCAGCGGCGGAGCCCCGTCCGCGCGGACGCCGCTCCCGACGCCGACCGCGACCGCGACCTCTTCGCCGACTCCCGCTCCGACGCCGACTCCCACCGTGACCGTGACGGTCACGGCGACCCCCGAGCCCTCGTCGACCGGTTCTCCCGCCGCGGATCCGGCGGCGGCGCGCTGCACGGGCTCCGACCTGACGATGGAGTACCGCCCCGACCCCGACGCGTCGGGTGCCGGGAACAGCGCCTTCGACCTCGTGCTCACCAGCACCTCCTCCTCCGACTGCGCTCTCGCGGGCATCCCCGGCGTCTACGCGACCGACGCAGACGGGAACCGGATCAGCGCGGTCGCCGACGCGTCCGGCCCGAACCCCGACGCTCCCGTGATCCTCGTCCCGGGCGCCCGGGCGGACGTCCGGGTCGCCTGGCACTCTCCCGGCGCCTACGGCTGCGCGGTCGGGACCTCCGCGTTCCTCGTCGCCGAGGTCCTCGACGCCCCGGACGGCGCGGTCCGCGCCCCGGCCGAGCTCCAGGTGTGCACCGACGGCACCGTGATGATGGACGCCTCCGCCTACGCGCTGCTCTGAGCCCTCCCCGAGCGCGCACACCTCGCGCGCGGCCCGCTCACCGGGCGCGACCCCTTGACCGGGCGCGTCGCAGCCGGGACCCTCGCACTACACGTCCCCACCCCACCCCGGAGGTCACCATGAAGGTCGGCTCACTCGTTCTCCGTCTCGCCGTCGGCGGGCTCTTCGTCGGACACGGTCTGCAGAAGCTGCGGGGCTCGTTCGACGGCCCCGGCCTCGACGGCACCGAGCAGATGATGTCGAGCCTGGAGATGCACCCGGCCCGGCGCAACGCCGTCGCCGCAGCGGTGACCGAGACGGCCGGAGGCGCCGCTCTCGCCCTCGGCGCCGCGACTCCGCTCGCCGCCGCCGGACTCGTCGCCACGATGGTCACCGCCGTGCGCAAGGTGCACTGGAGCAACGGCCTGTGGAACGCGGGCGGCGGGTGGGAGTACAACGCCGTCCTCGTCGCGGCGACGGCCGCGATCGTCGCGGACGGCCCCGGCGCGCTCTCGTTCGACGCCCTGTTCGGCAAGCGCAAGTGGGGAGCCGGCTGGGCGCTGTTCGCCCTGATCGGCGGAGCGGCTGCGTCGACCGCCCTGATCGAGGCCGGGCGACGCGCCGCGCCGGTCGGAGCGGGCACCTCCGGCTCCGACGACGGCGGGTCGGACGACGACGGCGCCGACTCGACCGCCTCGTAGCCCCGCTCCGCCGCACTGTGCGGGCGCGGTAGCGTCGGAGGCGTGACCGAGACACGCGCCTCCGACCCCGACCGCCCCGAGACCGACGCGCTCGCCCTCTGGCTCGCGGCGGTCGAGCGCCTCGACGCTCAGGACGACCCGGACGGCGTCGTCGAGCGGATGCGCGTCCTCGCAGCCCGCTACCCGGGACACGACGGAATCGCCGCTTTCGAGCTGGGCGGCGCCCTCGACAGCGCGGGACACGAGGCGGAGGCGGCGGTCGAGTACGAGCGCGCCCTCGCAGCCGGCCTGGATGACGAGCGGCGGGCGCGGTTGACGATCCAGTACGCCTCGACACTCCGGAACCTCGGCCGCACCGATGAGGCGATCGACCTCCTCGCCGGCGCCGCCGCGCACCCCGCGGTGGGCTCCGCGCGGGAGGTGTTCCTCGCGCTCGCCCTGCACAGCGCCGGGCGCGTCGACGAGGCCCTGCGGATCGCGCTGGAGGCGCTGGCTCCGGGGCTCCCCCGGTACCAGCGCTCCGTCCGCGCCTACGCCGCCGCCCTCACCGACCCCGAGCAGTAGCGCGGACGGCTCCTCCGCCCGGAGGCTCGGCGCGGCGAGCGCCGAACCTCCATGGGCGCCGACTCAGTCCTCGAGCAGGATCGCGTCGATCTGCCCCATCGCCTGGCGGAGTCCCTCCTCCATGCCCATCTGGACCATCTGCTCGAGCTGCTCGACCGACTCGAAACGGCTGCTGAGGACCATCCGCGTGCGCCCCGGCTCGATCTCGTCGAGGGTGACCGTGGCCCGGGTGATCCCCAGCGCGTCGACCGGATCGCCCCGCTCGTCGGCGAAGCCGTCCTCGAACTCGAACCGCGTCGGCTCCTCCACCCGGGTCACGCGCCACCAGCCGCGCGCCTGCTCGCCGTCCGGTCCCGTCATGACGTAGGCGCTCCGTCCGCCCTCGACCGGCTCGTGCCGCTCGAAGGTCGCCGGCCAGGTCGGCGGCCCCCACCAGCGCTCGAGGCGGCGCGGATCCGTCCAGAGGAGCCAGACGCGCTCGATCCCCGCGTCGAACTCGGCGGTCACGGTCAGGGTCAGTTCCTCGATGTCCTTCACGGACTGCAGCACGCTCATCGCGCCTCTCCCTCCAGCAGATCCCGCGCGCCGATCGGCTCGCGGGTGTCACTCCTCGTCGAGGAGGTCCGACATGCGGTCGATCCTCCCCGCCCACAGCTGCTCGTAGGCGTCGAGCAGGCGCGACGCCCGCCGCACTGCGGCGACCTCACCCTGCACCAGCTGCTCCCGCCCGCTCCTCCGCTTGCGGACGAGTGCCGCCCGCTCGAGGACGGCCACGTGCTTCTGCACCGCCGCGAACGACATCTGGTAGCGCGCCGCGAGTGCGGAGACGGACTGCTCGCCGACCAGCACCCGGGCGACGATGTCGCGGCGGGTGCTGTCGGCCAGCGCCCGGAAGAGCAGGTCGGTGTCGGCGTCCGTTCGTACAACCATGTGGTTGCACATTAGGCCCGTCCCCTCTCCCGCGCAAGAGCATCCGTCTCCGGGGCGAGCGCACCGGCCGGCGCCCGACCTCAGGCGCTCGCGGCATCGAGGGCCTCGGCAGCGGCCGCGAGCACCCAGTCCGGCAGGGGGCGGGCCGCGAACAGCGAGGCGTAGAGCCGGGCCATCGAGTCGTCGGGGTCGAGCCGCAGCGCCTCGTCGAGGTGGAGCCCCGCGAGGCTCGAGACTCCCCTCGCCCACCAGCACCACGCGAGAACGGTGAGCACAGAGGAGCGCGCCTCCTCCGGCGCCAGCGCGGCGGCGCGGGCGAGGAGCCCGGTCGCCCGCGCCAGACGGCCGCGCTCCGGAGCACGCCCGCTGCCGAGCAGCAGGGCCGACAGCTCGAGGTCGTGGTCGTCGTCCGTTCCGGCGCGGGCGTCGCCCACCGCGCCGGGCGGCACTCCCACTCCCGCCTGCGGGCTCCGCGCGATCTGCACGGTCACCCGATCGCGGAGGGGCGGCGACTGCAGCGTCCGCACGATCAGTCCTTCGCGGCGGACGTCCCGCGGTCCGCTGAGCCAGCGCTCGACGAGCCGTTCCGTGTCGCCGACCAGGGGCGGCCGGCGGAGCACCTCCGCGACGAGCGCGCGATCCTCCTCGAGGACCGGCGGCAGCACGGAGAGCGCGTCGATGTCCAGAGGCTCGTCGGCCACCGCTCGGGCGAGGACGCCGGTCTCGCTCCGCTCGATCTCGAGGAGCGGACGTGGCCTGCGGCACTCCTCGGCGTCCGTGTAGCGCCCCCATCCGTCGGCGGCGATGCAGGCCACGGCGATGATGTCCAGGCGCGTGCGCTCCAGGCGCCGGAGCACCGCGTGGCCGAGGTCGAGATGCGGGATCCCCCGCTCCTCGGCGTAGCCCGCACGGGTGCAGACCACCACCAGCATACCGGTGGCCCGCGGCATCGTCTCCATCATGGCCGCGCAGCCGCCCGCCAGCGCCTCCGCCTCCATCCCGCGCAGCGTCTCCGGGAGCGGGATCCGGAAGCCGCCTCCGGCGCGCGTGCCGAGGAACGGCACCACCACGACGGACTCCTCCGGACGGATGCCGATGATGGAGGGGACGGCCGCCAGGAGGTCCTGGATCGCGCTCGCCCGCAGGACTTCGGGATCGCGGCGGCGGGACGGAGGAGCAGGGGTTCGCTGTGGGGATGTCATGTCCGACACCCTGCTCGCGTCGCCGGCGGCGCGAGATCCCGCCGGCCCGGACCGGGGAGAACCGGAGCGGATCGGCGCCTGTGGAGGAGCGCCCGGGGCCGGCGGCTCAGCCGGCCGCGGGAGCCCGCAGCACCTTCGCCATCGGCCGTCCCTTCGCGATCTCGTCGATCAGCTTGTCGAGGTACCGGATGCGCTGCATCAGCGGATCCTCGATCGTCTCGACCCGCACGCCGCAGATCATCCCCGTGATCGCCGAGGCCTGCGGAGGCAGGCGCGCCGCCGCGAAGAACTCCTCGAAGGTCGTCCTGCTCTCGAGGTGCCGGGCCAGCTCCTCGTCCGAGAAGCCGGTGAGCCAGCGGACCGCCTCGTCGACCTCCTCCCTCGTCCGGCCCTTGCGCTCCGCCTTCGCCACGTAGAGGGGGTGCACGTCGGCGAACGCCACGGAGAAGATCCTGCTCATGGCCGGGAAGCGTACTCGCGCGACGCCCGGCGCGGCAGAGGCGCCCACCCCGCTATCCTCCCCAGTGGCCCTCGCGCCTCCACCCCGCAGCCCACAGAGAGAACCACCGTGAGCCTCCTCCGCACCAAGTCCGTCGAGCAGTCGATCGCCGACACCGATGAGCCCGAGTACAAGCTCAAGAAGTCGCTGACCGCGCTCGATCTCACGGTCTTCGGCGTCGGAGTCGTCATCGGCGCCGGCATCTTCACCCTCACCGGCCGCGCCGCCCATGACATCGCCGGACCGGCGATCGTCCTGAGCTTCGTCGTCGCCGCCTTCGCCTGCGCCCTCGCGGCCATGTGCTACGCCGAGTTCGCCTCCACGGTCCCGGTGTCGGGCTCCGCCTACACCTTCTCCTACGCCTCCCTCGGCGAGCTCTTCGCCTGGATCATCGGCTGGGACCTGATCCTCGAGCTGTTCCTCGGAGCGAGCGTGGTCGCGCAGGGGTGGAGCGCGTACCTCGGGTCGCTGCTGCAGCAGCTGGGAGTGACCCTCCCGCCGGCGCTCACCTACGGCGGCGTGGTCGACGTGCCGGCGATCCTGCTCGTCCTCGTGCTCGGCGCGCTGATGACCTTCGGGATCAAGGAATCGCTGCGCGTCAACCTGGTGCTCGTCGCGATCAAGCTGTTCATCGTCCTGTTCGTCATCATCGCGGGCCTGCAGTTCATCAACACCGCCAACTACACGCCGTTCGTCCCCGCCGCCGAGCCCTCGCAGTCCGCGTCCGGTCTGACCCAGCCGCTGCTCCAGTTCCTCTCGGGCATCGAGCCGGCCACGTTCGGGGTCGGCGGCATCATCGCCGGCGCCTCCCTGGTGTTCTTCGCCTACATCGGGTTCGACGTCGTCGCGACGACCGCGGAGGAGACCCGCCGCCCCCAGCGCGACCTGCCCATCGGCATCATCGCCTCGCTGATCATCTGCACGGTCCTGTACTGCGCCGTCGCCCTCGTCGTGACCGGCATGGTCCCCTACCGCGAGCTCGACCCGTCGGCCGCGCTCGCCAACGCGTTCGCCTACCACGGGCAGACCTGGATGGCGACGGTCATCTCGGCCGGCGCCGTCGCGGGCCTGACCACCGTCGTGCTGACGCTGCTGATCGGAGCGACGCGCATCATCTTCGCGATGGCGCGCGACGGGCTCCTCCCCCGGCGCCTGGCCACCGTCCACCCGCGCCTGCGCACGCCGTGGTTCACCTCCGTGGTCGTGACCATCGTCGTCGCGCTGCTCGCCGGGCTCACCCCGATCGGCGTGCTCGAGGAGATGGTCAACATCGGAACGCTCTCGGCGTTCGTGCTGGTCTCGGTCGGCGTCGTGGTGCTGCGCCGCAAGCGGCCCGACCTGAAGCGCGGCTTCCGGGTCCCGCTGAACCCGTGGCTCCCGCTGCTCTCCGCCCTGATCTGCACCTACCTGATGCTCAACCTCTCGATCGAGACCTGGCTGCGCTTCCTGATCTGGCTGGCCGTGGGCTTCGCGATCTACTTCGCCTACTCGCGCAGCCACGCGAAGATCGGCACGAAGC
Organism: Rathayibacter sp. AY1A7; assembly: GCF_002930845.1. NCBI lineage: Bacteria > Bacillati > Actinomycetota > Actinomycetes > Micrococcales > Microbacteriaceae > Rathayibacter > Rathayibacter sp. AY1A7. Next base: position 24,384 of record NZ_PSTL01000011.1, on the reverse strand, counting down.
CCTAGGGGGCCAGGCCCACCTTCGGCCTGGCCCAGGAGCGTCCGCGCGTGTCCTTGAGGATGTCGTACTCCACCTCGACGTGCGGCTCGATCGCGCTGTACTTGTCGTTCGGGGCGCCGATCACGAGCTGGAAGCCGAGACCGCGCCACGCACCGATCGCCCGCTTGGTGAAGTGGGCGTCGGCCTTGATCAGCGCCTCGTCCATGAAGACCGGGGCGTACCGGGGGCGGTCGGCTCCCGCGTCGCCGAGCTGGTAGCGCAGCGCCGCTCCGACGATGAAGGCGATCAGCTCCTGCGACTCCCCGCCGGACTTCTCGCCGATGTGGTCGTACAGCGCCACGTGCGCTCGGGTGACGGCGTCCACGCGCTCGGCGCTGACCCGGACGTGGTTGCGGACGTCGACGAGGTCGCCGAAGTCGGGCGCGGTGCGCCGCAGCCGCTGGATGAGCCGGGACATCCGCCGGTAGACCTGCTCGCGCTCCTCCTCCGCGGACACGGCCTGGATCTGCGCGCGCACCTCGCGGAGCTCGCGGCGGAAGCGACGGCGCACCTCCGACTGGTTCTCGCGCGTCGTGATCTGCAGGCGATGGCCGTCGTCGTAGAACGGCAGATCCTGCATGATCACGTTGATCGGCTCGATCCGCTCGCGGATCTCCCTCAGCGAGCGGCCGAGCGTGGAGTCGAAGCTCGTGAGGTCGTTGCCGGAGAGCGTGAGCAGGCTGTCGCGCCACTCGGTCTCGAGCCGGTGCAGGCCGCTGGTCTCGAGGGCGTCGAGCAGCCGCTCGAAGTCGCCCGCGGACGCCTCGGGGTCCGCGAGCAGGTTGGGGTTCGGCCAGCGGTCGAGGAAGCCGGCCATGATCCGGCCGGCGCTCTCACGCTGCTGCTCGTGCGCCTCGGCCGCGGAGCGGCGGTCCTCCGCCAGTCGCTGCGCCGCCGTGGCGAGCGCTGCGTCGAAGCGGACCAGGACGTCTGAGGCGCTGCCGGACGCCGCGGCCTCGGTCAGCGTGAACCGGGCGTCGAGGAAGGCGCGCTGGTCGTCGTCGAGCTCGCGTCCGGCGCGCTCCGCCGCATCGAGAACCGCCTGGCTCGCGTCGACGTCGTCGACCACGACGGCCCACTCCGCCTCGATCCGCTCGCGCTCCACACCGGCGCGCGCGATCTCCTGGCGGAGGCGCTCGAGGCGGCCGCGCAGCCCGTCGATCTGCTCCTGCAGCCCGGCGAGCTCGGGGTTCGCCTCCGCCGCCTCGGCGCCGACCGCCTCCCAGCGCTCCTGCTCGGCGAGCAGCGACTCGACGTCGACCGTCTCCCAGCTCACCAGCGCGAGGCGGGCGTGGCGCGTCATCCGGTCGTCGAGCGCATCGAGGGCCTCCTCCGCCGCCGACGCCGCCGAGACGGACGCCGCGCTGCGGGCCCGGGCCGCCTCGACCAGGGCGTTCAGCTCGCGGAGACGACGGGAGTTGGAGAAGCCGAGGACGTTCGCGGCGCCGTGGCCGCCGTGCGCACCGCGCTGCCCCTGCGAGAGCTGACCGGTGAGGGTCAGGGCGAGCCGGTGGCGTCCGAGCTCCGCAGCGCTGTCGACGCACACGTAGCCGAAGCGGTCCTCGAGCCGGTCCTGCAGCCAGCCGGTGAAGGCGGTGGCGCGGTAGTCGAGGCGCCCGGGCAGCGTCTGCGGGTCGAGGCCCCGCACCTCCTCGAACCCGGTCTCCACGCCCTCGTAGCGGAGCCGGACCGGGAGCCGGAGGGAGTCGATGGCGCGGCGGAAGCGGTCGAGGTGGGCGGAGTCGATCATCAGCGTCGTCGCGAAGCCGCCGAGGGCGAGCGTGAACGCCTCGCGCCAGGGCTCGAACTCGGCACGCACCTCGACCAGCTCGCCGACGAAGGGCAGGTCGTCGGCGGTGAGGCCGGCTGCCTCCGCGATCCGCTCGCGCGCCTCGTGCAGAGGCCGGGGGATGCTGTCCCGACGGTCCGAGGCCGAGCGCTGCTCCGCCTCGAGCTCGGCGAGCTCGCGCGCCGCGGCCTTCCGCTCGGCGACCGCGTCCGACCAGGCCGCACGGGTGCTGCGCTTGGCGTCGGCCGCGCTCGCCGCCCGGGCGAGCACCGCCTCGAACCGCTCGCGGGTGGTCTCCGGCTCGCCGAGAGCGTGCAGGTCCTCCTCGAGCCGGGCGCGGTTCTCGCGCGCCGCGCCCAGCCGCCGCTCCACCTCGCGGAGCTCGCGCTGGGCCGTCTCGAGGCGGTCGCCGCCGGAGGCCCGCAGCACCTCGGCGAGCCCGTCCCGCTCCGACTCCGCCGCCTCGGCGAGGGCTCGCTTCTCGCGGAGCACGGCGTCGACGGCGCGGGTGCGCTCGCGCAGCTCGGCCTCGACGTCACGCAGCAGGCCGAGGCGCTGCTCAGCGCGCCACAGGGCCGCCGGCGACACCGGGGCATCGAACTCCCCGAGTGCGTCGATGAGGCGCACGCGCTCCGCGGACGCGGCGATGCGCAGGCGCAGGCCCCGCAACGGCTCGAGTGCCGCGACCTGCTGGCGCGCGGTGAGCATCCGCTGCCGGGTGCTCTCGAGCTCGTCGAAGTGGGCGACGACCGCGTCGGCGGAGGCCAGGGTCTCGGGCTCCTCGAGCACGAGCCGCTTGTAGAGGTCGTCGACGGTCGTGATCTGCTGACCGGCCTGGATGCGGGCGAGCAGGCTCATCGCCTTCGATCCGGCTCCCGCCGCTCCGATGCCGAGCACCGCGTGCAGACGCGCCGAGAACTCGCGGTCGGTGCCGAGCGGATCCAGGCCCGCCGCGCGCAGCGACGCGTCGGAGAAGCGGTGCGCCGCCGCCCGGTCGAGCGCGGCGAGGTCGACCGGGCCCTCGGCGCTCGCGCGGATCCGCACGGTCTCCTCGAGCACCCGGGAGCCGGCCGGGACGTACCAGGCGCGGACCGCGCTGAAGCGCGAGCCGTCGTGGTCGACCCAGGTCATCGCGACGGCGGTCCAGGTGTCGACTCCGTCGCCGCGCAGGACGCGCATGGTCGTGCCCTCGTCCGTGCGCGACTCGTCGAGCTTGCCGCGCGCGTAGGAGAGGATGTTGCGCTGGTCCTCGCCGCGCGGACGGCCCGTCACTCCGCCGTTCGAGGCGCCGTTGAACGGCGTGGTGTGCGGCATCATCAGGGCGATGTAGGCGTCCATCAGCGTGGACTTGCCGGAGCCGGAGCCGCCGCAGAGCAGTGTGGCCCCCGGCGAGAAGCGGACCCGGTGCGCGCCGTCGTAGCCGCCCCAGTTGACCAGCTGCAGGTCCTCGGCGAGCCACTGCTGACCGCGGGAGGCGGCGGGGATCAGGCCGAAGAGGGTGTCGAGCATCGTCATCGGGGGTCGTCCTCCGGATCGGGGGTGTCGTCGTCGGTCGGCTCGTCGTCCAGCGGCTCGTCGTCGGCCGGCTCGTCGTCCGCGACATCGGTCCCGGGCAGGACGCCGTCCGTGGGCGGGTCCGCGTCCTCGTCGAGGCCGTCGTCCTCGAGCGCGTCGTCGTCCGCCTGCTCCGGATCGTCCGAGCCGGGCTCCTCGGCGAGCGCCGCTTCTGCGACCACCGAGGAAGCGTCCTCGCCCGCCCGCCCGCGCAGCCAGTCGCTCAGCTCCCGCAGCTTCGGCGCGCTCAGCACGATCTCCACGATCGGGCTGATCCGGTACCGCCCGGCGGACTCCTCGTCGACGATGCCGTCGCGCCCGAGCCGCTCCAGCGCCTTGCGGACCATGCGCTGCCGGCGGGCGGTGTCGCGCTCGGCGTCGGCGAAGTAGCTGAGCACCGTCTGCTCGACCTCCTCGACGTCCACGCGCGCCGACGCCTCGCCGGCCGCCGACTCCCGCTGATGGACCGTGCGCAGGTGCACCAGGACCAGCGTCTCGGCGCGGGTGTAGGGGAGGTCGCGCAGCAGCACCGGCATCTCCACCTCGTCGGAGCGCACCTGCTGCTTGTAGGCGACCCCGCGCTCGTGGTCGACGACGAGCCGCACGAACAGGTCGTTCAGCCGCGACTCGATCAGCTGCCGGTGCTCCTGGAGCACGGCCCACTGCTCGCGGTGGCGGTCGGCGAGGAGGAAGCGGCGCTGCAGCACGTGCACGAGCACCCGGCGCACCTCGGTGTCGAGGACGCCGCGGTCGCCGGGGAAGAGCTCGTCGGGGTCCTCCTCCATCGACACGGGCGCGATGAACGGATCGGCGGCGGGCCCGTCGGTCGCCAGGGTGTCACTCATCGTCGGTCTCCTCCTCGGTGCGGGCGGTCACGGATCCGAAGGCGAAGCGGCGCACGGTCCCGTCGGGTCGGCGCGTGCTCACGACGGAGTAGCCCTCGCGGTCGACGAGGCCCGTCCGGTGCGCGATCTCGAGCAGCCCGAGCAGGTCGACGGGCCGTCGAGTGTCCTCCGGAGCCGCGCTGAACGCGTCCGCCAGATCGAACTCGTCGCCGAGCTCCGCCACGTAGGCCTCCAGCTCCGCGTAGCGGGGACCGCCCCAGGCCCGGCTGTCGTCGCCGACGAACTCGGCGTCGCCGTCGTCTCCGGCCAGGGACGCCGGCCCGCCGGCCGGGCGCACGTCTCCCAGGGTCTGGCGCAGGTGGCCGATCCCGGCGACGGGCAGGTGCCGCAGCGGCGTGACCGGCGCGTCCGGCGAGATCCCGCCCGTCCACTCCTGGAGCCCCGCCATCACGTCGCGCAGCAGCTCGTCCACCTGGCGGTCGCGAGCGGGGTCGTGGGTGCGGACCTGGCCCGTGATGACGTGGGACGCGCGACGCTGCGCGATCAGGACCTCCTGCACGCCCAGCTCCACCCGGCGGCCGATCGCGGCCAGCTCCCCGCGCTGGGCCGGGTCCATCAGACGGGAGAACGGCTGCACGAGCACCGTGTGGAGCTGGTCGGCGAGCGCGTCGATCCGCTCGGGGTCGCCCAGGAGGCGGAGGGCTCCGGCGAACGCACGGCCCTCGCTGGTCGCCTGCATCACGTGCTGCCCGCGCTCGAGGTACTCCCGCAGCACCTCGCCGGTCGGGCGGACGTCGCGGCGCAGATCCGCGACCACGTCGCGCTGCATCGCCTTGATCGACTCCGCCACCCGCGCGAAGTCGGCCGGCAGCTCGCGGGCGAGGTGCACCACGTTCTCGGCCTCCTCCAGGAGCTGCTCGTCGTCGGCCGGCTCGATACCGGCGCCCTCCTCGAGGGCGGCGATCTCGATGTCCAGGCGCGCCCGCTCCTCGCGGAGCCGCGAGAGCCGGGCCTCCGGGTCGGGCTCGACGTCCGCGGCCAGCCGCTCGACCGCCTCCAGCAGAGTGCGCACCCGCGAGTTCGAGACGCGCGTGCGTCCGCCTCCGGTGCGCCCGGTGATCTCGAGGGCGCTCACGGCGTGGGCGCTCAGCCGGTAGACCTCGGCCTCGCCCTCGATCTGCGGCACGAGCCAGCCGACGCGGACCCAGTAGCGGCACACCTCGCGCGCCGTGCCGCTCGGCAGAGCGCGCTCGCCCTCGTCGTACCCGGCCGAGCGGAGCTCTTCGAGCAGCTCCCCCACCTCGGCGTGCGCGTCGGCGACCGCCACGGCCTGCCGGTCGACCGTGAACACGAGCGACAGGGCGGCGACGACGAACGGCGCGTAGCGGCCGTGGAGGAGATCGAGTGTCGGCGTCCGGAAAGCGCCGAGGGAGCGCAGGTAGGCGGCCTCGGCGCGGGAGTTCGACATCGCCCTCAAGGATAGGCGGCGGGCCGGCATCGCGCGGACGGGGCGCCAGGGGCCGTCCCGCTCGCGGACCCGACCTCCTCGGCCCGCCCCGATCCTGCGAGCGGCAGGACGACGGCAGCCGCTCCTCGCCGTTCCGCCGGGGTCGCGATCGCATCGACGCGAGATTTGCCCGACGCCGTCACCGGCCCACAGCCGCCACCCCGCCCGCCGAGCTCACCGGTCCGCACCGCCACAGAGAGAACCCGGTGACCGCGGAGGCGTGCTCCCCCGACTCCGTCGCCGCCGGCCCCCACTCCTGCAGCTCGGTGCACCCGTCCGCCACTGCGGCCTTCCGCACCGACTCGGTCGGCGGAGCGGAGTTCTTCAGCACCAGCAGAGGCGTGCGTCCTGCCGCGATCATCCGGGTGACGTCCTGCTCGGTGAAGACCCGCGCCTGGCCGGAGTAGCCGCCGTCGGTGAGCACGCTCGCGCCGGTCGCCGTGATGATCGGCGCCGAGATCGCCCAGGAGTCGGTGAGGAACAGGGGCGCGCCGTCCACCCCGCCGCCGGCGGCACGAGCGGCGGCGACCAGGCCGGTCTCGTCGGCGGTCATCGAGTCGTGCCCGCCGACCGCGTCCGGCGACGAGACCGCGAACGGAGCCGAGGTCTCGGCCCGCTGCGGGAAGCGCAGGCCGACGAGCGCGTCCCCGCCCGACCCGTCGAGGGACGCGTCGAGCACCTGCAGGCTGAACGCGACCGGCCCGGCCAGGATCACGACCGCTGCCGCGAGCGCGACGGGACGACGGCGAGCCGCTCCCCTCCGGCTCCCGACCGCTCGCTCCACCGCACCGCCCCTCCGTCGCCGCGCCGCCACCGCGACCACGACGAGCCCTGCTCCGGCGAGCGCCGCGAACGGCAGGCCCAGCACCGCGGGCAGCTGCCCGCCCACGGCGAGCACCGCGCTCCACGCCGTCTGCGCGACGAGGAGGAGCGGCAGCACCAGCCGCGCGACGACCCGGGTCGACGCGAGCAGCCGCACCGCCTCCGCCCAGCCCAGCGCCGCGAGGAGCGCCAGCTGCACTCCGATCGCCGCGACGTAGGCGGTGTGCGGCACCGTCGCCACCGAGAGCACCGCCGCGGCCGTCGCCAGCCACACCGCGGTCAGGACCAGGAGGGCGAACGGACCGCGGGTGCTCCCCCGCCGCGGCCACCAGCGCACCGCCCCCAGGATCAGCCCCGCGAGCGCCGCGGGGTACAGCCAGCCCACCTGGGTCGCGTACTGCGCGAGCAGAAGCTTCACCGGCGACGATCCCGCCGCTCCGCCCATCGCCGCGACGTGGGCGGACGCGACGACGGCGCCGGGCACCGCTCCCGGGATCAGCCGGTCGAGCCCGTTGAACCCGAACACCATCGCGAAGACGTCGTTCCCCGTCGACCCGTCGATGTAGGGCCGGTCCCCTGCCGGCACCGCCTGCATCGCGACCATCCACGCCACCGAGGCGCCCACCGCGACGGCCAGGAGCCCGCCCGCCCAGGCGAGCGCTTTGCGCCACCCGCGCACCCCGACGAGAGTCGCCACTACGAGGGCGGGCAGGACGAACCAGGCCTGCATCATCTTCGCCTGAAAGCCGATCCCGATGAACGCTCCGGCCAACAGGAGAGGCCACCACCGCTCCGTCAGCACCGCGCGCTGCCACCACATCAGCGCGACGGCGAGCGCTGCCGTCAGCAGGCCGTCCTCCATCGGGTGCCCGAACATCGACACGAAGATCGGCGTGCTCGCCGCCGCGGCCGCCGCGACCAGCCCGAGCCCCCGGCCGCCCCATCGGAGCCCGACGACCGAGCACGCCGCGACGGTGATCAGCCCCTCGAGCAGCTGCGGCAGCGCGATCGACGACGTCGACATCCCGAACAGCCGGATGCTCAGCGCCTGCGGCACCGCGAACCCCGCCAGCTTGTCCAGCGTCACCGTGGCGGCGGGATCGAAGGCTCCGAACGCCAGCGCGTGCCACGACTCCGACATCGACCGCGCCGCCGCCTCGTAGAAGACGGCGTCCCCGCCCCGGGCGAGATTCCACCCGGTGAGCACCGCCGACCCGATCAGGATCGCCAGGAGGGTGAGCCGCGCCCACCAGGGTTCGCGCCACCAGCGGGCGAGCGGAGCGGAGTGGGTCACGTCCACCGACGCTAGGGAGCCGGCCTGCCGCCGCCCTTGCGGGCGGTCGGGGAGACGCCGTGCATGCCGCTCCGGCCTCTCAGTCCGGACGCCGCCGGCACGGCCGACGACCAGGAAGGGTGCCGTGCCGCCCCGGTCACCCTCTAGGGTGCGGACATGCCCCGCTCCATGGCCGACCTCTCCTTCCGCCGCGCCCAGTGGGAGCAGCGCTACGCACCGCACGTGGCTCCCGTGAACCGCTGGGTCGACGAGCTGCGGAACCCCTACGGACGCGGCTGGCTGCCCTACGTCGCGCCCCTGCACGGCGGAGTGGAGGCGCGCGTCCTCAGCGTCCTCCGCGATCCCGGCCCCGCCACTCAGGACGGCATCGGAAGCGGCTTCCTCTGCACCGAGAACGACGACCCGACGGCGGAGCTCATGGCCGGGCTGATGGACGAGGTGGGCCTCGCCCCCCCCGACCTGCTGCCGTGGAACGCCTACCCCTGGTACATCAACCAGGCCCCGAACGCCGAGCAGCTCGACGCCGGCGTCGAGACCGTCCTGCATCTGCTCGCGCTCGCCCCCGACGTCGAGGTGGTCCTCCTGCAGGGCGGCGACGCCGATCACGGCTGGCGGCGCCTCCTCAGGCGGCACCCGGCGATCGAGCGCGAGCGCGGCCTCACGGTGATCCGCACCTTCCATCCGTCGCGACAGGCACTCTGGGCACGAGATCCCGCCGAGCGGGAGGCGCGCTCCGCGCGACGTCGCGAGGCCTTCGCCGAGGTCGCCGCAGCGCTCCGGTGAGCGGCCCGCAGCCTCACGACGAGGCCCGGAAACGACGGAAGCCCTGACGACGACCAGTGGCCTCATCAGGGCTTTCCGTCGGGCTGACAGGATTTGAACCTGCGACCCCTTGACCCCCAGTCAAGTGCGCTACCAAGCTGCGCCACAGCCCGTGGCAGACCGGGCCGAGGCCCGGGCAACTCGACTACCTTAGCGGATGCCGACGCCGGAAGTGAAAACGAGCGGGCCCCGTAGACTCGCTGCGCGGAACGCGTCGGCACGGGTCGACGCGCCGTCGGCACCTCGGGAGGCGTCAGCAGTGGATGCGCGGCAGAAGCGATCACAGGTGGCCCTGCACCGGGCCATCATCGAACTCGCGACCGGCCGCGACGTCGCCACCCTCACCGTCTCCGAGATCACGGATCTCGCCGGCGTGAACCGCTCCACCTTCTACGCCCACGCCTCCTCCGCCGCAGAACTGCTCTGCGCCGCCCTGCGTGACGAGCTCGACGCGATCCGCGAGGGCTACCTCCAGCAGCTCCGGAGCGGCGCCGCGACCGACGCGAGCATCCGCGAGGGCACCTCCCGCGTCCTCGGCCACCTGGACGGCCACCGCGACCTCTACCTCCGCGCCTTCGACGCCCCAGGCGGCGACTCGGGCCTCCGCGCGATGCTAGCGGGGCACTTCCGCACCGCCGTCTCCGCGACGCTCGACACCGGGATCCTCGACGTGCCGACCTCGGACGCACCGCTCGGGTTCCTCGAGGACGCGACGGCCTCGTTCCTCGCGGCGGGCTCCGTCGGCCTGATGGAGCAGTGGCTCCGCCTGCCCGCGCCCCGCGATCCCGGCAGCTACCTCGCCGCCTACCGACGGCTCCTGCCGCCGTGGTGGCCCTTCGCCACCGGCGACTGACCGGCCTCCCGGCCCTGCCGACGCCCGCTCGGAGAGACGACCGCCCGGTTTGAGGGAAGCCGCTGTGTAGGCGGCAGCGCCGCGCCGCCCGTCACTCCCGCTCGCGACGAGGCCGACCTGCTCGATCGAGACGATCGGAGCGGCATCCGCCCCCTCGACTCGACGACCTATCCTCCCGGAGACGCGGACGGCCCGCGGGAGGAGCTCCCACGGGCCGGACACGGTGCGGCTGCGCTCAGCGCGCGCGCTTCTCGCGGACGCGCATGTTGACGTTCACCGGCGAACCCTGGAAGCCGTAGATCTCGCGCAGGCGGCGTGCGATGTAGCGGCGGTAGCCGGGGTCGAGGAACCCGGTGGTGAAGAGGACGAATGTCGGCGGGCGCGACGAGGCCTGCGTGCCGAAGAGCACGCGGGGCTGCTTGCCTCCGCGGAGGGGGTGCGGGTGCGCCGCGGTGAGCTCGGCGAGGAACGCGTTGAACTTGCCCGTCGGGATGCGCGTGTCCCACGACTCGAGGGCGAGCTCGAGCGCCGGCACGAGCTTCTCGAGGTGGCGGCCGGTGCGGGCCGAGATGTTGACGCGGGGCGCCCACGCCACGTGGGCGAGGTCGGTCTCGATCTCGCGCTCGAGGTAGCGGCGGCGCTCGTCGTCGAGGAGGTCCCACTTGTTGAAGGCGAGCACGAGCGCCCGGCCCGACTCCAGCACCAGGTCGATGATGCGGACGTCCTGCTCCGAGATCGGCTGCGAGACGTCGAGGACGACGACGGCGACCTCGGCCTTCTCGAGCGCCGTCGAGGTGCGCAGCGACGCGTAGAAGTCGGCGCCCTGCTGGAGGTGCACGCGGCGGCGGATGCCCGCGGTGTCGACGAAGCGCCAGACCTTGCCGGCGATCTCGACCTGCTCGTCGACCGGGTCGCGCGTGGTGCCGGCGAGCTCGTTGACGACGACCCGCTCCTCCCCCGCGGCCTTGTTGAGCAGGCTGGACTTGCCGACGTTCGGGCGGCCGAGAATTGCGACGCGGCGCGGTCCGCCGACCTCGCGCTTGGCGACGGCCGACTCCAGAGGGAGCTTCTCGAGCACCGCGTCGAGAAGGTCGGCGACGCCGCGGCCGTGGACGGCGGAGACGGGGCGGGGCTCGCCCAGGCCGAGCGACCACAGCGATGCGGCGTTCGGCTCCTGGCGGGCGTCGTCCACCTTGTTGGCGGCGAGGAAGACCGGCTTCTTCGTCTTGCGCAGCAGCTTCACGACGTGCTCGTCGGTCGCGGTCGCGCCGACGTTCGCGTCGACGACGAAGATGACGGCGTCGGCGAGGTCGATGGCGATCTCGGCCTGCATGGCGACGGAGGCGTCGATGCCGCGGGCGTCGGGCTCCCAGCCGCCGGTGTCGACGATGGTGAACGCCCGGTCGATCCACTCCGCCTTGTAGGACACGCGGTCGCGCGTGACGCCCGGGGTGTCCTCGACGACGGCCTCGCGGCGGCCGAGGATGCGGTTCACCAGCGCGGACTTGCCGACGTTGGGGCGGCCCACGATCGCCACGACCGGGAGGGCGGGGAGGTAGCGGACCTCGTCCGAGTCCTCCCCGGCGAACTCGAGGAGGTCGAGGTCCTCCTCGTCGAGGTCGTAGTCCTCGAGTCCGCTGCGGAGCGCCTGCGCGCGTGAGGAGGCGAGCTGCTCGTCGAGGTCGCCGAGGCGCTCGACGAGGTCGTCGTCTCCGAAGTTCAGCTCGTCGTCACCGACGTGCGTGTCCTGTGCCATGACCGGCCCTTGCTCTCGAAGTTCGGACCTCGGCGACGACCGCGTCGACGGTCTGCTCGAAGTCGAGATGAGTGGAGTCGAGAAGAGTGACTCCTTCTGCGGCGTTCATGAAGTCGACCACCTGCGAGTCGGCGCGGTCCCTCGACCGCAGCGCCTGACCCGTCGCCTCGGCGGATTCCGTGGTGACCTCGCGCGAACGCCTGGCCATTCTAGCCTCTTCGCTCGCCGTCAGCAGGATCCGGACCGGAGCGGTCGGTGCGACGACCGTCGTGATGTCGCGGCCCTCGACGATGATGCCCTCCCGACGCGTCTCGCCGATGATCCTCCGGAACAGCAGGGTGATCCTCCGACGGACCTCGGGGACCTTCGCCACGGCCGAGACGCGCGCGGTCACCCGGGGCTCGCGGATGGCGGCGGTCACCTCGGTCGGACCGACCCACACCGAGTACGACTCGGGGTCGGTGCCGATGGAGTAGTCGAAGCCGTCGAGCGCGTCGACGATCGCGTCCTGGTCCTCGAAGTCGAGGTCGCGGTCGAGCCCGTGCCAGGCGAGCGCGCGGTAGGCCGCTCCCGTGTCGAGGAACTCGAAGTCGAGGCGGCGGGCGGCAGCCCTCGACACGCTGGACTTGCCGCTGCCGGCCGGGCCGTCGATGGCGACCACGACGGCCTCGCCGAAGTCGCCCTGCTCGGCGGCCTCGGAGCGCGCCTCGCGCTCGGGAGCCGCGCCCCCGTCCTCCGGGATGCTCTGCTGTGCCCGGCGGGCGGGCGTCATCCTGTTCAGGCCGCCCTCCTGCCTGTTCTGCTCGGTGCTCATCCGGCGATCCTCCAGCCGCGTATGGTCAGTTCTTCGGTCAGCGGCGCGACCGCTTCGGGCACCACCGAGATCTCGGCGAGACCCACTCGGCGCCCCTGCGCGTGCTCGAGGCGCACGTCCTCGAGATTGACGCCCGCCTCGCCGATCTCCACCAGGAGCCGCGCGAGGGTTCCGGGAGAGTCGTCGACGAGGACGATCAGGGTCGAGAAGCGCTGGTCCTGGCCGTGCTTGCCGGGCAGGCGCGCCACTCCGGCGTTGCCCGCGGCCAGGTGCTCGGCGAGCACGCGGCGCGAGCCGGGCGCCTCGAGGTCGCGGAGCGCGTCGGCGACCGCGGCGACGTCGTCGCGGAAGGCGTCGAGCACCGCGACGACGTGCTCGCGGTTCGCGGCCAGGATCTGCATCCAGAGCTCGGGGGCCGAGGCCGCCAGGCGCGAGACGTCGCGGACGCCCTGCCCGGCGAGGCGGAGCGCCGCGTTCGGGGCGTCGAGGAGGCGCTGGCCGAGCAGTGACGAGATCACCTGCGGGGCGTGCGAGACGAGGCCGACCGAGAGGTCGTGCTCCTCCGGGTCCATCTCGACGATGGTGCCGCCGAGGTCGAGAGCGAGGCCCTCCACCCGTGCGAGCGCGTCGGGCGCGGTCTCGCCGTCGCGGCAGATCACCCAGGGTCTGCCGACGAAGAGGTCTCCCCGCGCGGCGACCGGTCCGCCGCGCTCGCGGCCGGCCATCGGGTGCGAGCCGATGTAGCGGGCGAGGTCGACGCCGCGGGAGCGCAGCTCGCGCAGCGGCTGGGTCTTGACGCTCGCCACGTCGGTGACGACGGCTCCGGGGTGCGCCGCGAGCTCGCGCTCGACGACGCTCGCGGTGACGTCAGGGGGGACGCAGACGACGACGACGGAGGGTCGGTCGTCGGCGGAGGCGGCGCGGCCGGCCCCGTAGTCGATGGCGAGGGAGAGGCTCGCGGGCGAGGCGTCGTCGAGGACGACGTCGATCCCGCGGGAGGCGAGGCCGAGGCCGATGGAGGCGCCGAGCAGTCCGGAGCCGACCACCCGCACCGTCCCGGTCGTCCGCATCGCGGGCGGCGCGGGGTGCAGGAGCTCGTTCACCCCGACAGCCTAGCGATCGGCGCGGCGCTGCTTGTCGGCGCCGGACCGGCGCGGAGGACCGTCGCTCCGCCCGCCGCCGGCGGAGGAGCCGCCGCGATCGGACGACCGTCCCGCCGAGCCGCCGCGGTCGGACGACCGTCCGGACGATCCGCCGCGATCCGAGGATCGCCCGGCCGAGCCGCGCTCCGCCGGGGCGACGCGCTCGCCGCTGTCAGGCCGGGGCCGCCGCGCACCCGCGCTCGCCTTCTTCGAGGGGACCGCGGGAGCGGCCGCCACCGCCTCGCCGCCCTGCCGCGCGATCGTGAGCAGCGCGCCCAGCTCCTCCCGGGTCAGGTCGCGCAGATCGCCCGAGCGCAGGGTGCCCAGGTGCAGCGGCCCGAACTGGCGCCGGACGAGCTCGATCACCGGGTGGCCGACCGCCGCCATCATCCGGCGGACGACCCGGTTGCGACCGGAGTGCAGGGTGATCTCGACGAGCGAGGCGTTCGAGCGGCCCTCCGGCCGGCCGAGGAGACGCGCCTTGTCGGCGGCCACCGGTCCGTCGTCGAGCTCGATCCCGGAGGTCAGCGTCGCGATCGTCTGCGGGAGGACCTGCCCGTGCACCTTCGCGATGTAGGTCTTCGTCACTCCGAACGACGGGTGCGCGAGGACGTGGGCGAGCTCGCCGTCGTTGGTCAGCACCAGCAGTCCCGAGGTCTCGGCGTCGAGGCGCCCGACGTTGAACAGCCGCTCCTCGAAGTTCTTCGTGTAGAGGCTGAGGTCGGTGCGTCCGTTCTCGTCCGCCAGCGAGCTGACGACGCCGATCGGCTTGTTGAGCATGACGTAGCGGCGCGAGGTGTCCAGCTGCACCGCGACCCCGTCGACCTCGATCCGGTCGGTCGCCGGATCGATGCGGCGGCCGAGCTCGTCCGCCACCTCGCCGTTGACGCGGATCCGCCGCGCCACGATCATCTCCTCGACCACTCGTCGGGAGGCGACCCCCGCTGCCGCGAGGACCTTCTGCAGTCGTTCGCCGTCGGGGCCGCTGTCAGGCGCGCTCATCGAATCCGTCTCTTCCGTCGCTCAGTAGGGGGGAGATCTTCGGCAGCTCGTCGAGCGAGGTGAGGCCGAGGTGCACGAGCAGCTGCTCGGTGGTGCCGTAGAGGACCGCGCCCGTCTCGGGGTCGTGGCCGACCTCCGCGATGAGGCCGCGGCCGAGGAGGGTGCGCGCGACGGAGTCGACGTTGACCGCGCGGATCTGCGCGACCTGACCGCGCGAGACCGGCTGCTTGTAGGCGATCACGGCGAGCGTCTCGAGCGCCGCCTGCGAGAGCCGCGTCGGGTTCTGCGTCAGGACGAAGTCCTTGACCACCGGGTCGTACTCGCGGCGCACGTAGATCCGCCAGCCGGCACCGACCTCGCGCAGCTCGAAGCCCCGGCGGATCGCCCCGTCGGCGCCGTCGTAGTCGGCTACCAGGCGCTCGATCGACTGGCGGACCACGGCGATCGGCCTCGACAGCGCGGTCGCGAGGGAGGCGAGCGGCTGCGGCTCGTCCGCGACCATCAGGATCGCCTCGATCGCCCGGTCGATCTCGAACGCGACGGTCCCGGGGCCGGCGTCAGGAGTCATAGTCGGCTCCGAGCGCGGCGAGGCTCGCATCGCTCCACTGCTCGGCGACCCAGCGCAGCGTGAGCTCGCCGAGCGGCTCCGGCTGGTCGAACGAGATCGCGGCGTGCCGGTAGAGCTCGAGCACGGCCAGGAAGCGCGCGACGATCACGCCCTTCTCGTCGGCGTCCGCGATCAGCTCGCCGAACGTGGCCCTCCCGCGGGCGCGCAGCATCGCTACGACGTGCGCGGCCTGCTCCCGGATGCTGATCTGCGGGGCGTGCAGGTGGTCCAGGCCCACCGTCGGCAGCTCGCGCGGAGCGAGGGCGACGGTCGCGAGGGCGGCGAAGTCGGCGGGCGACAGGGTCCAGACGAGCTCCGGCTTCGCGGACCGGTACTCCTCCTCCAGAGGCACGTCGCGCACGTGGCGGGCGGTCTCGATCGCGATCCGCTCCCCGAACCACGACGACACCTGCTTGAAGGCCCGGTACTGCAGGAGCCGGGCGAACAGCAGGTCTCGCGCCTCCAGCAGCGCCGCGTCCTCGGCGTCCACGAGCTCGCCCTGGGGCAGGAGTCCGGCGATCTTCAGGTCGAGGAGCGTCGCGGCGACGACGAGGAACTCCGACGCGCGATCCAGCCCCTCGAGCGAGTCGATCCCGTGCAGGTACGAGAGGAACTCGTCCGTCACGGCGCTCAGCGCGATCTCGGTGATGTCGACCTGCTGCTTCGCGATGAGGCTCAGCAGGAGGTCGAACGGACCCTCGAAGTTGGTCAGCGCGAGGTGGAACCCGATGGGAGCGGCGCGCTCCTCGAGGAGGACCTCAGGCGACCGCGCCACGCGAGATCAGCTCCCTGGCGAGCTTGCGGTACGCCTTCGCGGCGTTGTGCTCGGGCGCGAACTGGGTGATCGGGACGCCGGACACGCTGGCGTCCGGGAACTTCACCGTGCGGCCGATCACCGTCTCGAGCACGCTGTCGCCGAAGGCGTCGACCACCCGGTCGAGCACCTCCCGCGAGTGCAGGGTGCGGGAGTCGTACATCGTGGGCAGGATGCCGTCGAGCTCGATCACCGGGTTGAGCCGGTCGCGGACCTTGTCGATCGTCTCGATCAGCAGGGCGACGCCGCGCAGCGCGAAGAACTCGCACTCGAGCGGGATGAGGACGCCGTGGCTCGCGGTGAGCGCATTGACCGTGAGCAGGCCCAGCGAGGGCTGGCAGTCGATCAGGATGACGTCGTAATCCGCGCTCACCTTGCGGAGCACCCGGGCGAGGATCTGCTCGCGCGCGACCTCGTTGACGAGGTGGACCTCGGCGGCGGAGAGGTCGATGTTGGCCGGGATGACGTCCAGGCCCGGCACGCGGGTCCTCCGGATCGCCTCGGCCGGGTCCTTCACGGTGCCGAGGAGCAGGTCGTAGATCGTGATGGCGTCGTAGGTGGTGACCCCGAGGCCGGCCGAGAGGGCGCCCTGCGGGTCGAAGTCGATGGCCAGCACGCGGCGGCCGTACTCGGCGAGGGTCGCGCCCAGGTTGATGGTCGTCGTCGTCTTTCCGACGCCGCCCTTCTGGTTGCAGAGGGAGATGATCCGAGCGGGGCCGTGACCGGTGAGCTCCACCGGCAGCGGGAAGTCGCGCAGGGGGCGGCCGGTCGGGCCGAGCGTCGGGGCTTCGAGACCGGTGAGCTCGGCCTTGTCGTCCGTCTTGCGTGTCACCTGCGTCGTCCTCGCTTCCGTGGCGGCGTGCGCTCCCGCGCGGCCTCCGACGAGTGTACCGGCGCCCCGCTCCCCGGCCGCCGCGCCCCGCCGCGCGGGTCCGCGGCTCTAGCGCCGCGCTCGCGGGTGCGCGGACGTGTAGACGTCCCGGAGCGTGTCCGCCGTCACCAGCGTGTAGATCTGCGTCGTCGCCACCGAGGCGTGCCCGAGGAGCTCCTGCACCACGCGGACGTCTGCGCCGCCCGCGAGCAGGTGGGTCGCGAAGGAGTGCCGGAAGGTGTGCGGCGAGATCTCCCGGTCCAGCCCGGCCTTCTCGGCGACGGCGCGGATGACCAGCCAGGCGCTCTGCCGCGACAGGCGGCTCCCGCGGACCCCCAGGAAGAGCGCCGGCGTCGCACGCCCCCTCCGCGAGAGCTCCGGCCGCGCACGCACGAGGTACTCGTCGACCGCCTCGCGGGCGAAGCGGCCGAGCGGCACCATCCGCTGCTTGGACCCCTTGCCCGTCAGCCGCACCACCTCCGCGGCGACCACGTCGTCGACGTTCAGGTCCACCGCCTCCGAGATGCGCGCGCCCGTCGCGTAGAGCAGCTCCAGCAGGGCCCGGTCCCGCAGGTCCGCGAGCTCCTCGCCGCGCGCCGCGTCGAGCAGTGCCGCCATCTGCTCGACCGTGACCGCCTTCGGCAGGGTCATCGGGATCTTCGGCGGCACCACGTCCCGGGCCACGTCGTCCGCGACGACCCCCTCCTCGAGGGCGAAGCGGTGCAGCCCTCGGACGCTCGAGAGGATCCGTGCGCGCGAGCTCGCCGCGAGCGGCCGCTCCGGGCGTGCGGCCAGCCAGGAGGAGAACTCCCCCACGTCGACCCGTCCGAGCTGCGCCAGATCGACGGTCCCGCGCTCCTCGAGCCAGCCGAGGTAGAGCTCCAGGTCGCGCCGGTAGGCCGCGAGCGTGTGCGCCGAGAGCCCGCGCTCCACGCTCGCCTGCCGGAGGTACGCCTCGGCGCAGGCGCGGGGGCTCACCCCCGGGGGTGGCGGACCCGCGGGTGGCGCGTCCACGGCGAGGACGCGTCGCCCAGTCCGTCCCAGTCGCGCGAGCGGAACGCGTGCGCCGCGAGCACCGCGATCGTCAGCGAGGGGTTCTGCACCCGGCGGGCGAGGACCGCCTCGACCGCCTCGTCCAGCGGCACCCACCGCAGCTCCATGTCGGCCTCCTCCGCCTCGCGGTCGAAGGCGGAGCCTGTGGACGAGAGCCCGCGGGCCAGGTAGATCCGGATGACCTCGTCGCTGCCGCCCGGCGAGGTCGCGAACTCCGAGAGCAGGTCCCAGCGCTCGGCCTGCAGGTCCGTCTCCTCGCCCAGCTCCCGCTGAGCGGCGACCAGCGGATCCTCGCCCTCGACGTCGAGCAGGCCGGCCGGGATCTCCCACTCGCGGGTGCGGACCGGGTGCCGGTACTGCTTGATCAGGGCGACGCGGTCCTCGTCGTCGAGGGCCAGCACCGCGACGGCTCCCGTGTGATCGAGGAACTCCCGGCGCAGCTCGCCGCCGCCGTAGCGGAACGTCTCCGCGCGGACGCCCCAGACCATCCCGTCGAAGACGCGCTCACTGGTCAGGACCTCCGGCTCGACGAGCTCGTCCGACAGCGGCTCACTCATCGGCGCCCGCCTCCGATGCCGGGAAGAGGCGCGAGGCCTCCTGGCGCTCGAGGGCGGCGGTCACGAGGCCGCGGAAGAGCGGGTGCGCGGCGTTCGGGCGCGAGCGGAGCTCCGGGTGCGCCTGCGTGCCCACGTAGTAGGGGTGCTTCTCGCGGGGCAGCTCGACGTACTCCACGAGGTGGCCGTCGGGCGAGAGGCCCGAGAACCAGAGCCCCGCCTCGGCGATCCGGTCGCGGTAGCGGTTGTTGACCTCGTAGCGGTGACGGTGGCGCTCGGCCGCCTCAGGTGCGCCGTACACCTCGGCGACGATCGAGCCCTCGGCGAGCTCGGCCGTGTAGAGGCCGAGGCGCATCGTGCCGCCCATGTCCCCGGACGCGAGGATCTCGACCTGCTCGGCCATCGTCGCGATGACGGGGAACTCCGTCTCCGGGTCGAACTCCGACGACGAGGCCCCCTCGAGGCCGGCCTCGTTGCGGGCGTACTCGATGACCATGCACTGCAGGCCGAGGCAGAGCCCGAGGGTCGGTATCCCGTTCTCCCGCGCGAAGCGCAGCGCGCCGAGCTTGCCCTCGATGCCGCGGATGCCGAAGCCGCCGGGCACGCAGATGCCGTCGAGCTCGGAGAGCGCCTTGGCCGCAGCCTCGGGGTCCTCGAGCCCGTCGGAGGCGATCCAGCGGATGGCGACCTTCGTCTGCTGCGCGAAGCCGCCGGCCCGCAGAGCCTCCGTCACGGAGAGGTAGGCGTCGGGCAGGTCGATGTACTTCCCGACCAGGCCGATGGTGACCTCGTGCTTGGGCTCGTGCACGGCCTCGAGCAGTCGCGACCAGCCGTCCCAGACGACCTCGCCGGCCGGGAGGCCCAGCTGGTCGATGATGTAGGCGTCGAGGCCCTGCTCGTTGAGCATCTGCGGGATCTCGTAGATCGACGCGACGTCCTTGGCGTTGACCACGGCCTGCTCGTCGACGTCGCACATCAGCGCGATCTTGCGCTTGTTCGACTCCGACACGGGCCGGTCGCTCCGCAGCACCAGCGCGTCCGGCTGGATGCCGATCGAGCGCAGCGCCGCGACGGAGTGCTGGGTGGGCTTGGTCTTCTGCTCGCCGGAGGCGCCCATGAAGGGCACCAGCGAGACGTGCACGAAGAAGACGTTGCGGCGGCCGAGCTCGTGGCGGACCTGGCGGGCCGACTCGATGAACGGCTGGCTCTCGATGTCGCCGACGGTGCCGCCGATCTCGGTGATGATGACGTCCGGCTGCGGGTCGTCCTCCGACTGGAGGCGCATGCGCCGCTTGATCTCGTCCGTGATGTGCGGGATGACCTGGACCGTGTCGCCGAGGTACTCGCCGGCGCGCTCCCGCGCGATGACCCGCGAGTAGATCTGGCCGGTCGTGACGTTCGCGGCCTGGTTCAGGTTGATGTCGAGGAAGCGCTCGTAGTGGCCGATGTCGAGATCGGTCTCGGCGCCGTCGTCGGTCACGAAGACCTCGCCGTGCTGGAACGGGTTCATCGTCCCCGGGTCCACGTTGAGGTACGGGTCGAGCTTCTGCATGACGACGCGCAGCCCGCGCGCGGTCAGCAGGTTGCCCAGGCTCGCGGCCGTGAGTCCCTTGCCGAGCGAGGATACGACACCGCCGGTGACGAAGATGTGCTTCGTGATCTTCGAGGGGGCGTCCTGCCCGGCCGTCGAAGCGTTCCGGGTCGAGGACCCGGAGGAGCCCTCGGGATCCGAGGGAGAAGAAGAGGAAAGGCCCGCGTTCGTAAAGTCCACCACGGGGTTCCACCGTAACAGCAGAACGGCGGCGGCGGACCGCCCGGGACGGATCGATGTCGTCCCGGGCCGCTCGCGATCAGCCCCGTCGGCTCGATTCGAGGAGCTCCCGCGCATGAGCGAGAGCGTTGGCGGAGTCGGTGAGCCCCGAGAGCAGGCGCGCCATCTCGGACACCCGCTCCTCGGAGTCGAGCTGCGTCACGGCGCTCGAGGTCACCGCGCCGTCCGAGCCCTTCTCGACGCGGAGGTGGTTCGTGGCGAATGCGGCGACCTGCGCGAGGTGGGTCACCACGATGACCTGCGACGTCTCGGCGAGCCGCGCGAGCCGTCGGCCGATCTCGATCGCCGCTGCTCCGCCGACCCCCGCGTCGACCTCGTCGAAGACGAACGTCGGCACCGGGTCGTTGGCGGCGACCACGACCTCGATCGCGAGCATCACCCTCGAGAGCTCGCCGCCCGAGGCTCCGCGGGCGAGGGGCCGGGGTGCGGCCCCGGTGTGCGGCTGGAGCAGCATCTCGACGGAGTCGCGCCCGTGGACGCTCGGCTCCCCCGCGGCCGTCACCTTCACGTGCAGGCGCGCATCCGCCATGGCCAGCGCGGTGAGCTCGTCGCTGACCCGCTCCCCCAGCTCGGCGGCCGCCGCGGTCCGCAGCTCGGTCAGCCGGGTCGCGAGGCGGTCGACGAGGTCCGCGTCGGCCGCGGTGTCGGCCTCGAGAGCCGCGATCCTCTCGTCGTCGCCGTCGAGCTCGAGCAGGCGGAGTCCGGAGGAGTCCACCAGGTCGAGCACGTCGTCCAGCGTCGGTCCGTAGGTGCGGGCGAGCAGGGACAGCTCCGCCCGCCGGTTCTCGATCAGCTCCAAGTCGTGCGCGCCGTCGAGGTCGAGCTCCGCCAGGTACGAGGAGAGCCCGCCGGCGGCGTCGACGAGGAGCACCGCCGCCTCGCCGAGCGTCTGGACCGTCGGCTGCAGGGCGGCGTCGTGCTCGGCCGCCCGCTCCAGCACGCGCCGCGCCGTCTCGAGGAGCCCGAGCGCGTCCCGCCCGTCCAGCTCCTCGGACGAGATCGCCTCGCGGGCCTCGCCGGCGGCGAGCCGGAGCTGCTCGATGCTCCCGAGCCGGGCGGACTGCGCCGCGAGCTCGACGTCCTCCCCGCGCTGGGGGGCGACCACCTCGATCTCGGCGAGGGCCGAGCGGAGCCGTTCGGCTTCGCGGGCGCGCGTCTCCCGGGCCTCGGTGAGCGAGTCGAGCTCCTCCCGGTTGGCCCGCCAGCGCTCGAAGGCGCTCGCGTAGTCGCGGAGGGCGTCGGCGAGACCGGGTCCGCCGAACCGGTCGAGCGCCTCGCGCTGCGCCGCGGCGGAGCGGAGGCGGATCTGGTCCGACTGCCCGTGCACGACGACCAGCTGATCGGCGAGCTCGCTCAGCACGCTGACCGGTGCGCTCCGGCCGCCGACGACGGCTCGCCCGCGTCCCTCCGCCGACACCGAGCGCGCGAGGAGCAGCTC
Organism: Rathayibacter sp. AY1A7; assembly: GCF_002930845.1. Classification (NCBI taxonomy): domain Bacteria; kingdom Bacillati; phylum Actinomycetota; class Actinomycetes; order Micrococcales; family Microbacteriaceae; genus Rathayibacter; species Rathayibacter sp. AY1A7. Next base: position 2,977 of record NZ_PSTL01000011.1, on the reverse strand, counting down.
CGGGCCGTCGAGATCGCCGCCGGCGTCGTGGACCCGCTCGGCGACCGGGCCCTGCTCTGGGACCAGCCAGCGCCCCGACACCCAGGCCTGCTTCGCTCCCGAGCGCACCGCGGACGCGTCAGAGCGCGCGCCCAGCACGAGGCCGAGCGCCGTGACCACCATCGTCTTGCCGGCGCCGGTCTCGCCGGTGACCGCGGTGAAGCCCGGTCCGAGCGGGAGAGTCGCCTCGGCGATCACTCCGAGGTCGCGGATCTGCAGCTCTTCGAGCATCGGGCCTTACTCCGTCTCCGCCGACCCCCGCCATCCGCGGATGGGGAGACCGAACTTGTGCACGAGTCGATCGGTGAAGGGGGCGTCGTGCAGGCGCGCGAAGCGCACCGGCACGGGCGAGCGCCGGTAGACGACGCGCGCTCCCGGCGGCAGCTCGTAGGCGCGCCGGCCGTCGGCCCAGAGGACGCCGACGCCGTCGGTCCTCTCCTTGACCTCGACGGCGAGGCTCGACGACGGGCCCACGACGAGGGGCCGCGCGAAGAGGGCATGGGCACTGAGCGGAACGAGGAGCATCGCCTCGACGGTCGGCCACACGACGGGGCCGCCCCCGGAGAAGGCGTAAGCGGTGGAACCGGTCGGAGTGGACACGACGATGCCGTCGCAGCCGAAGCTCGACAGCGGACGTCCGTCGACGCCCACCATGACCTCGAGCATCCGCTCGCGGCTGCCCTTCTCGACGGTCGCCTCGTTGAGCGCCCAGGTCTCGTAGACGACGGCCTCATCGATCTTGACGCGCACCTGCAGGGTCATCCGCTCCTCGACCGCGTAGTCGCCGTCGAGCGCACGGGCGACGGCATCGTCGAGATCGTCCCGCTCGCTCTCCGCGAGGAACCCGACGTGGCCGAGGTTCACGCCGAGCAGAGGGGCCGTCCCAGACCGGACGATCTCCGCTGCGCGGAGGATGGTCCCGTCCCCGCCGAGCACGAACACGAGCTCGATGAACTCGAGCGGCACGTCGGACCCGAGCACGGCGACGTCGCTCAGATCCGGAGCGACCGCGACGATGTCGCCCTTGTCGTCGGCGCAGAGGACGGGGTGGGCGCCGGAGTTCCGGAGTCGCTCGACGACGAGGACCGCCGCATCGAGGGAGTCCGTCCGTCCGGTGTGGGCGACGACGAGGATGTTGCGCTCGTCACGAGGGGACTGCATCGAGGGGGTGTCCTTCTGGTCGGTCGACAGCGGCGGACACGATCGCGTCATCCGGTGGTGAGCGCGGTGACCGCGTCCCTCCATTGTGTCGGAATCGTTCCGCGGTCGCGGTGGAGGTGCGCCAGATACTCGCGATTCCCAGCGCCCCCCGGGAGTGGCGACTCGGCCAGCCCGACGACGCCGAGCCCCAGGTCCCACGCCGACCACAGGACGTCCGAGAGGGCCTCGCGACGCAGCTCCGGATCCCGGACGATCCCCTCCCGCACCCCCAAGCGGCCGACCTCGAACTGCGGCTTCACCAGCACCACGAAGTCGGCGAGCGGATCCACGGAGGCGGCGACGGGAGGCAGAACCATCCGCAGGGAGATGAAGGACACGTCGGACACGACCAGGTCCGGGACGATCTCGGTCCTGGCGGCTTCGGCGAGCCGGGCGGCGGTGAGATCCCGCGCATTGAACCCCTCCACCACGTGGACGCGATCGTCGGACCGGATCCGGGGAGCGAGCTGCGCGTGCCCGACGTCGAGGGCGATCACCGAGGCGGCGCCGCGCTCGAGCAGGACCTGCGAGAACCCGCCCGTCGACGCCCCGACGTCGAGAGCGTTCCGGCCCGCGACTCGCACCGTCACGAAGGTGTCGAGGGCGGCGAGCAGCTTGTGGGCGGCCCGGCTGACGTAGTGGTCAAGGCCGGCGACCGCGACGTCCTGATCGTCGCGCACGCGGATCGAGGGCTTCAGTGCAGGGACACCGTCCACCGTCACCAGACCATCGGCGATCATCCGAGCGGCATGGGTGCGGGACCGGGCGATGCCCCGCTCGGCGAGAGCCGAGTCGAGTCGCGAGTCGTCGGTCATCGGTCGCGGTCCGCGTTCTCGAGTCGGATGCGCAGCTGCTCCTGCAGCTGGACGTATCCGGCTGCCCTCTCGTTGAGCGGAGTCTGCTCGATCCGGAGGAGCTCGTCTGACAGGACGTGTTCCTCCACGACGTCGAAGCCGTTCTGGAGCGGCCTCGATTCCGGAGAGGGCGTCGGGTCGTGCTGAGTCATCGCTGCTCCTCGTTCCGGAGTCGGGCGACGACGGTCATCGTCGCTCCGGCCGGTCCTGTTCGTCCTCGAACAGAGACCGACCGGTTAAACAGCGATGGCCACCCATTTCTGGGTGGCCATCGTGAATGGTGTCCGGCGGTGTCCTACTCTCCCACAGGGTCCCCCCTGCAGTACCATCGGCGCTGAGAGTCTTAGCTTCCGGGTTCGGAATGTGACCGGGCGTTTCCCTCTCGCTATGGCCGCCGTAACCCTGGCGACACACACACCCGAAGGCACATGGTCAAATCTGGGTTACACGCCGTGCGTGTATTCAATTGTTCCGCTCCTCCCGAAGGAGGATGCGGGGTGCCCGTCTTCTGGGAACCACAAAGTGGACGCAAGCAATCTCTGACCACTCCTACCAGCCTTTACAACGGTATGAGTGTAGTGATTATCAAGTTATCGGCTTATTAGTACCGGTCAGCTCCGACAGTCTTTAGTCCTGTCTTCCACATCCGGCCTATCAACCCAGTCGTCTGGCTGGGAGCCTCTCCCCCGAAGGGATGGAAATCTCATCTCGAAGCCGGCTTCCCGCTTAGATGCTTTCAGCGGTTATCCGTTCCGAACGTAGCTAATCAGCGGTGCTCCTGGCGGAACAACTGACACACCAGAGGTTCGTCCATCCCGGTCCTCTCGTACTAGGGATAGATCTTCTCAAATTTCCTGCGCGCGCAGCGGATAGGGACCGAACTG